>CAMPGW010000036.1 GCA_946885735.1 uncultured Gammaproteobacteria bacterium
AGAACTGCTCGGTCGCCTGCTCGTTGCCGCTGATCATGATGACCGGGATGTCGCGCGTGGTCGGCTCCTTGCGCAGGTTCCGCAGCGCGGCGAACCCATTCATGCCCGGCAGCACGATGTCCAGGAAGATCAGGTCGGGGCGCTCGGTGCGCGCCAGCTCGATGCCGGCCTCGGCGTCGCCGGCCTCGAGCGTGGCCAGTTCGTTCTGCCGCAGCATGCGCCGCAGCAGGGCGACGATCGTGGCCGAGTCGTCGATGATCAGCACGCGGGTGCCGGGGGCGGCGTTGCGGCGTTCCTTCACGCGGCGGTCCGGGGCCTCGGCCGCGTCGGGCACGAACACCGGCGTGGGCGAGGCCGGGTTCCACCACTGCTTCAGGCGCGAGATCAGGGCCATGGGCTACTCGATCGGTTGTTCGAGCATGAGGGCACGCACGTAGCGCGCAGACGGCGATCCGAAGCTGAGCACCTTGTCGTGGTAGGCCTTCAGGTTGAACGCCGCGCCTTGTTTCGCCTCCACCGCACGGCGCAGGTCCAGGTGCTCCTGCACGCCGACGAAGTAGGTCGGCAGCTGCGCGGAACTGAGCTGCGCGCGCACCCACTTGCCCGCGGCTTCGCGTTCTTCCTGGAAGGTCGTCTTCTTCATCATCTCCATCGCCGCCTCGCGGCTCATGCCGTCCACGTGGATGGCCTGGTCGAGGATGGCGTTGGCGATCGTGCGCAGGTACCACTTGAGCTGGATCAGGCGGTACAGCGGGTCGTTGTCGCGATAGCCGGCCTCGGCCATCACCCGCTCCGCGTACACGGCCCAGCCTTCGACGAAGGACCCGGAACCGAGCACCGCGCGCAGCACCGACGGGTACTTGTTCGAATGCCAGATCTGCACGTAGTGGCCGGGCATCGCTTCGTGGATGCTCAGCTCGTCGATGGAGCGGGTGTTGTATTCGCGCAGGTAGGAGGTGGTCTGTTCCTCGGTCCAGTCGTCGGGGATCGGCGAGACCGCGTAGAAGGTGTCGAGCGACTTGTCGAGCGGGCCGGGTGAATCGCAGTAGGCCACGGCGACGCCGCGCTGGAACTCCGGCATCAGGATCACCTGCACCGGTGCGTCGGGCAGGGTGATCAAATCCTTGGTGCGCACGAAATCGGTGGCCGCCGCGAGCGTGGACTTGGCGGTCGCCACCACCTGGTCGCGGGTGGGACGATCGGCGTAGGCGAGCTCGAGCGCGGCCTGGATGGTGGCCTGCTGCTGCTCCGGCGACGGCGACTCGGGAGACTCGGGCGCGCCGTCGCGTCCGGCGAGTACGCCGCGCGCGATGTCGTACATCTGCGCGCGCACCGCGGTCAGCTCGGCCTCCGCGCGCCGGCGGATTTCCGCACGCGACATCGGCGAGTCGAGCGCGAAGGCCAACTTCTGGTCGTACAGCGCCTGGCCGATGCGGAAGTCACCCTTGGCTTGCGGGACCAGGGTCTTGTCCAGCCAGGCCTGGTGTTCTTCCACGGCAGTGCGCAGCGTGGCCACCGCGTCTTCGAGGCGCTTGCGGTCAGCTTCATCGAGTTCGCCGGCCTTGGGCAGGATGAGTCCGTCCACCAGGCTCAGCACGCCGCGGTTCTGCTTGGCCACCGTCTGCGCGTGTATCAGCGGCACCCGTGCGGGATCGAGGTTGGCGCGCATCTGAGCGAACAAGGTCGGCAACTTCTGCATGCGCAGCGTGGCGTTGCGCAGGCGATCGGGCAGGGGCGCGAATTCGCGCGCCATCAGCGAGTACAAGGCGCCGCCCGCGACCTGGCTGTAGAGCATCGGGTCCCAGGCCCAGCCCTGCAGCTGTTCGGCGGACCACAGGTCGTAGCGCAGCTGGTTGCGCAGCACGGACGCATCCACCTGGTTCTCGCGCGATAGCGTGCCGCGATCGATGGCTTCGAGTTCGGCGAGCAGCGACTTGGAGAACGCGAGGCTGCGCGCGCGGCCCTCCGCGCTGTAGTCGTCGAGTTCGGCGTCGAAGCGATGGTCGCCGGTCTGGGTGGCGAACACCGGGCTCAGGCGCATCGCGCCGTCGAGCCAGCGCGCCGCCAGGTCGGCGAAGGCGGCATCGGCGGGAGTCGGAGCCGCCGTGGCGGCAGTGCGCGCGGGGGTCGCGGCCGGCTCGGCGGCGTTGCGCGCGCAGCCGGACAGGGCCACCAGCAGGGAGAGGGCGAGCGGGGCGAGGCGGATCATGGAGCTCCGAAATCGGTGGGGGGCGGAGAGGCCAAGCATAACGCGGGCCCGGCCAGTGGCGGCCGGGACCTACGGCAGGGGCCGAAACGCGATTCGGGGACTAGAGTCGCGGAACCGACCGGGGGAGAGATCGCATGGGTTTCGCGGGCCGAAGCATGGCGTTCCTGCTGGCATGCGGTGTCGGGCTGGCGGCGCAGGCCGCCGCCGGCTGCCCGCCATCCCCACACACCCGCGCCTCGCTCGATGCCCTCAAGCAGGACGGCTTCCGCCTCGAGGACCCGACGCAGCGGGCCGGGCTGGCCCTGGACCTGCTCGGATGCCTCGACGCGGCCGACCCGGTGCTTCGCGACGGAATCGCCTTCGAGGCCTGGTCCACCTGGTTGCGCGCCGACCAGATCGACCGGCCCACGCGTGCGCGGGCCCTCGACATCCTGCTGCCGTTGATCGCGGCGGGGGCGGAGCCGGGCGCCGGATTCCGCGCCCCCTTCGCAGCGCTGGTGCTGTCGGAAGTCGCCCGTACCGACCGAATCTCTCCGTGGATGGAGCCGGCCACGCGGCAACGGCTGCTGGATGCGGGCGCGGCCTACCTCAGCTCGGTACGCGACTATCGCGGATTCGACGAAGGTGAGGGCTGGCGCCACGGCGTCGCCCACGGCGCCGATCTCATGCTCCAGCTCGTGCTCAATCCCGCGCTCGACAAGGCGCAGATCGACCAGGCGCTCGCTGCGGTCGCCAGCCAGGTGGCCCCGGCCGGTCACGCCTACGTGTACGGCGAGCCCGAGCGCCTGGCGCGGCCCGTGCTGTACGCCGCTCTTCGCGGCCTGCATACCGAGGCCGACTGGAACCCCTGGTTCGACGCCGTGGCGACGCCTGCGCCGGCGACGAGCTGGCGCGAGGCCGTCGGCACCCAGGCAGGGCTCGCGCGCCGGCACGATCTGCACGCCTTCCTGCTGGCCTTGCAGATCGAGGTGCGCGGCAGCGACAAGCCTGGCCTGGTGGCGATGCAACCCGCGCTCGAGGCGGCGCTCAGGAAGCTGCCCTGACCCGAACCTGCCACAGCGGCCGCGCGAACACCGCCAGCAGCACGATCGCCACGCCCCCGTAGAACACGAGCGTCAACTCGCGCTGTTCGTCGAGCAACACGATCGCCAGCACGATCGCGTAGACCGGCTCCAGGTTGACCGCGAGCTGCGCCTGGAAGGCGCTAAGCCGCCGCAACGCGACCAGCGACAGGGCGAACGGCAGCAGCGTGCAGGCGAAGGCGAGCACCAGCAGCAAGACCGCATCACGGGCGCCGGGCAATGGCAGCGGGGGTTCGCCGTGCCAGGCGCCCAGCGCGAGCGCCACCGCGCCCAGCAGCACCGCGCCGGCACCGAGTTCCACGCAGGTCATCGTCAGCGGGTCGGTGCGATCGACCAGGCGCTTGTTCCATGCGCCGAACCAGGCCACCAGCAGGGCCGAGAGGATCCCGACCGCGATGCCCGCATGCATGCCGGCCGGCACGCCGCCCACCACCATCGCCACGCCCGGCACCACCGCCAGGCCCAGCAGCAACTCGCCACGATCCAGTCGGCGGCCGGCGATGCGCGGCTCGAGCAGGGCCAGGAACACCGGCGCCAGGGCGATGCAGGTGACGGCCACCGACGCGTTGGCCAGCTTGATGGACCCGTAGAACGTCAGCCAGTGCAGCGCGACCAGCACGCCGATGCCGGCGTAGGCGCGCACCAGGCGCGGCGGCAGGGCACGCAACCCGCGCCATACCCGCGGCAGCAACAACAGGGCGCCGCTGACCAGCGCCATGCGCCAGAACACCAGGGCCAGCGCCGGCAGCGAAATCAGCTTGCCCAGGATCGCCGTGAATCCCCACAGGAAGACGCAGGCGTGGATCTGCCAGTGCGCCGTGCGGGTGCTGCCCACCTAGCGCGAGGCGGCCTTCTTGCCGCGGCTGCGGGCGGCTTCGCCGGCCAGGTGGTCGCGAACCTCGGCCGCATGCTCGTCGGGGCTGACCTTGTCCCAGACCTTTTCGATGCGCCCGTCCGCGCCAACCAGGAAGGTCGAGCGCAGCACGCCGAAATACTTCCGGCCGTAGAGGCTCTTCTCCACCCAGACGCCGTAGGCCTCGAGCAGCTCGTGGTCGGGGTCGGCCAGCAGGGGGAAGTTCAGTCCATGCTTGAGGGCGAAGCGGTCGTGGGCCGGCAGCTTGTCGGCGCTGACCCCGAACACCGGCACGCCCAGGCGCTCGAACGCCGGCATGGCGTCGCGGAAGCCGCAGGCTTCGCGGGTGCAGCCGGGCGTGTTGTCCTTGGGGTAGAAATACAGCAGGTAGCGCCGGCCTTGCAGGCTTTCGCTGTCGACGCTGCGGCCGCCGTTGGCGGCCAGCTTGAAGGAGGGGGCGGGGTCGCCGGCCTGGAGCATGCTCGCGGTTCCTGATCGGCCCGGACCGGGCCAAGCCGACAGTATATTCACCCGCGCGAGCGGGGAAACCCGGGCCCCCTGGGGGCCCGGGTGGACCTCGCCGCTGGATCAGTCGAGCTGGGCGCGACCGTCGCGGATGATGACGCGCGAGCCCTCGGAGACGCCGTTCAAGTCGTCCTGCGTGACCTGGATCGTGCGGCCGTCGTTCATCAGCACGGTCACGCTGTACCAGGTCTGGTCGCCGGTGCGCTTTTCGATGGCGTTGCCGGCCAGGCCGCCAGCGACCGCGCCGGCCACCGTGGCGGCGGTCTTGCCGTCGCCCTTGCCGACCTGGTTGCCAAGCGCGCCGCCAACCACCGCGCCGACGACCGCGCCGGCGCCGGAGGCGCGACGCTCGCCGGTGTAGCTTTCGATGCGCTGCACCACGCCGCAGTCGTAGCAGTTGCCGCCGCGCGAAACCGTGCCATAGCTGCTGCTGCCGCCGTAGTAGCCGCGGTCGCGGTAATCGTTGTCGTAGGTGCTGCAGGCGGACAGGGCCAGCGCCAGGGTTGCGCCAGTAAGGATGCGAAGGTTCATTCCATGACTCCTCGTGAGGGGGCTTGCCGGGCCACGCTACGGCCGCCTGCCCAGCGGCTCGGTGCGTCGGCGCACACAATCCCCGCGCGGCTCACCACCCGTTCAAGCTGGCGACGTCGCGCTCCGCGGCTGCGCCAGGCGCTCGAACTCCCCGCGGACCTGCCCGTAGCATTCGCAGACCCGCTCCTGCAGTCCGTCGCGCGAAAGCACCGTGATGTGCCCACGCCGGTAGCTGATCATCCCCGCGCGCTGCAACCGGCCCGCCGCTTCGGTCACGCCCTCGCGCCGTACCCCGAGCATCGAGGCGATCAGCTCCTGGGTCATGATCAGTTCGTTGCCTTCGCTGCGATCCAGGGTGAGCAGCAGCCATCGGCACAGTTGCTGTTCCAGGCTGTGGCGGCGATTGCAGGCGGCGGTCAGGGACATCTGGGTGATTAGCGCCTGGGTGTAGTGCAACAACACCCGCATCATCGCCTCGCCGCGGTTGAACTCGTCCATCAGCACGGCCTGCCGGAGCCGCCAGGCGGCGCCGCCGGTCTGCACGACCGAACGGCTGGGCGAGGTTTCGCCGCCGGTGAACATCGGCACGCCGACGATGCCCTCCCGGCCAACGCCGGCGATCTCGGCGGAGGCGCCGTTCTCCATCACGTACTGCAGCGAGACGATCGCCGTCGCCGGAAACAGTGCATGGCTCATCGTCGCGCCCGGTTCGCAGACGACGTCGCCAACCAGCAGCTGCGCGGGCTCCAGTTCGGGGGCCAGGCGCTCGAAGTCCGCTGCGGGCAGCGAGGCCAGCAGCAGGTTGCGCCGCGGCGAGCCTGCGTCCGCCTCCGGAAACGGGCGCCATCCCATCAGCGCGCGGCTTCCAGCGGGCGCAGCAACTCGACCAGCAGGGTGCCGCCGCGGTCACGATGCACGAAGCGCTGGCGCTCGACCGGGATCGGCGAGCCGCCGCGGCCGCGCAGTTCGCCGATGTCGTGCTCGCCGTCCGGAAGCCGGTCGAAGCCGGCGCGCAGCGCCGCCTCACCGCCGGGGTCGAGCGCGCCGGGCTCGAGCCCGAGCAACGCGGGTCGGTCGTAGCCGCTCAGGCGGCAGGCGGCCGCCGTGGCGTCGACGATCCGCAGGCTGGCGGCATCGCGCAGGATGATCGCCAGGCCCGCGTCCTCGAGCGCGTCACGGAAACGCTGCAAGGTCGCGGTCGACGCACCCGCGCCGCGCCCGGTGACGTCGGTGCCGATGCCGCGGTAACCGCGGAAGCGGCCCGCTTCGTCGAAGGAGGGCTCGCCGCTGGCCTGCAACACCTGCTCGCTGCCGTCGGCGCGCATGCGGCGGTAGACGAAGTCGAGGAAGGGCCGGCGTGCCGCGAGTTTCTCGTCCAGCGCCTGGCGCTCGTCGGCGACCCAGCCGCCGCCGGCGGTTCCGCCTTCGGCGTCGGCAAGGCCCAGCATTTCCAGCGCCGGGCCCGACACCCGCGTGAAGCGGCCGCTCTCGTCCTGTTCCCAATACCAGTCGGTCGCAAGCTCCACCAGGCGCTTGAAGCGGGCTTCGCTTTCGCGCAGTTCGGCGGTGCGTTCCTGCACGGCCTGCTCGAGCGCTTCGTTGTGACCGGCCAGGCGGCGGTGCAGCAGCCGCACCTCGATCAGGTTGCGGATGCGCGCCTGCAGCTCGACCAGTTCGAAGGGCTTGCCGACGAAGTCGCGGGCGCCGGCCTGCAATGCGCGCAGCTTCTGCGAGGGCTGCGCCGTGAGCACCAGCACCGGCAGGTAGGGATCGCGTTCGACCGTCTGCAATTGCTCCATGACCTCGAACCCGTCCATGCCGGGCATCTGCAGGTCGAGCACGATCAGGTCGAAGTCGTGCTCCTGGTGCAGGCCCAGTACTTCCTTCGGGCGGGAGCAACAGCGCAGGTTCCGGTAGCCGGTCCCGCTGAGCATCTGTTCGAGCAACTGCAGGTTGGCGGGCTGGTCGTCGACCAGCAGGATGCGCGCGTCGAGCAGGTCGGAGTCGGAAACGGTCGGAGTGGGCATCGGGCGCCACCGGCGGAGAGGGTGGAGCGAGGATAGGCCAGCGGCGGCGCCGTCGCGCCGCGCTGCAGCCAAGCGGCGGCGCACCGTTCAGCGGGGCGAAAGCTGGCCGCGTTCGGTCAGCGCCCCAGGCGGATGGCGATGCGTCGCCACTCCGCCCGCTCGTCGCGACAGTCCTGGCCATCCATGGCGAACTCGCGGCAGGCCAGCGGGCGGCGTTCGTAGATGCCGCAACTCATCGTGTCGCGGTCGAGCGCCGCGCACCAGCCGTCGTCGGCCTTGCCCATGATCTCCAGCCCGCGTTCGTCGACGTCTACGAACTCCGCCGGCGGATCGTCGCCCGCCGCGAGCCAGACCGGCAGTTGGCAGCACACCGCGGGACAGCGATCGCAACGGGCGGGAGCGTCGTCGGCGCAACCTGGCACGCGATCAATCCTTCGGGGCCCGCACCGGGATCTGCACGTTGCACAGCTCGATGCGTCCTGCGGCTGCCACCGTCCAGTCGTCGCGACGATTGCGGCGCGCTTCCGTCACGGCGTCGAAGGTGGCCGAATCGGTGCGCAGCACTTCCAGCGGGGTGCGTTCCGCGGCCGGGACGTCGGCGGCGACGCGGATGGCGCGGATCGGCACGCGCTGCTCGGGCTTCTCGTAGAAGCCCAGCGGACCGGTGCCGCGGGGCAGGGTGGACAGCAGCTCCATGCCCTGAAGCACGCGGCCGACTACGGTGACGTTGCGGTCGAGGTGGCGCGGTGCGTGGCCGATGATCACGTACAGGCCGGAACCGTTGCCGCCCTGCGGGTCGTTGCCGCGGGCGACGCCGACGGCGCCGTAGCAATGGGTCAGCCAGGTCTGCTTGCCTTCGGCGTCGCGCGCCGCCGGGAAGCCGTCGCCGAATCCGACCTGCGGTGCGTAGACATCGCCGTCGGGCAAGCGCGAGAAGGGCGTGGCGGCGCTCACCGGCACGCTGAATTCCGGATCGAAGCTGGCCTTCGCGCTGCCCAGCGGACGGGCCTTCTTCTCGTCCTCCTCGGGATCGCCCCACTGCACGACGTAGTTGTCCTGCGAGCGGATGACGGCCAGGCCGTCGAAGTACTTCTCGCGGACCAGCGTATTGATGTTCTGCGCGTGCAAGGGCACGAAGCCCGGCGCCAGTTCCATCACCACGCGGCCCGCGGGCAGCTCGAGATAGAGCGTGTTCTCGGGATCGGGCGCGCGCCAGTCGGCGGCCGGCGATTCCGCCAGGATCTCGCCCGCCGGCTTGTAGGGCGCCGGCTTGGCGGGCTCGTCCGCAAGCACCGACGCGGGCAGGGCCAGGAGCATGGCGGCAACCAGCAACCGGAGCGCGGGTGCGGGAATCGATGGGCGGGTCATGGAGCCTCCAAAGGTTGTTGTGTCGGTCAGGGTGGGACGTGTTCTACAGGACTTCCAGCGCCGCGGCCTTGCCGTGCAGCGCGGGTGCCAGGTAGGCCTGCGATCCGCAGGGGCGCAATCCGGCGGCGGCGAACCAGCGGCGATAGTCTGCCGCGCGGCGCGGCAGGTAACCGCGAAGGTCCCCGGTGATGTGATCCTCCTTCGCATACAGCTCGAGGAAGGCGACGCCGCGGCAATGCTCGGCGAAGCCCGCCAGGCCGCGCTTGAGTTCGGCGGTCGGCACGTAGTGGATCACGTCCGAGCACACCAGCAGGTCCACCGGCTCGCCGAAGCGCAGTTCGCCCAGCTGCCCGAAGCCCGCCAGCGCGATGTTGCGGGCGCGACCATAGCGCGCGACGGCATATTCGCTGGAGTCGACGCCCTGGTAATGCAGGCTGGGCCGCAACGCGAGCAGCGGCGCCCGCCAGGCGGCCTCGCCGCAGCCCACGTCGAGCACGTTGCGGACCGGGCGCCCGAGGTGGAATTCCGCCATCGCCACGGCGAGCGCGACCTTTCGCGCGAGCGCGGCTTTCGCGTCGCGGCCGCCATCCCGGTACCAGCGCTGGAAGTAGGCGCGGTCGTACTGCTTGCCGGCCATCAGACCTGGCCGATGATGACCGAGCGCATCGAGATCGAACTGATCACCTGCTCGTTGAAGAAGCTCACCTCGTCGTCCTCGCGCTGCATGCCGAGAACGTAGAGCAGGGGCAGGTAGTGCTCGGGCGTCGGGATCGCCAGCAACGCGTCCGAGCCCAGGGTCTCGTAGCCGAGCAGGCCGTCGTGGTGCCCGGTCTGGATGTGCTCGGCGACGTCCTCGTCGAAGCGCTGCGCCCAGTCGTGGGGTTGCGGATCCTTGTGCTTGAACAGGCGCAGGTTGTGCACGATGTTGCCGCTCGCCACCACCAGCACGTCCTCGTCGCGCAGCGCACCCAGCGACTGGCCGAGGTCGTAGTGCCAGGCGCCGGGCTGCAGCGAGGACAGGCTCAACTGCGCGACCGGGATGTCGGCTTCCGGGAACATCGGTTGCAGCACGCCCCATGCGCCGTGGTCCAGGCCCCGGTGGTGGTCGATGTGCACGCGCACCCCGTCGGCCAACTCGGCCACCCTGTGCGCGAGCCAGGGACTGCCCGGGGCGGGATACCGGACATCGAAAAGCGCGCGCGGGAAGCCGCTGAAGTCGTGGATGGTGTCGAGTTTCTCGGCGCCGGTGACGTAGGCCCCGCGCGTCTCCCAGTGCGCCGAGATCGAAAGGATCGCGCGCGGTCGCCGCAACCGCTTCCCCAGGGCCTGCCAGCTGCGTCTGAACTCGTTGTCCTCGATCACGTTCATGGGCGAACCGTGGCCTAGGAAGAGCGCAGGTTGT
Organism: uncultured Gammaproteobacteria bacterium; assembly: GCA_946885735.1. Next base: position 9,998 of record CAMPGW010000036.1, read on the forward strand.
GGCGTGGTCATGATCGGAGCCGTGGGGGACGTAGGCCAGAGCTTACGCGCCGCGCCGCCGGCATCAAGCCCGGGCCATGACATCTGGCAGGTCCACTATACCGAAGTCAGCTATAGTATCGTCCCATGACTAGTGAGCCGACCATGGACCTCGACCCCCTGCTGCGCAAGTTCCAGAAGGAACTCAGCGCGGGAACCGTGTCCCTGGTCCTGCTCAGCGTTCTCGACCAGGCGCGCGAGCCGATGTACGGCTACCAGATCGCCAAGCGCCTGGAGCAGGGCGGCGAGGGGATCCTCAGCGGCAAGCAGAGCGCCCTGTACCCGGTATTGCGCAACCTCGATGCCGCCGGGCTGCTCGCCAGCGACGTCGAACCCTCGGTGGCCGGCCCGCCGCGCCGCTATTACCGCATCACCCCGCAGGGGCGTGAGCTCCTGCGGGCCTGGATCGCCACCTGGCGATCGACCCGTCGATTCGTAGACCACGTGCTGGAAGGAAACACGCCATGAGCGCCGCGATGCCGATTCCCCGGACGATCCCGGAATACCTCGACCAGTTGCGAGCCGCGCTTGCCGGGGCCGACGCCGCCCTGGTGCAGGACGCGCTCTACGACGCGGAGGATTATCTGCGCTCGGAATGGGCGGAGCATCCTGAACTCGACGAGGCCGGCCTGCTGGCCAGCGTCGCCGGAAGCTACGGCGCGCCGACCGAGGTCGCCGACATCTATCGCGACACCGAGGCCACCGTGGCGCAGGCCCTGCGCATGCCGCCGCCGCGGCCGCGCGCCACCGGTCCCTTGCCGGGCCGCGCCGACGTGGCCGGGAATGCCGGCATCAGCGCTACACGCGCCGAGGCGCCGCGCTCGCTGGCGGCGCGCTTCTTCGGCGTGGCCGCCGATCCGCTGGCCTACACCTCGCTGCTGTATCTGCTGCTCTCGGCTGTGACCGGCCTGTTCTACTTCACTTGGGCGGTCACCGGGCTTTCCCTGACGGCCGGACTGGCCGTGCTGATCATCGGCATCCCGTTCGCGATCGTGTTCTTCGCCAGCGTCAGGCTGCTGTCGCTCGTGGAGGGTCGCGTGGTGGAGGCGATGCTCGGCGAGCGCATGCCGCGGCGTCCGCCCTATGCCGACCGCAGCCTGCCACTGCTGGAACGCATCAAGGAACTCTTCGTGGACCCGCGCACCTGGTCGACCCTGGTCTACCAGGTACTGCTGATGCCGCTGGGCATCGCCTACTTCACCTTCGCCGTGGTTGCGCTATCGCTGTCGCTGGGCGTGGCGGCGCTGCCGATCGCCGGTCTGTTCGACGGCAGCCAATTCTGGTGGTTTGGCGTGCCGGTGGACATCCCGCTGTGGGCCCTGCCGATCACGCTCGCGGCCGGCGCGCTGATGCTGCTGCTGACCCTGCATGCGGTACGCGGCATCGGCAGGATGCACGGCACCCTGGCCAAGCACTTCCTGGTGAAGCTGGGCCCGGCTTGAATCAGCCTGCCATTGCGCTTGCCAGCGCAGGCCATACGCCAACCAGTGCGATCACCCAGAGCGCCAGCCAGGCGAGAATGGCCAGGGTAAAGGGCGTGCCGCGCTTGCCGCCTTCGCGCACGTAGGCGACCTGGTACCAGGCCCGGCCGAACAACCAGGCGTAGCCAGCCCAGGCCGCCCAGGCCGGGTTGCCGTACAGGCTGGCAACCCACAAGGTCGGCAGGAACATCAGCGTCTGCTCGAGCAGGTTCTGGTGGGCGCGGAAGGCGCGTTCGAAGGCCGGCGGGCCGGTGACCGCCGGCGCGGCGACGCGATGCTGCCCGCGGGCGCGGCTGACGACGCTCATCGCGATGCCGAGAAGGAAGACCGTCAGCAGGGTGATCAGGACCGCGTGCAGGGGCATGGCGACGCTCCGCGAGGGTGGACGGGCCCACTGTAGCAAGCGGCGGTTGCGGCTGCGGTATCGTGCGCACATGGTCCCTGCCACCCACGATCCCGTGCTGGTCCGGAGCCGCCTGTGGCTGGAGCGGGCGGTGATCGGCCTGAACCTGTGTCCCTTCGCCAAGGCCGTGCACGTGCAGGACCAGGTGCGCTGGGTGCACTCCGACGCCACCGACGAGCAGGCCCTGCTCGCCGACCTCGTCCACGAGTTGCAGCTGCTGCAGGACGCCGATCCGGCAAGCGTGCAGACCACGCTGATCGTGCATCCGCACGTGCTGGAGGATTTCGAGGACTACAACCAGTTCCTCGATATCGCCGATGCGGCCATCGCCGAACTCGAGCTGGAAGGAGAAATCCAGGTCGCCAGCTTCCATCCGCAGTACCGCTTCGCCGGCAGCGAACCGGATGCGATCGAGGACTTCAGCAACCGCTCGCCGTATCCGATGCTGCACCTGCTGCGCGAGAGCAGCATCGCCCGCGCGGTGGCGGCCTTCCCGGATGCCGAACGCATCTACGGGCGCAACATCGAGGCCTTGAGGCGATTGGGGCACGCCGGATGGCGCGCCTTGTGGAGCGATATCGCCGCGCCCTAGAAGGCCTGCGCGTCGAGCGCCATCAGCGGGCCGGCGCCGGAACGCACCACCTGCGCGAGCGAAGCGGTTTCCGGCAACAGTTCGCGGAAGTAGAAGCGCGCCGTGGCGAGCTTGGCCGCGTGGAAGCCGTCGGCATCGCCGCCGGCGTGATCGAGCGCGAGCCGCGCCATCCGCGCCCAGAGCCAGGCGTAGCACAGGTGTCCGACGATGCGCAGGTAGGGCGTGGCCGCGGCCGCGGCCTCGCGCGGGTCGGACGCGGCGCGCGTGGCGATTTCGGCGGTCAGCGCGGCGAGGTCCTTGCCGAGCGCAGCCAGCGGACCGACGAACTCCGCCATGCGTGCATCCGCCGCGTTGTCGCGGATGAAGCCCTCGATAATGGCGCCGAAGGCGCGCAGCTTCGCGCCCTGGTCGTGCAACACCTTGCGGCCGATCAGGTCGAGCGCCTGGATGCCGTTGGTGCCCTCGTAGATCATGTTGATGCGCGCATCGCGCACCACCTGTTCGATGCCCCATTCGCGGATGAAACCGTGGCCGCCGTGCACCTGCAACGCCAGGTTGGCAGTCAGGAAGCCGTTGTCGGTGAAGAATGCCTTGACCACCGGGGTGAGCAGGGCCACCAGGTCGTCCGCGGCCTGGCGCTCGGCCGGATCCGGATGGCCATGCGCGCGATCGGTGAGCAACGCGATCCAGCAGGAAAGCGCGCGGCCGCCTTCGGTGTAGGCCTTGCCGGTGAGCAGCATGCGGCGCACGTCGGGATGCACGATGATCGGGTCCGCCGGCTCGTCCGGCCGCGCAGCGCCCGCGGGATCGCGGCCCTGGATGCGGTCGCGGGCATAACGCACGGCGTTCTGCTGTGCGAACTCGGCGAGCCCGAGCGACTGCATGCCGACGCCGAGCCGCGCCGAGTTCATCATCACGAACATCGCCGCCAGGCCCTTGTGCGGCTCGCCGATCAGCCAGCCGCGGGCGCCGTCGAGGTTCATCAGGCAGGTGGCGTTGCCGTGGATGCCCATCTTGTGTTCGAGCGAACCGGCGCGGATGCCGTTGCGCTCGCCGACCTCGCCCTGCGCATCCGGAATGAACTTGGGCACCAGGAACAGCGAGATGCCGCGCGTGCCGGCGGGCGCGTCGGGCAAGCGGGCAAGCACCAGGTGGATGATGTTGGCGGTGACGTCGTGCTCGCCGGCGGAGATGAAGATCTTGGTGCCCGTGATCGCGAAGCTGCCATCGCCATTCGGCTCGGCACGCGTGCGCAGCAAACCGAGGTCGGTGCCGCACTGCGCCTCGGTCAGGCACATGGTGCCGCTCCATTCGCCGGACACCAGCCTGGGCAGGTACACCGCCTTCTGCTGGTCGGTGCCGAAGGCCATCAGGCATTCGTAGGCGCTGTGCGACAGGCCCGAGTACATCAGCCAGGCCTGGTTGGCGGAGTTGAGCATTTCGTAGAGGCGATTGTTGAGCAACACCGGCAGGCCCTGCCCGCCGACCGCGGGATCGCAGCTCAGCGAAGGCCAGCCGGCCTCGACGAATTGTCGATAGGCCTCCTTGAACCCCGTGGGCGTCGTGACGCTGCCCTGCTCGTCGATGCGGCAGCCTTCCTGGTCGCCCACCGCATTGAGCGGGAAGGCCACCTGGCTGGCGAAGCGCGCGGCTTCCTCGAGCACGGCGTCCATCGTCTCGCGGTCCAGCTGCGCATGCGCGGGGAGGGCGGCGAACTCGCGTTCGGCGTCCAGCAGGTCGTACATCACGTAACGCATGTCGCGCAGGGGGGCGGCGTAGCTGGGCATCGGGGTCTCGGAGGGGTCCATACCGGAGCGTATGGCGGGCCTAGTATGGGGCAAGCCCGGCGCCTATGCCACCTCGCCGGCGGCGTGCCCCGAGGCCCATGCCCACTGGAAGTTGTAACCGCCCAGCCAGCCCGTCACGTCCACCACTTCACCGATGAAGTACAGGCCGGCCTGCAGTTTCGAGGCCATAGTGGTGGAGTTGAGTCCGCGCGTGTCCACGCCGCCGAGGGTGACCTCGGCCGTGCGATAACCTTCGGTGCCGCTGGCGACGATCGGCCAGTGCTGCAGGCGCTCGCCGATGTCGCGGAGCTTTTGCGGTTCCAGGCGACGCATCAGGTCGTTGCCCAGGAAGGCCTCGCACAGTCGCTGCGCCAGTCGCTTGGGCAGGGCGTCCGACAGCACGGTGCGCAGCTCGGCCGCCGGGTGGAGTTCGCGTTGTTCGCGCAACCACTGGGCGGCGTCGCGGTCGGGCAACAGATCGAGCACCAGCTCGCGGCCCGGTTCCCAGTAATTGGAGATCTGCAGGATGGAAGGCCCGCTGATGCCGCGGTGGGTGAACAGCAGCGCATTGTCGAAGCGCGCCTTCCCGCAGCGCGCGCTCACCGGCAACGAGACGCCGGCCAGGTCCGCGTAATGGTCCAGGTGCTTGCCACTCAGGGTCAGCGGCACCAGTCCCGCGCGCAAGGGCAGGACCTCGTGGCCGAAGCGCTTCGCCAGTTCGTAGCCGAAGGCGGTGGCGCCCATGGTGGGGATGGACAGGCCGCCGGTCGCGACCACGAGGGATTCGCTTCGCACCTCGCCAATGGCCGTATCGAGACGGAATCCGCCACCGTCCAGCGCATCGAGGCCGGTCACCTCGCAGGAGGTCTCGACCCGCACGCCGGCCTGCGCGCACTCGGCCAGCAGCATCGCGACGATCTGCTTCGACGAAACGTCGCAGAACAGCTGCTCGAGCTCCTTCTCGTGCCAGGCGATGCCGTGCGCTTCCACCATCGCGATGAAGTCGGCCGGCGTGTAGCGGGCGAGGGCGCTCTTGCAGAAATGCGGGTTGGCCGAGAGGAACTGCGCCGGCGTGGTGCCGGTATTGGTGAAGTTGCAGCGGCCGCCGCCCGACATCAGGATCTTCTTGCCGCAGCGGTTCGCGTGCTCGAGCACGACGACGCGGCGGCCGCGCCGGCCCGCGGTCAGCGCGCACATCAGTCCCGCGGCACCGCCGCCGATGACGGCGACATCGGTTTCCATCAGGCCTCGACCAGTTGCTTGCCGAAGTTGGCGCCCGAGTACAGGCGGCGCAGCGCCTCCGGGAAATGCTCCAGGCCGCGGACGATGTCCAGCTTGCTGGTGAGCTTGCCGGCCTGCACCCAGGGCGTCATCGCCTGCATCGCCTCGCCGGCGCGCTGCACGTAGTCGATCACCACGAAGCCTTCCATGCGCGCCCGCGACGAGATCAGGTTGAGGTAGTTGGCCGGGCCGCGGGTCTCGCCGCCGGCGTTGTACTGCGAGATGCCGCCGCACAGCACGATCCGCGCGCGCATCCGCAAGCGCTTGAGCACCGCATCGAGGATCTCGCCGCCGACGTTGTCGAAATACACGTCCACGCCCTCCGGACAATGCTCACGCAGGGCCGCGCCGATCGGGCCGGCCTTGTAATCGATCGCGGCGTCGGCGCCGAGCGTGTCGAGCACGAACGCGCACTTGTCCGGCCCGCCGGCGATGCCCACCACGCGCATGCCGAGCGCCTTGCCGATCTGCACGACATTCGACCCGACGGCGCCGGCCGCCGCGGACACCACCAGCACTTCGTCCGCCTTCGCCTGGCCGATCTCGGTGAGGCCGAAGTAGGCGGTCAGTCCGGTCGCGCCGAACACGCTCAGCGCCCAGCCCGGATGCGGCAACGCCGCGGCGTCGAAGCGCTGCATGCCCTTGCCGTCGCCGACCAGCTCGGAGCGCACGCCGGTCATGGTGCTGACCCAGGTGCCGACCGGAAACTTCGGGTTGCGCGATTCGACCACCTCGCCGATGCCTTGCGCGCGCATCACCTCGCCGAGCGCCACCGGCGGCCAGTAGGACTTGGCCTCGCTCATCCAGACGCGCATCGCCGGGTCGATGGACAGGTAGCGGACGGCCAGGCGCAGTTGCCCGTCCTCGAGCGGCTGGGTCGAAGATTCCCGCATCTCGAAATCGGAGTCCTTCGGCACACCTTCGGGACGGGCGACGAGGTGCAGGGATCGAATCGAGGGCATGGCACACTCCGGCAATGGCGAACTCCCATCATACGGCGGTCGTCGGCGGCGGCACCGCCGGCGCGGCCACCGCGATCCTGCTCGCGCGCGACGGCCATGACGTCACGCTGTTCGAGCGCGTGCCGAGGCCGGGTCCGGTCGGCGCCGGCATCCTGCTGCAGCCTACCGGCATGACGGTGTTGAACGAACTCGGCCTGCTCGATGCCACGCTCGCGTTCGGGGCACCGGTGCGGCGCCTGCATGGCACCAGCGCGACGGGCAGGCGGGTACTCGACGTTCGCTATGAAGACCTGTCTCCCGGCGCGTTCGGGCTCGGGCTGCATCGCGGCGCGCTTTTTTCGCTGCTCTGGGACGCGCTTGCACCCGCCGGGGTGGCGGTGCGCACGGGCGTCGGCGTGGATGGCTTGGCCCAGGATGCGGGTGGGGTCATGCTCTCGGCAGGAGACCAGGAGGTCGGCCGCTTCGACCTCGTCGTCCTGGCCGACGGTACCCGCTCGCAGCTGCGCGCGCGCTTGTCGGTGGCGCAGCAGGTCCGTCCCTATCCCTGGGGCGCGCTGTGGGCGCTGGTCGAGGATCCGGGCGAGATCCGTGGCGAGCTCAGGCAGTGGTTCCGCGGCGCGCGACAGATGCTCGGCCTGATGCCGACCGGATGCGCCCCCGGGCACCCGTCGCGGCCCATGCTCAGCCTGTTCTGGAGCCTGCCGGTCGCGGCGCTGCCGGCGTGGCGCGCGGGCGGCTTGGCGGCCTGGAAGCAGGAGGTACGCGCACTCGCGCCGGTCGACGCGGTGCTCGACGCCGTCACCGATCCTTCGCAGCTGGGGTTCGCCGAGTACGCCGACGTGCGCATGCGCCAGTGGCACCAGGGTCGCGTCGTCTGCCTCGGCGACTGCGCGCATGCCACCAGCCCGCAGTTGGGGCAAGGCGCCAACCTGGCGCTGGTGGATGCCCGCGCGCTTGCGCGGTGCCTGCGTGGTGGCGGCGGCGTCGCCGATGCGCTGGCGCGCTACACGCGCGAACGCCGCGCCCACCTGCGCTACTACCAGTGGGCCAGTCGTTGGCTGACGCCGTTCTTCCAGTCGAACTCACGGTTGGCGGCCGCCGCGCGCGATCTTGCGCTGGGGCCGCTGTGCCGCGCGCCCTGGATCAGGGGCCAGATGGCTCGCACCCTGGGCGGGCGCAAGTCGGGCTTGCTGTGGGGCGAATTCGCCCCCTAACGCGGCCGGTGGCCGCGGGCCGTCACTCCGCGCGCGGTCCCTTGCGATGCGGCTTCGGCTTGGGCTTGCCCTGCCCGAAGGGCTTGTCGTGGAACTCGCGCTTGGGCTGGAAGCCGTGCGGCTTGCGCTCGGCATTGGACTTGCCGCCGTCATGGGGCTTGCGTGGCGCGAAGCTCTTCTTGCCCGCCGTGTCCGGCGCCTCGCCGTCGCGGGTGATGCGCAACTGCTGGCCGGCGCACCAGACCGTCTTCAGGTGCTGCATCACGTCCGGCGGCATGCCGGACGGCAGATCCACGAAGCTGTGGTCCTCGAAGATCTCGATGCGGCCGATGTGCTTGGCTTCCAGCCCCGCTTCGTTGGCGACGGCGCCGACGATGTTGCCCGGCTTCACGCCATGGTCGTAGCCGACCTCGATGCGGAAGGTGTCCATGCCCTCGTCGGGCTTGCGCGCGATGCGTTCCTTTTTCGGGAAGGCGGGGCGCTCCAGGCGCTCCGCGCGCGGACCGCGTTCGGCGCGTTCCGGACGGGCGGCGTCACGTGGCGCGCGCTCGTTGCGCTCGAAGGCCGGCTTCTCGAACGCCGGCCGCGCCTTCGGCGCCTCCAGCAGCAGCGGCACGTCGCCGCGATAGAGCTTGGCCAGGGCCGCGGCGATCTCCACCGCCGGCACGTTGCTCGACTGCTCGAAGTCCTCGATCAGCCGCTGGAACAACTCCAGTCCGCCAGCCTCCAGCGTATCGGCGATCTGCTGCTTGAACTTGGCGATGCGCACGTCGTTGATCGCCTCGACGCTCGGCAGCTCCATCGGCTCGATCGGCTGGCGGGTGGCGCGCTCGATCGAACGCAGCATGTTCCTCTCGCGCGGAGCGATGAACAGGATCGCCTCGCCGCTGCGACCGGCGCGGCCGGTGCGGCCGATCCGGTGCACGTAGCTCTCGGTGTCGTAGGGGATGTCGTAGTTGACGACATGGCTGATGCGGTCCACGTCGAGCCCGCGCGCGGCGACGTCGGTGGCAACCAGGATGTCGACCTTGCCGTCCTTGAGCTGCTGGATGATCTTCTCGCGTGTCGACTGCTGGATGTCACCGTTGATCGCCGCCGCGGAGAACCCGCGCGCCTGCAGCTTCAGCGCCAGCTCGTCGGTCGCCAGCTTGGTGCGCGCGAACACGATCATCGCGTCGAAGGGCTCGGCCTCCAGGATGCGGGTCAGCGCGTCGAGCTTGTGCAGGCCGCTGACCTGCCAGAAGCGCTGGCGGATGTTCTCGGCGGTGCGGGTCTTGGCCTCGATGGCGATCTCGGCCGGGTCCCGGAGGTAGGTCTGCGCGATGCGCCGGATCGGCGTCGGCATGGTCGCCGAGAACAGCGCGACGTGGCGGTTGTCCGGTGTCTTCTTCAGCACCGCCTCGACGTCGTCGATGAAACCCATCCGCAGCATCTCGTCGGCTTCATCCAGCACCAGGGTGGTCAGCTGCGAGAGGTCCAGCGTGCCCTTGTCGAGGTGGTCGATGACGCGGCCGGGCGTGCCGACCACGACGTGCACGCCGCGGCGCAGCGCCTGCAGCTGCGGCCCGTAACTCTGGCCGCCGTAGATCGGCAGCACCTGGAAGCCGGGCAGGTGGGCGGCGTAGCTCTGGAACGCCTCGGCGACCTGGATCGCCAGTTCGCGCGTCGGCGCCAGCACCAGCACCTGCGGCTTGCCCTTGGACAGGTCCAGGCGATGCAGCAGGGGCAGGGCGAAGGCGGCGGTCTTGCCGGTGCCGGTCTGGGCCTGGCCGATCAGGTCGCGACCCTGCAGCAGCAGCGGGATGGCGGCGGCCTGGATCGGCGTCGGCTGCTCGTAGCCGAGTTCGTCGAGCTTGCGCAGCAGCGGCTCGGACAGGGCCAGGGAGCGGAACGTGGAAACGGGGGCGTCGTGGCCCGGAGCGTCGGTCATGGGGTTCTCGAGGGGTCGCGGGCGCGCGCGGCAGCAGGGGCCGGGCGGGTATTCTAGCGCCTGCCCGCGCGCCGCGCCCGAATGGACCGCGAACGCGCGACCGCCACTGCCGAGAAGGAAGCGCGCCGATGCTGTACCTGTGGACCAAGTCCCTGCACCTGCTGTTCGTCGTGGCCTGGATGTCGGCGGTGTTCTACCTGCCGCGCATCCTGGTCAACCTCGCCGAGGCCGGCGCCGAGCCCGCCGTGCGCGAACGCCTGCAGCTGATGGGCCGCCGGCTGTACCGCTTCGGCCACAACCTGCTCGGCATCGCCTTCGTGCTGGGCCTGTTGCTCTGGCTGGGGCATCGCTGGTGGCCCGAGCACTATCCCGACATCGTCGCGGGCAGGGCGTGGATGCACGCCAAGCTGGGCCTGGTGGTGCTGCTGATCGCCTACTTCACGATCTGCGGACGGATGCTCAAGCGCAGCGCCAGCGGCGGCCCCTTGCCTTCGTCGCGCGCCCTGCGCTGGTTCAACGAGATTCCGGTGCTCGCCTTGCTGGCGATCATCTACCTGGTGCTGGCCAAGCCGTTCTGAGGCGCGGCGGATCGCTGCGCCAGTCGCGCGGCGAGCCACGCCAGCACCGGCGGCAGTCCCACGCCCACGGCGACCACCCAGGCCGGGTGCACGACCGTCATGGCGCTCTGCACGACGCCGGCGCTGACCAGCACACCGAGCAGCACGGCAAGCGCGCTGCGGTGGCGATCGGCGAGCTTGCCCACCACCCAGCCGCCCGCGAAGGCGCCGAGCGGCCAGGACAGGGCCAGCAGGAGCAGGGCGGTGAACGGCATGCCGGCGATGAAGGCATTGGCCTGCGCGGCCTGGCTGAAATCGATGCCGGTCGGCGGCGGGTACACCAGGCGGGCGTTGGCGATCGCCAGGAAGGTGATCACGATCATCGTGGCGAAGGCCCCGGACAGCAGCGCGAACAGGTTGCGTAGCATGCGGATGCTCCTCCGGCGGTTGCGGCGGAGCATCCCGCCGGACCGCGCAAAAAACAAGGGCCGCATCGCGGCCCTTGCTTCAAGCCGCCACGACCTGCGTCGTGGCGTTTACCCGGCTCAGCGCGTGGGATTGCGCGGCGCGTTCACCGTGCGGCGATCGCGGCGGTCCGGCGCCGGGTGCGGCTTGCCGGCATGCGCGTGGCGCGCGGCGGGCGCGGCGTGGCCGCGGCGCGGCTTGGACGGCGGGCGATTGCCGCCCGGCCGACCCGCGCCCGGCGCATCGTTGCCCATGCGGATCGGGCGGCTGGGGGCGTAGCCTTCCACGGACACCATCTCGATGTCCTGCTTGAGCACGCGATGGATCGCGCGCAGCAGGCCGGCCTCGTCCGGCGCGACAAGCGAGATCGCCTCGCCGCTGGCGCCGGCGCGGCCAGTGCGGCCGATGCGGTGCACGTAGTCCTCGGCCACCATCGGCAGGTCGAAGTTCACCACCAGCGGCAGCAGCGGAATGTCGAGTCCGCGCGCTGCCACGTCGGTGGCGACCAGCACGCGCGCCTTGCCCGACTTGAAGTCGGCGAGCGCGCGCAGGCGCTGGCCCTGGCTCTTGTTGCCGTGGATGGCGACGGCGGTGATGCCGGACTTCTCGATCTGTTCCGCGAGGCGGTTGCAGCCGTGCTTGGTCTTGCCGAACACCAGCACCTGCTCCTGCCAGCGCTCGGACAGGATATCCACCAGCAGGTCGCGCTTGCGCGCGCTGTCCACCGGATGCGCGCGATGGGTGACGCTGGTGGCGACGGTGTTGCGCGTGGAGACCTGGACTTCCTGCGGGTCGCGCATGAATTCCATCGCCAGCTTCTTGATCTGCTCCTCGAAGGTCGCCGAGAACAGCAGCGTCTGCCGGCGCGACGGGATCTTGCCGAGGATGCGCTTGATCGCCGGCAGGAAGCCCATGTCGAGCATGCGGTCGGCTTCGTCGAGCACGAGCACTTCGACTTCGTTGAGCTTGACGCTGCCGCGCTCGAGGTGGTCGATCAGGCGGCCGGGCGTTGCGACGAGGATGTCGACGCCGCGGCCCAGGGTCTGCAGCTGCGGGTTCATGCTCGCGCCGCCGTAGATGCAGGTCGAAGACAGGCGCAGGTGCTTGCCGTAGGTGCGGATGCTGTCGTGCACCTGCACGGCCAGTTCGCGCGTCGGCGTCAGCACGAGCGCGCGCACCGGGCGGCTACGCGCCGCGGACGGCGGCATGTCCGACAGGCGCTGCAGCAGCGGCAGCACGAAGGCCGCCGTCTTGCCGGTGCCGGTCTGGGCGCCGCCGAGCAGGTCGCGGCCGGCCAGGGCCAGCGGGATGGCCTGTTCCTGGATGGGGGTTGGGGTCTCGTAGCCGACGTCGGCGAGCGCGCGCAGCAACGCGGGCGAAAGCCCGAGTGATTCAAAGGACATGTGGAGCTCCGGTTGTCCCGAAGCGTTTCCGATGCCGCCGGCGGGGATGTGGCTTGGATTGGACGCCGGATCGGCGGGTTTGCGCAGCGAGACGTGCGATGGGCTGGGCCGGTCCCCTCGGGCGTCATGGACGTCGAAACGGGCGGCCTGCGACCGGGCGGAAAACGAAGCCGGTGCGGCAAACGCGGCGATTGTACGCGAACTTGCTGCGCTGCGCCATGGCGGGCCTGAACGGGCATGACTTGTGGGCTACTTCGCCGCTGGTCCGACTTCGCTAGGCTTGTGGGGTCACCTTCCACGAGGCTTCCCATGCGCGCCCCGAAATTCGCCCTGCTGCTGGCAGGCCTGGCCTTGTCCCTGCCGGCGCTCGCCGCCGACGGTGGCGACCGCTGGAACCTGCCGATCGAAACCAAGACGCTCGACAACGGCCTGACCGTCGTCGTTTCCGAGGACCACAGCTCGCCGACCGTCGGCGTCAGCGTGGTCTACCACGTAGGCATGCGGCTCGAGCCGAAGAACCGCACCGGCTTTGCCCACCTGTTCGAGCACCTCATGTTCGAGGGCACGCCGAACGCGCCCGAGGGCGTGTTCGACAAGGTCATCTCCGGCGGCGGTGGCCGCAACAACGGCAGCACCCGTCCCGATTTCACCAACTACATCGAGACCGCGCCGGTCTCCGCGCTCGAGTCCATCCTCTGGCTCGAGGCCGACCGCATGAAGACCCTGGACTTCAAGCCGGAAACGCTGAAGAACCAGCAGGATGTCGTCAAGGAGGAGATCCGCGTCAACGTGAAGAACCAGCCCTACGGCGGCTTCATGTGGATCGACATCGGCCAGCACGCCTTCAGCAAGTGGGAAAACAACCACGACGGCTACGGCAGCTTCAAGGACCTGGAGGGCGCCACGCTCGAGGACGTGCGCGGCTTCCACCGCGACTTCTACGGCCCCAACAACGCCGTGCTCGGCATCTCCGGCGACGTGACGCCGGAACAGGCCTTCGCGCTGGCGCAGAAGTATTTCGGCGCCATCCCGAGCCGCCCCACGCCCAAGGCCGGTGACTTCTCCGAAGGCCTCAACACCGCCGAGAAGCGCATCGAGCAGTCCGATGCACTGGCGCAGGTGCCGGCGATCGCGGCGGCCTGGAAAATGCCCGACCGCGGCAGCAAGGACCAGGCGCCGATGGCGGTGCTCGGCGAACTGCTGGCCGGTGGCGATGCGTCCCGCTTCTACCAGGGCCTGGTGAAGGGCCGCGAGATCGCGCTCAACGTCGACTCGCTGTACGGCCTGACCAGCCCCTGGGAATACGACGGCCCGACCCTGTTCACCATCTTCGCGCTGTACAAGCCCAACGGCAGCGCCGACGCGGTGCTGAAGGCGATGGACGAGGAGATCGCCAAGGTCGCGGCCGAGGGCGTCGACGACGCCACCCTTCGCCGCGTCAAGACCGCCATGCTCGCCGACTGGTACAACGGCCTGGAAAGTTTCCTCTCGCGCGCCGACACGCTCGCCAAGCTGCAGACCCTGTGGGGCGACGCCAAGGTCGCCAACGAGATTCCCGGCTGGATCGAGGCGGTCACTTCCGCCGACGTGCAGCGCGTGGCCCGCACCTACCTGACCGCCGCCAACCGCACCGTCATCGACCGCAAGCCGGCGCCCAAGCCCGTCGCGCCCGCCGCGCCCGCCGCCGCTGCCGCAGGAGACCGCAAGTGAAGAACGCCAAGACCCACCCGCTCGCCCTCGCGCTGGCACTGGCAGTGAGTTTCGCCGCCCCGGCCTTCGCCGGCGCGGGCGCCAAGCTTCCGCCCGACCTGCCGCCCTACGGCCAGGACAAGCCGATCCCGGTGCCGGACATCACCAAGAAGACGCTGTCCAACGGCATGGAAGTCTGGGTGGTGCCGCGCAACGGCCTGCCGCGCGTGGACTACGTGCTGGCGATGCGTGGCGCCGGCCTCGCCGCCGATGACGCCGGCCAGTCCGGTTTCGCCAGCCTGCTGGCCGGCCTGCTGAGCGAAGGCACGGACGCGCGCGATTCGCGCGCCATCGCCGAGTTGGCCCAGGGCTACGGCGGCGGCATCGGCGCCGGCGCCAGCAACGACGGCATCACCGTCGGCGCCAACGCGCTCACCTCGAACGCCGGACCGATGCTGGAGCTGCTGGCCGAGGTCGCGCGGCGCCCGAGTTTCCCCGCCAATGAAGTCACGCTGGCGAAGGCGAATGCACTGCAGGCGCTCAAGGTGTCGGAGGCCACGCCGGGCTTCCGTGCCGAGCGCGCGCTGTCCAAGGTCATCTACGGCGAGCATCCGTATGGCCACGTGCAGCCTACCGTGGCTTCGATCGAAGCGACCACGGCGGAACGACTGAAGGCCGAGCACGCCGAGCGCTTCCGTCCCGACCGCGCACTGCTGGTGATCGCCGGCCGCATCGAGCCGGCGCGCGCCCTGCAGCTGGCCGAGGCCGCGTTCGGCGACTGGAAGGCGTCCGGTCCCGCACCCGCGCAGATCCCGGCGGTGGGCGCGGACGCCAAGCCCGCGCGCCTGCTGCTCGAGCGCCCCGGCAGCGTGCAGTCGACGCTACGCCTGGGGCGTCCCGGGATCGCGGCGACCTCGCCCGATTACGTGCCGCTGCGCCTGGCCAGCACCATCCTCGGCGGCGGCTTCAGCAGCCGCATCAACCAGAACCTGCGCGAGGACAAGGGCTACACCTACGGTGCGTCCGCGGGCGCGCGCAACTACCGCGAGGGCGGCGGCATCGTCGGCGGCGCCGACGTGCGCAACGAGGTGACGGCGGCATCGCTCAAGGAGTTCTTCGACGAGTACCGGCGCTTTGGCGCCGAGCTCGTGCCCGCGGACGAGATGGCGATGAACAAGCGCTACGTCGCCGGCGGCTACCTGATCAGCAACCAGTTGCAGGGCTCGGTGGCGGCCACGCTGGCCAACAACTGGGTGGTCGGGCTGCCGTCCGAGTTCCTCGGCCAGTACGTGCCGCTGATCCAGAAGGTGAGCGCGGAGCAGGTGCGTTCGATGGGTGCGAAGTACTTCGCGCCGGAGACGCAGAGCATCGTCGTGGTCGGCGACTCCGCCGCCGTCGGCGAGCAGCTGAAGGCTTACGGCGAGTTCGAGACCGTCAAGTAGGGCCTGCGGCCGGCGCCTCCTTCACAGGACGCGCCGGCCCCCCGCCCAGGCCTCGAGCCAGTAGGCCGAGTCCAGCCGGTCCATGCGCACGGTGCCGCCCGAACTCGGTGCGTGCACGAAGCGCCCCTCCCCAACGTAGATGCCGACATGGCCGCCCCGGCCGCCGGGGCGGAACAGCACCAGGTCGCCCGGACGCAGGCGATCGCGCGACACGTGGCGGGCGTCGAGGTCCATCAGCGCGGCGGTCGTGCGCGGGAGCGACAGGCCGGCCGCGTCGCGAAAGACGAAGCCCACCAGCCCGCTGCAATCGAAGCCGCCCTCCGGCGTGTTGCCACCGTGGCGGTAGGGCGTGCCCACCAGGCCGAGCGCGCGCAGCAGGACCTCATTGGCGCGGTGGCTGAGCGCCGTGGCGGCTTCGTAGCCTTCACGCGGCCCTGTGGCCGGACCGGCCGTGCGTGCCGGCGTCCCCGCGCAGGCCGAGAGCAAAGCCATGACGATCGTGGCCGTGACGACCATGGAGGCGCGGGCGCGGCAAGCGCCAACTGGCGCCCCGGCCCGACCCTGCGGATAATGCGCGGCTCCCATCGGGGCGCAGTGTGCCCCATCGCCCCAGGCGGCGTCATCGCCGCAGCAACGGAATCCCCATGAAGATCGAAGACAACCGCGTCGTCCGCTTCCACTACACCGTGTCCGAGGCC
>CAMPGW010000037.1 GCA_946885735.1 uncultured Gammaproteobacteria bacterium
AAGACCGAGCGGTTGTCCGCAGGAGCGGGAAGTCTCCTTTTTACTCATTCAAGGTCACGCCTGCCGGCGCACCTCAACTCCATCGTTAGGCCCATGACGGACACAGTCAAGATCGACATCCCGGAGCCGCACTACACGCTGTTCAACGCTACGCGCGCTGATCTCCCCGAAGTAGTCGTAGTCAACGACGCGCTCCTAAGCTTTGCGCACACGTCCATATTTCCGTGGCATTTGGAAGTAACCATCGACGCTGAGGCCCTCTCCGAGAATGGCATGCCAACTCCGGATGAGAGCGCTACGCTTTTCGAAGTGGGGGACGTGTTGGAGAGCGCGATTGTTGGTTATAACGCCATATTCCTCGCCAGGAGCACGTGGAATGGCTTTCGCCAACTTTCGTTCCGCGTCCATGATCCAGAAGTGGCGAACGACTTGCTGCAGCGCCTCATCGCGGTTGAACCACCGCTGCGCCAGTGGGACTATCGCATGGAGCATGACCCGGAGTGGCTCCAGGCGGGCTACTTGTTCAAATTATTCCCGCTGGCATCGGGCACAAATGCCTAGCTATTCAAGGTGACGCGGCAGCCTGTCATCCAGTCTGCGGTGGCAACCTGCGCGCCAGCCCACCGCGCGCCTCACCTCAATCGTTAGCCTGCATAGGAAGGACCATGGAAACTGAGAACCCGTATTCCACACCGGAGGCTGCCGTCGAGGACAAGTACACTGCCGCTTCGTTCGGCACCGCAGCCAGTATCTTTTGGTCGATCTTTTGGCGATCAATGGCAATTGGTATTCCCGTGATCTTTGTAACTGGAATCACGATCGCCGGCGCTTTCTCTTCGCTTGGCAATGAGAGTGCTAATTTGGCTGCCAGGCTTGCGACATTACTGGTGATGATCCCGGTACAGATCTATTGCATCAAACTGGTGATAGGCGTGACATTTGGAGGGTACCGACTAGAACTGATCAGGCTGGCCAATGCACGCTAATCGCTCATTCAAGGCTACGCGGTAGTCCACTCCGCACCTCAACTCCATCGTTAGAACCCATTGGAGCAAGTGTCGATGAATCGGGAGGATCTGGTTGCGGTGGCGGCAAGGCTGTTTTCCGTCTACCTCGCCGTTACTGCCATCTTCTTCCTCGCCTCTTCGGTTTCCATGAACTATCACGAGGCAGGACTGTCCCGCTAGCTTCAATAATTGCCGCGACGATCGTGGCTTTCATTGTGAGTGCACTGCTCTGGTACTTTCCGCTCTCCATCGCACGCAGGTTGCTGCCCGCAATGAAGGACAGCGAGTCAGGCCGACCAATCGGTTCATCCAACGCACTCAGTATCGGGCTGACTCTCTTGGGCGCCTGGCTTCTCGCCGAATCGGTGCCCGACGTCATCTATTGGTCGATCTATTGGAAAATCGCGCATGCGAGCGGCGACCCAAATATGGCGTTACAGGCTCCCGAGATTGCACGAATGGTTTCTGCCGGTGCTCGCCTGGTAATCGCAATATTGCTGATTGTTGGTTCCGCGCGCCTTCAGAGCATGCTGCACCGGCTTCGCTTCGGGGCTGCGGTAGATGGGTTCTAACCGCTCATACGAAGGGATGCGGGGGCCTGTCACCCGGTTTGCGGCAGCAAACTGCGCGCCTGCCCGCCACGCACCCCAACTCGATCGTTAGGCGCCATGCCGAGCATTCCGCGCGAGCTGACGAGAGAAGAGTACGAGGCTACGTTTTCGCCGCCCATGCTCGATGTCACAGAAACCGCTGAGGAGAACGTTCCGCTGTGGGACTACCTGGATCCCGTCATCGAGGAGCTCTACCACAGCTGCCCGGATTGGTACTGGCGCGTCATGTTCATTTACCAGTCTCGGGACGGCCGTATCCAGCATTTGAATGTTCCCGTTCCAAACGACAATACATATCTCAGTGTCGTTGTGGATAGGACAACTGCCACGATCATGGGTCACTACCTGCTAGAACTTGGCGTCCTCTATCCTGACTGGACAGATCCGGCGCAAGATGGCACCTGACAGTTCGTTCAGAGGGATGCGGCAGCCTGTCGACCACTTGTGGCGGCGAACTGGGCGCCAGTCCACCGCGGTTCACGTGCATACCTGCAAACACATATGCCGGTCATCGCAACCTACCTCGGCGGCTTTCTTGGCCTCGCGTCAATTGGCGTGCACAGGCTGCGGAACCGCCGCCCAGCAACCCGTTCAAGGTGATGCGGCGGCCTGTCAGCGCACCGTGCGGCACCGCGGGCCGTGCCCACCGTGTCCTGCTAGGATGTACGGCAGTCACGTCCATCAGCGGCTGGCGTGCGCCCGCTCAAATCAATCGTTGGACACGCATGTCGAAGTTTGATGACAACCTGTCCAAACTACTCTTCTACGGAACCGGTTCGGCATTTGTCGCAGCCTGGTTTGCATTCCTGGCAGCATGCTACGGCGGTTTCGCTGGCCTTTACCGGAACTGGGACCGTTGTACCGAGTCGATCAGTGTTGCCTTCGCCACATCTCAATGCGCGTACCCGAGCTGGTCAGTTTCGGCGCTTGTCGTTTCGCTCTGTGTGGGCGTAGCCCTCTATCTCTTGCTTCTGCTGCGCTCTAGGTCCGGCAGTGATGTCTGAAACCTCCTTCGAAGAGCCTGACAATTCACTCGAGGGGTCGCCTGAAGGCGCGCCCCAAGATCGTTCTGCCCCCGCTTCATGAGAGTCGCTTGTCCACTTGCCATAGCGATCCTCGTCGCCGGGTGCTCGACTCTGCCCAGGGCCACGGCTCTGCACGAGGCATGCGGCATCCAGGAGTTTGGGTGGAAGCCGATGGTGCTTCCGCCCCCCGAGGCGGGCAGGCTTCGCGAACTCGCGAAACCCAAGGGCCCGATCGCGGCGACGTACTGGTTCTCCAGAGGCAGCCGACATCTTATGGTGTGCGACATTGCATCATTCGAGGGAATTGATGAGCTCGCTGCTCGAACCGGCTGCTTTTCGAGTCGCGCGGAGTTCCGTGTGGTGGATGGCGTCTGGTCAAGTTACCCGAAAGGGTCGAAGCGAGCGCCGACGACCATGGTGTGCGTGAGCTGATTCAAATGTCGGCACAGGGGCCTAAGCGTTCATTCAACATCACGCTTGGCCGCGGACCTCAACTCAATCGTAAGGGGGGCTTCAATGCAGACTTGGCTGAACCGGACGCTTGGGATCTTGGCTTTAGGCGGCAGCGCAATTGGCTTCACGATCATTCTTACAGCGATAATCTCGGAACAGCCCGTCTCATCCAAGGTAATTCTGGCCCTGTTTCTGCCCGTCTATTCATGGGGGGTCTGGTGCGGCGTTAAGATGCTGGAGCGCCATCCGGGTGCCATCCGCACCAATCTCATTTTCTGGGCAATCCAGGTCCCTGTTCTACAGTCGACTGCCTTCACCTACCTACTATCCAGCGGTGTTCTGGGCGGTGTCTGGCTCCAACTCTCACCTGCCAAGATCACCGCCCTGGGCTGGCTTGGCAGCCGATTCGAACTTGCGATCAATCAACCGAAACCATTCGCGTTCGGCCTCAATCTGGTTGCCGTGGCCATATGCGTGGTGCTCTTGCGCGCACGCCGCGGTCAGCCCTCTGACGATCCATTGACGGTATCGCCTGACGCCACACCCAAACCAGGTTGCTGAACACCATGCTTCAAGCGCTTCTCGCCATTTCAATCGCAACCGCCTGGACTCCCATTCCGCGCGGCTCGGATTGGCTGCCGGGCGGGCAGCTTGTCCGGGAGGCCCGCCGCCAGCTCAACCAGGCAGTGCTAGCCGAGGCAAAGCTGGCGGGAAAGTTGGACCAGCTGCCGAGCTGGTCGACCTATTCCTTCCAGTACCAGGGTCGCGTTGTCGAGGGCCGCAGAATGATCTACGTCAACGCGTACTGCACACCTCCACCGGCTTATGCCAAGACGGAGTTCGTACGGGTTCTCGATGGCGGGCCGTGCTATTTCTTCGCCCTCTACGACGTGGCATCGAAACGCTATGCGGCCGTCGTATTCAATGGGCGGGGCTAATCACTTCAAGATGAAGACTGACCGCGCGAGCGCGACTCTCTAGGCCACGCAATCAAAGTGCATTTTTCAGTCCACAAGGTTCCGTCAAAAGTCCTGCTCCTGGGTTTGCTGGGGTTTGCAATGTACTTCGCCATCGCTGTGGCACTATTCAGCGGTAGCAGGTACTACCTGTTGATATTGGGCGCCGCGATATTGGGAGTCGCAATCCTCTTGGTGCAAAGCCTGGTCGCAGCCTGGGTCAGCTCGCTCACGGTGACCGAGAACGCCATAGGAACAGTCACATCGGTCGGAGGGATCATCAGAATCCGTTTCGACGAACTCGACTGGGAACAGACAAGGTTTTCCGATGCTTGCCTCTTGCTCGTTCCGAGGGATGGAGAATCCCTTATGGTGTCGGTAGCGGAGTACTCCCGCAAGGACATCGCCAGGATCGCCCGCCATGTCGCCGACAGCTGCGCCCGTCCGGAGATGGATCCCATGACGGGGCCTGACTCCCCCTCGAGGCAAACATGAAGCTGCATTCCTCGCTCCTGTTTCCGAGCCGGCGCCGACGACCCTACTTCGACGGATGGGACACGTCGAAGGCGGACTTTGCGGCAAGCTGCGAGAGCTGCGGTGCGAACATTGCAGTTCCCTTTGCTCAGGTGCTGGCCGGAGCATGGGGCTGGAGGGAGCGCTTCGGGCCGGATGTCGTCGTCGCCGTCGAGAGCCACTTCGCTCTTGGAGCGGGACGCAAGGCACTCGATGGCGGTTGGCCGTCCATCTCGCAGGTGAGCTGCGGGAGTTGCGGCGCGAACCACGTCTTCTATGCAGACTTCGACGAGTACCGGAACTCGGTATACCGGATCGTGGCCCAGGGGCTCGCGTCGTATGTCGTCTGACCTCCCAATTGGAGGGATGCGGGCAGATCGATAGTTCACTCAACGTTTTGCGGGGAGAAAGTACATGACCGATTGGCCCAACGACGACGACGGCGAGGTCCTGGCCGCGCTCGAGGCAGACGGCTTTGATTTTGCGCTCGACCACGAAGTCGAGTACATGGTGGACTTTCCCAGCTGGCCGCCTGCCGGAGAAGCCATCACGGCGCTCGCGAAGTTCGGCGAGACCGAGTCGTTCGAACCCGATGAGATCGACGGCTACGTCGTCGTGACGATCAGGCAGAAGGTCTCGTACGAGACCGTGACAGGCACCCAGCGCCAGCTCAGCGCCGCCGCAGGTCCCTTCGGGGGGAATTGCGAGGCGTGGGGCGTGATGCACTAGCCGCCGCCAATCCTCGGGCTCCTATGGCTATCACCTTGGCGGCGTTATTGGTTGGCGCACTGCACGTCGGGTACACATTCGCGTGCTATGGCACCGGGATGTTCGGTTTTCCGCTGTCTTGGCCGGTGGGCATGACGGTGTGGTTGCTGCTTCCGTCGGCGCTTGCCGCCTGCTTCCACTGGCGGATTAGCGGTCGAATCCTCAGGATCTCGGCCAGGCCGGTCATTCGCACGACCTTCGTACTTGCATGGGTGTCCACCTCGGTCTACATCGGCGTGTTCCTCGCACTCAACCGTTTCGGCAGTTAGGTCGCTTCACTGCAAGTCCCATATGTACACTTCCCACAGGCCATCGCCATGACGAGCATTCCAAATTGCCCGCTCTGCAAGTCCGAGTTCACCTACGTGGACAACGGGATGTACGTGTGTCCCGAGTGCGCGCACGAGTGGTCGGTCGCACCGGCTTCCGGGGACCTCGACCAGAAGCGCGTTTTCCGCGACGCCAATGGCAACGAACTGCATGACGGCGATAGCGTCACCGTCATCAAGGACCTGAAGGTCAAGGGAACGTCCTCGGTGGTGAAGGTCGGCACCAAGGTCAAGGGCATCCGGCTGGTCGAGGGCGACCACGACATCGACTGCAGGATCGAGGGCATCGGGCCCATGCAGCTGAAGTCGGAGTTCGTGAGGAAGGCATAGACGAGATGGACCAGGACCAGATCAAGGCGATTTTCGACCAGCAGGCCGCGGGCTACGACACGCAGTGGGCCAGGACCGCGGCGATCCGCGACTGCCTGTATTTCCTGCTCGACTCGATGTTCGCCAGCCTGCCCGCCGATGCGCGCGTGCTATGCGTCGGCGTCGGCACGGGCGCCGAACTTGCGCACCTGGCCCGCAGGCATCCCGGCTGGCGGTTCACGGCCGTCGAGCCGTCCGGACCGATGCTGGACCTGTGCCGCCGTCGCGCGGAGGCGGAGGGATTCGCGTCGCGCTGCCATTTCCATGAGGGCTATCTCGACTCCCTCGCCGGCGACTCGGTCCATGACGCCGCCACCTGCTTCCTGGTTTCGCAGTTCATCCTCGACCCGCAGGAGCGCTCGGGCTTCTTCCGCCAGATCGCGCAGCGGCTCGTGCCGGGTGGCCTGCTCGCCAGTTCCGATCTGGCGTCCGAGGTGACGTCGCCGGAGTACGAGATCCTGCTTCGCGCCTGGATGACCATGATGGCAGCGTCCGAGGTCTCCCCCGAGGCGATCGCGCGGATGCGGAAAGCATATGCCAATGACGTCGGCGTGCTGCCTGCGGAGCGCATTGCCTCAATCATCGCGGCTGGCGGCTTTGCAACCCCCGTGCCCTTCTTCCAGGCCGGCCTGATCCATGCGTGGCTTTCGGAGCGCCTGCCCGTCGAGTTGCACGATGCCCCCTAGGCAGCGGAACGCGAGCAGGCCCGCGCATTGGCCGCGCGGTTGATGGCGAAGTATCCCGCCCGCCGCGTCTAATCCGCCAGCTTCACCCACACCGGCGCATGGTCGCTCGGCCGCTCCCAGGTCCGCGGCTCGCGGTCGATGCCCACCTCGGCCACGGAATCCTTCAGCGCATCGCTGACCAGCACCAGGTCGATGCGCAGCCCGTGCTTGCGGCGGAAAGCGCCCATCCGGTAGTCCCACCAGCTGTAGTGGCCGGGCTCGGCGTTGTGCAGGCGGAAGCTGTCGTGCAGGCCGAGCGAGAGCATGGCCTGCAGGGCGGCACGCTCGCCGGTGGAGGAATGGATGCTGAGCTCGTTCCACATCAGAGGATCGTGGGTGTCGCGGTCCTCGGGGGCGATGTTGAAATCGCCCAGCACCACCAGCTTCGGGTGCCGCTGCAGTTCGGCGGCGAGCCAGTCGTGCACGGCCTGGATCCAGCGCAGCTTGTAGGCGTACTTGTCACTGCCGACGGCCTGGCCGTTGACCACGTACAGGTCGACGATGCGCACGCCGTCGACGGTGGCGGCGATCACCCGCTTCTGCTCGTCCTCCAGGCCCGGCACGCCGAACTGCACCTCGGTGGCCGGCGAGCGGCTGAGGATGGCGACGCCGTTGTAGGTCTTCTGCCCGCAGAACACGCTGCGGTAGCCGAGCTCGGCGAGCGGGCCGTCCGGGAACTTCGCATCCTCGAGCTTGGTTTCCTGCAACGCGACGACGTCGGGCTGGGCCGCGCGCAGCCAGTCGAGCAGGTGCGGCAGGCGCACGTTGAGCGAGTTGACGTTCCAGCTGGCGATCTTCATCGGCGCTCGTGGCCTGGCATTGGCCGGGAGTGTACCCGCCATCCGGGGGCATCCGGGAGGCCAGGCTTCACCGCCGTTCGAGTATGTCCACCAGTTCCGAGATGTCCGCAGGCTTGACCAGGTGGTGGTCGAAGCCGACGTTCCTGGCGATCGCGCGATCATGCGCTTGCCCGTAACCGGTGAGCGCGACCAGCTTGGCGGCGTCGAGCCCCGGCAGCTCGCGGATCCGCTGGCCCAGCTCGTAACCCGTCATCTCGGGCAGGCCGATATCGAGGATGAAGGCGTCCCAGGACACGCCGTTCGCGGCGAGGGCCAGCGCGGCCCTGGCGCTGTGCGCGACTTCCACGTGGTGCCCGACCAGCTTGAGTACCTGGGCCAGGGTCTCGGCCGCGTCCTCGTTGTCGTCCACCACCAGCACGCGCCGCTGCAAGCTCGTGGCCGATATCTCCGGGGCCGGGGGCGCCGCGGCCGGCTGCGTGGCGCGCTGCGGGAGGCGCACGGTGAACGCGCTTCCCCGGTTGAGGCCGAGGCTGGCGGCCTCGATCTCGCCGTGATGCAGCTGGACCATGCTGCGCACCAGCGCAAGCCCGATGCCGAGTCCGCCCTGGGCGCGGTCGGGCGTGCGTCCGGCCTGGGTGAAGAGGTCGAACACCCTCGGCAGGAGTTCGGGATCGATGCCCACGCCGTTGTCGCGGACCTGGATCACCACCTGTCCGTTCTCGGCGTGCAGCCCGAGCTCGATGACGCCGCCTTGCGGCGTGTACTTCGCCGCGTTGTTGAGCAGGTTGGAGAGCACCTGCACGAGGCGGTGGGAATCGCCCTCCACCGTGAAGGGACCGGCGCCGAGGGCCATGCGCAGTTCATGGCCACGCGATTGCAGGAGCGGCCGCACCTGCTCGACGGCCGCCGACACGACCGCGCGCGCGTCGACGGGCTTCAGCTCCAGCTCGACCAGGCCGCGGGTTACCCGCGAGACATCGAGCAGGTCGTCGACGAGCCGCGTGAGGTGGCCGACCTGGCGAGCGATCACCTCGCTGGCGCTGGAGACCTCCGGCGACCGCGACTCGGCCAGGCGCAGCATGTGCGCCGCGGTGCTGATGGGCGCCAGGGGATTGCGCAGTTCGTGTGCGAGCATGGCAAGGAACTCGTCCTTGCGCTGGTCGGCCTGCTTGAGCGCTTCCATGGCGACGGCGGCGCGCTGTTCCGACAGCCGCAGGGCATCCTCGGCCCGCTTGCGGTCGGTGATCTCCACGGACGAGCCGATCAGGCCGATCACCTTGCCGTCGACGTCGCGCATCGGCGCCTTGGTGGACCACCACAACGCCGAGCTGCCGTCGGCGCGCTGGATCGATTCCTCGAGCTGCTCTGCGATCCCCGACTGCATGATGCGGCGATCGACGTCCATCACCGCCTCGGCCTGGGCAGGGTTGCCGAGAACGTCCCGGTCGGTCTTGCCGAGGAAGTCCGCGGGAGCGAGGCCGAGGAGATCGGCCGTGCCCCGGTTGGCCATGATCAAGCGCCCGTCGAGGTCCTTCGCGTACACGACCCCGGGCACGGCTTCGATGAAATTGCGCAGCAGCGCCGCCACGCGGTCGCGCTCGGCTTCCATCCGTCGCCGATCCTCGATGTCGAGCAGCACGCCGGGGAAGCGGATGGGGTTGCCCTGCGCATCACGCTCGACCCGGCCGTTCGCCTCGACCCAGCGATAGGCGCCGTCCTGGTGGCGGACGCGATACTCGCAACGATACGGTCCGCCCCGCGCGAGCGCGTCGGCAATCGCGACCTCGACGCGCGGCATGTCTTCGGCGTGGACGGAAGCCGCGACGGCGCCAAGCGGGAGCCCCGACTGGCACAGTTCGGGATCCAGGTCGAAGCTCGCTGCGAAGCGTGCATCGGCGATGAAGCGGTCGTCGGCCACGTCCCATACCCAGGTCCCGACGATCGCGCCGGCATCGAGCGCCAGCTGGACGCGCTCGCCCGCGAGCGCCGCCTCCCGATCCAGCGCGCGCTGCGCGGTGACGTCGCGAAAGAATGCGGCCAGGCCGTCAGCCACCGGAAATGCCCTGACTTCGAACAGGATCCGCCGGCCGTCGGGGAATTCGTGCAGGTGCTCGAGCGAGCCCGGGCGCTGTTCGGCCAACGCAGTGCGATACATCAGGCCAATCGGGGCATCGAAGGTCCCCGGGAAGGCATCCCAGTGACTGCGCCCGACCAATTCGTCGCGGGGCAAGCCGACGACCTGCAAGGCGGCCTGGTTGATTTCGAGGATCGTGAAGTCGCGGTCGAAGAGCGTGAAGGCTTCACCCATGTTGGCGAGCACGCCCCGGTGCCGGGCTTCGCTTTCCACGAGCCTCCGCTCCGCCAGCACCTGCGCGGTGATCTCGGTACACGCGCAGAAGAACCCCGCCACCTCACCCTCGTCGCTGCGAACCGGCGAGTACGAGAACGAAAAGTGGGTTTCCTCCCGGTAGCCGTGGCGCTCCATCCAGAGCAGGATGTCATCCATCTGCACGGGCTCGCCGCGGTAGGCGGCCGTGACGATCGGCTCGAGGTCGCCGCGGATCTCGCGCCAGACCTCCAGGAAGTCGACGCCAAGCGCCTGCGGATGCTTGCCGCCCAGGATCTCGCCGTAGGGATCGTTGTAGAGCAAGGTGCGCGCCGGACCCCAGACGATGAACATCGGCTGGTTCGAGGCGAGCATCAGCGGAACCAGCGTCTTGAGTGCCGAATCCCAGGACCCGGGCGGACCCAGGGGGGAGCGCTCCCAGGCGTAGTCGCGGTGGCGCGCCGCCATGGGCGATCCACTGGAGAACAGATGCGGCGTTCGCTTCACGGGTTCGGCGCTCCAGTGCGTCGTGCCCGCCGCGCGCCGGCGATGAATGCCGGGGCCGGGCCACGGTCCGTGACGCGGCTTCTACCGGGCAACGGCAGCAGGTCCCCTGTCAGGTGCGCAAGAATAGCGCTTGCCGCAAAAGGCGAGTGAATGAAGGTTGAATGCGGCTAGGCGAACAGCCGCGGCTGCGGGTCCGCCTCCGGGTAAGCCAGCTTGCCGCCGACGATCCGGGCTGGCGGCGTCCACGGATGCTCGCGGGGGGGCGGCCTGCCTCCGACGTGCAGCACCTGGATGCCACGCAGCTTGAGTACATCGGACACCAGGCCGCGGTGGCAACGCCACCAGAGCGACTCCGAGCACATCATGGCGGTCCGCCTGGTCGCCGCCAGCGCCAACAGCCGCGCCAGCCCGTCGGCGAACTCGATGCTGTCCAGGTGGTCGGCGTAGCCGCGGAAGCTGGCGTTGCGCCAGCCGGTGTTGGGCGAATCGGGCTTGGGTGTGCGGCGGCCGCCGAGTTGCGGCAGCCACTGGTAGTCGAGGCCGGCTTCGCGCAGCGAGGGTTCCAGCGCTTCACGCGAGAAATGCGGATGCCGGCGCGAGCCCGGGAAGCGGCGGACGTCGGCGATCGCCTCGATGCCGTGCGCTTCCAGCAGGGTGAGGAAGGCCTCGAGCGCCAGTGTCGAATGCCCGACGGTCCAGACGGTGGCCGGGAGTTGCTGCATGGACGCAGCATCGCAGTCCATCGGCAGGAAAGGCAGACCGGGCGTTAACCGGCGGGGCGGGACGGTGGCATCCTAGGGCCACCGGAGCAACGGAGTGCGGACGATGGACTGGGTGGACCTGCGCAGCGACACGGTGACGCGGCCGGGCGCGGCGATGCGCGCCGCCGGCGCGGCGGCGGCGGTGGGCGACGACGTCTTCGGTGACGACCCGACCGTCAACGCTCTGCAGGACCGGCTGGCCTCCGCGCTCGGCTTCGAGGCCGGGCTGTTCGTGCCCAGCGGCACGCAGTCCAACCTGCTGGCGCTGATGGCCCATTGCGAGCGCGGCGACGAATACATCGTCGGCAGCGAGGCGCACACCTACAAGTTCGAGGGCGGCGGCGCGGCCGTGCTGGGGTCGATCCAGCCCCAGCCGATCCCGCAGTCGGCCGACGGCACGTTGCCGCTGGACCTGGTCGAGCGGGCGATCAAGCCGCTCGGCGACCCCCACTTCGCCCGCAGCCGCCTGCTGGCGCTGGAGAACACCTGGGGCGGCCGGGTGCTGCCGCAGGACTACGTGCTGCAGGCCGGCGAACTCGCCCGCGCGCATGGCCTGGGCTTCCATCTCGACGGGGCGCGCCTGTTCAACGCCGCGGTCGAGAGCAACCACTCCGCGCGCGAACTCGCCTCACCCTTCGACAGCGTGTCCATCTGTTTCTCGAAAGGCCTGGGCGCGCCGATCGGTTCGATGCTGCTCGGCTCCGGCGCGCTGATCGACCGCGCGCGCCGCTGGCGCAAGGTGCTCGGCGGCGGCTGGCGCCAGGCCGGCATCGTCGCCGCGATGGCCGGCTACGCGCTCGACCACAACGTCGGCCGCCTGGCCGATGACCACCGCCGCGCCGCCACGCTCGCCGACGGCCTGCGCGCGCTGCCCGGCGTGACGGTGAATGGCCCGCACACCAACATGGTCTTCGTCACCGTGCCGGCGGACAGGCTCGCGGCGCTGCTGCAACACCTGCAGTCCGAAAGCATCCGCGTGTCGTCACGCACGCCGACGCTGCGCCTGGTCACCCACCTCGACCTCGACGACACCGCGATCGAGCGCGCCATCACCGCTTTTTCCGCGTTCTTCAGGTAGCGCGCTTTCGGGGCTGCGCCGGGCGCGGCCGGGGGGACTGGGCTTCTCCGATCGCCACGGCGTAACACGCTCCTGCCAACTCAGTGGCGAGCGGCCGGGCATCCCTGCCCGGCCTTCTGCGAAACCCAGTCCCCCCGACCACGCCCGGCGCCGCGCAAGTGCATGGCGTGTTCGTGGAAAAATCGGTGGCAGGCTGAGGGAGTTGTAGAGAAGCCAACAACAGCTCGCCGGGCTCTTGCCACCTGCCGGCGCGTCGCGCTCCACTCACCAAGCGCCGAGGTGATGGGGCCTCGTCGGTCCGGTGGGCGGTATGCCTTTGCGGGACCGTCGGCGGCATGGATGCCGCCGAGGAGCTTACATGGACGTACTTGCAGCGTGTCCCGCAAAGGCATACCGCCCGCCGGACCGGCGAGGCATGCCAAGAACTTCACGCCGCCAGTCCGTGACTGCGCAACAGGGCCTCGGGCTGCGGTTCGCGGCCGCGGAAGGCTATGAAGCTTTCGAGTGCGGGGCGTGAGCCGCCGACGGCGAGGATCTCGCGGCGGTAGCGCGCGCCGGTTTCGGGATCGAAGACGCCGGCTTCCTCGAAGGCCGAGAATGCATCGGCGCTCAGTACTTCCGCCCACAGGTAGCTGTAGTACCCCGCGGAATAGCCACCGCTGAAGATATGCGTGAACGCATGCGGGAAGCGATGCCACTCCGGCGGGAACACCACCGCGACTTCGCGCCGCACTTCCTCCAGCAACTCCATCGTCCGCCCGCCGTGCGCCGGGTCGAACTCGTGGTGCAGGCGGAAATCGAACAGGGCGAACTCGAGTTGGCGCATCAGGAACAGGCCGGCGTGGAAATGCCGCGCCGCCTGCATCTTCTCGAACAATACCTGCGGCAGCGGCTCGTCGGTCTGCCAATGCCGGGCGAAGCCGTCCAGCGCCTGCCGCTGCCAGCCAAAGTTCTCCATGAACTGGCTCGGCAATTCCACCGCGTCCCACTCCACGCCGTTGATGCCGCCGACGCTAGGCCAGTGCACTTCGGTCAGCAGGTGGTGCAGGCCATGGCCGAACTCGTGGAACAGGGTCAGCACCTCGTCGTGGGTGAGCAGCGGCGGCTTGCCGTCCACCGCCGGGCTGAAGTTGCAGGTCAGGAAGGCGATCGGACGGCGGCGGCCGGCGGCCTCAAGCAGGGGCGCGCGGCACACGTCCATCCAGGCGCCGCCGCGCTTGCCCTCGCGGGCGAAGTGGTCGAGGTAGACGCCGGCGCGCAGGCTGCCGTCGGCATCGAGCACGTCGAAGAACTGCACGTCCGGATGCCAGGTCGGCACGTCGTGGCGCTCGACCAGGCGTGCGCCGAGCACGCGCTCGGCGAGGTCGAACAGGCCGGCCATCACTTTCGGCAGCGGGAAGTAGGGCTTGATGTCCTCTTCCGAGAACGCATAGCGCGCCTCGCGCAGTTTCTCGCTGGCGTAGCCGATGTCCCAGGGTTGCAGCTCGGCCAGGCCCAGCTCGGTGGCGGCGAACTCGCGCAGCGACTGCAACTCCGCCTGCGCCACCGGCCGGGCCTTGTCGGCGAGCTCGCGCAGGAAGGCGAGCACGCGTTCCGGCGAGCCGGCCATCTTGTCCTGCAGCGACAGCTCGGCGCTGGAGGCGAAGCCGAGCAGCGCGGCGGCCTCGTGGCGCAGCGCGAGGATGCGGTCGATGCGCGCGCTGTTGTCGTGCTTGCCGGCGTTCGGGCCCTGGTCGGAGGCGCGCGTGTTGTAGGCCTGGTAGATCTCCGCGCGCAGGGTGCGGTCGTCGGCGTGTGTCAGGATCGCCTGCACCACCGGGCCCTTGAGCGTGGCGACCCAGCCCGCCTGCCCGCGCGAGCTGGCCGCCTGCGCGAGCATGCCGCGGGCCGTGTCCGGCAGGCCGGCGAGCTCGGCTTCCGACAGCGGTCGCGTCCAGGCGTCGGTGGCGTCGAGCACGGCTTCCTCGAACTCGGTCTCGACCTTGCTCATCTCGTTCTGGATGTCGCGAAAGCGCGTGCGCGCCGGTTCCTCCAGCGCCACGCCGGACAGGCGGAAGTCGCGCAGGCTGTCCTCCACCAGGGTCTGCCGCGCGCGATCGAGCGTGGCGAAGCCCGGCCCTTCGCGCACCGCGCGCACCGCCTCGTACAGCGCGCGGTTCTGTCCGAGCTCGGTGCCGAAGGCGGTGATCTTTTCCAGCGCCGCGCCGTAGGCCTCGCGCAGCTCCGGCGAATCGGCCACGCCGTGCAGGTGCGAGACCGGCGCCCAGGTGCGCGCCAACCACTCCTCCATCGCCTCGAGCGGCGCGATCAAGGTGTCGAAGTCGCGCGCGGCGGCATCGGCGACCAGCGCGTCCACGCGGGCCTGGTAGGCGGCGAGCACGGCCTCGATGGCCGGCAGCACGTGCGCGGGCTCGATGGCCGGGAACAGGGGCAGCTCGCGATCGGCGAGCAGGGGATTGTCGATGGCAGGATTAGTGATCATCCCGCCAAACTGGCGGGAACCGCGGGCGATTTCAAGCGCCCGCGGCGATTTGGCCCGCCGTCAGCCCTCGGCTGCGGCGCGGTCGGCCTTCATCCGGACCAGGTCCACCGGCTGGATCTGCTGGACGCGGCAGTGTTGCCGCCCGGCGATGACCTCGCCGAAACCCGCTTGCAACACGCCCGGCATGCCGTCGGTGGCGCGGACGTGCAGGGACACCGCGCCCGCCGTTTCCGTGCAGACGTTGCCCAGGGTCAGCAGGTAGGCCTGGGTCGGCCGCGTCCAGACCACCAGGTGGGTGTCGTCGAGGCGATGCCAGTTGGAAAGGCGGGTGTAGTTGACCTTGGGAACCGGCTCGCCGGCATAGGCGGCGTAATCCAGGCGCTTGGCACCGGCCGCACCGGCGGCGGCGACGAGCAGCAGGCCGAGGAGGACGGAAAGGGTGCGCATGGTCGGGCTCCGTGGTGGTTTGCATGCACTGTAGGGCGCGACCGTGCAATCTGCATGGGCCTGCCGACCGCCGCTTTATCTGGCAGTCAGCAAGCTCAGCGGGTGAGCCAGCCGACCACGCGGCGGGCCAGCGCACTGTAGGGCGTGTCGAACAGCTTCATGCCGTTGATCCGCGACTGGTACATCACCGGCATGGCCTTGCTGAAGGTCAGGAAGCCGGCGTGGCCGTGGTAGACGCCCATGCCGCTGGCGCCGATGCCGCCGATCGGGAATTGGTTCTGGCCGAACTGGATCAGCACGTCGTTGACGCAGGCCATGCCGGCGCTGACCCGGTCCAGGGCCTGGCGCGTGCGTTCCGCGTCGCGATCGAAGGTGTAGAAGGCCAACGGCTTGTCGCGACCGAGCACGTAGGCCAGCGCCTGCTCGTGGCTGTCGTAGGGCTTGACCGGCAACAGCGGGCCGAAGATTTCCTCGCGCATCACCTGCGCCTCGTCGGGCGGATCCACCAGCACGGTCGGCGGCACCAGCGCGAGGCCGGGCGGCGCACCGTCGAGGCCGGCCTCGTGGCGGCGCACGACGACGCCGCGCGCCTGCGCATCCGCCACCCAGGCCTGCATGCGCTCGGCATGCCGCGCGTTGATCAGCGTGGTGTACTCGGCGTCGCGGCCGACGTCGGGGAAGCGCCGCGCCAGGCTCTTGAGATAGGCGTCGACGAAGGCGTCGAGCTTTGCCCGCGGCACCAGCACGTAGTCGGGCGCCACGCAGGTCTGGCCGCCGTTGAAACACTTGCCGAAGGCGATGCGGTCGGCCGCGTGTTCGACCGGATAGTCGGGTGCGATCAGCGCCGGGCACTTGCCGCCGAGTTCGAGGGTGACCGGCGTGAGGTTCTGCGCCGCCGCCGCCATCACGTGGCGGCCGACCGCGGTCGACCCGGTGAACAGCAGGTGGTCGAAGGGCAGGCGACTGAAGGCGGCGCTGAGTTCGGCGCCGCCCTGCACGAGCACGACTTCGTCGGTGCTGAAGACCTCGTCCACCAGGTTCGCGAGCAAAGCCGAAACCCGCGGGGTGGACTCCGAGGGCTTGAGCATGACCCGGTTGCCCGCGGCCAACGCGTTCACCAGCGGCACGACGATCAGCTGGAAGGGATAGTTCCAGGGCGCGATCACGCCGACCACGCCGACCGGCGCATAGCGGATCTCGCCCCGCGCCGGACGGAACGTGAAGTTGACGGGCGTGCGCCGCGGCCGCATCCAGGCGCGCAGGTGCTTGCGGGCATGGCGGATCTCGTCCAGCGACACCATCAGCTCGGCGCCGAGGGTTTCGAGTTCGGCGCGGCGGCCGAAGTCGGCGGCGCAGGCCGCCACCAGCGCGGGCGTGGCGCGGCGGACCGCGGCCTCGAGCCGTTCCAGCAGTGCGAGGCGCTCGCCGACGCTCGGGATATGGGCCAGGTGGGCGGCGCGCAGGCGGTCGAAGGCCGGGCGCAGGTCTTGCAGCGGGGTCTCGATCTCATCCATGCGGCCAGTCTAGCGCGCCTCGGGCCGCGGACCTGCGGCTAGAATCACCGCATGGCCATCCGCAGCTTCCAGGGCATCGCGCCCACCCTCGGCGAACGCGTCTACGTGGACCCCGCCGCCACCCTGATTGGCGACGTGGTGCTGGGCGACGACGTCTCGCTGTGGCCGGGCACCGTGGTGCGCGGCGACGTGAACATCATCCGCATCGGCGCGCGCAGCAACGTCCAGGACGGCACCGTCATCCACGTCACCCACGACGGGCCCTACGGCGCACCGGGCGGGTTCGGCACCCATATCGGCGCCGACGTGACCATCGGCCACAACGCGATCGTGCATGCCTGCGTGATCGAGGACGCCTGCCTGATCGGCATGGGCGCGACCGTGCTGGACGGCGCGGTGGTGCGCAAGCACGGCTTCGTGGGCGCCGGCGCGGTGGTCGCGCCGGGCAAGGAGGTCGGCAGCGGCGAGCTGTGGCTGGGCAATCCGGCGCGGCGCGTGCGCATGCTCTCCGACAAGGAAATCGAACAGCTCTACTACTCCGCCGCGCACTACGTCCGCCTCAAGGACCGTTACCTGCAGGACGCGTCCTGAGCGCGGCGCCGATGCTGGACACGCTGCGGCAGGTGGAGACTCCCGAAGGCCTCCCCCTCGACCTGCGCTGCGCCGGCGCCACGCCGCGTGCCTACGCCTGGGGCCTGGACCTCGGCATCCGGCTGGCGGCGCTCAGCACCCTGGCGACGGCCCTGGCCCTGCTCGGCGAAGGCGGCACCGGCGTGATGATGGTGGCGATGTTCCTGGTGTACTGGGGCTATCCGATCGTCTTCGAGGTACTCAGCGACGGCCAGACGCCGGGCAAGCGCGTGCTCGGCCTGCGCGTGGTCAACGCCAACGGCACGCCCGTGACCTGGCTCGGCTCGATCGTGCGCAACCTGCTGCGCACGGTGGACATGCTGCCGGCCGTCTACGGTTTCGGCCTGGCCAGCATGCTGATGGACCCGTACGGTCGGAGGCTGGGCGATCATGCCGCCGGCACGCTGGTGGTCTATGCCGAACGCGCGCGGCCGCGTGCCCCGGCGCCGCCGGCCCCGCCCGTGGCGCCACCGCTGCCGCTGCGGCAGGACGAGCAGGGCGCGATCGTCGCCTTCGCCGAACGCAGCGCGCAGATGACGCCGGAGCGCCAGGCCGAGCTGGCCGGCTTGCTCGAGCCGCTGACCGGCGCGCGCGACGAGCCGGCGGTGCGTGGCGTCCTCGGCGTGGCCAACTACCTGCTGGGCCGCCGATGAGGCAGGACGATTTCGTCGCCCGCTACCAGGTCGAGTGGGACGCACTGGGCCGCTGGCTGGATGTGCGGGCGCGACCCAAGCGCCGCTCCACCGCTACCGGCACCGACGTGGACGACATGGAGTTCACCTCGCGCTATCGCCGCGTCTGCCAGCACCTGGCGATCGCCCGCCGGCGTGGCTACAGCCCGCGCGTGCAGCGCGAGTTGCAGTCGCTGGTGCAGCGCGGCCACGACGTGCTGTACCGCCCGCCGAACCCGCGGCTGGTGCAGTGGCTGGCCTTCTTCGCCGACGAGCTGCCACGGCTGGTGCGGCGCAACCACCGCTTCGTCTGGCTGTCGGCGGCGCTGTTCTTCCTGCCCTGGATCGCGATGACGGCGCTGTTGCAGTTCCGCCCGGAACTCGTGCATGCGGTGGTGCCGCTGGAGGAGATCGCCGGCTGGGAGCGCATGTACGATCCCAGCGACACGCGCCATGCGCTCGGCCGCGAGAGCGGCAGCAACCTGAAGATGTTCGGCTTCTACGTCTTCAACAACGTCAGCATCGCCTTCCAGTGCTTCGCCAGCGGGTTGCTCGCCGGCGTCGGCACCGTCTACGTGCTGCTGATGAACGGCATCATGCTCGGCACCGTCGCCGGGCACCTGACCGCCATTGGTTATGGCGATCCGTTCTGGCGTTTCGTCTCCGGCCACTCCGGGCCCGAGCTGATGTCGATCGTGCTCGCCGGCGCGGCGGGCCTGCGGATCGGCTGGGCGCTGGTGGCGCCGGGACGGATGGGGCGCCGGCAAGCCCTGGTCATCGCCGGTCGCGAGGGCGCGCAGATCGCGCTGGGCTGCTTCGTGCTGCTGGTGGCGGCGGCCTTCATCGAAGCCTACTGGTCCTCGATCGGCTGGATGCCCTCGCCGGTGAAGTTCGGCGTCGGCGGGCTGTTGTGGGCACTGATCCTGGCCTGGCTGTGGCGCGGAGGCCGACGTGCGGCTTGAGCACATGAGCGTGGTGCTGCGCGAACGCACGCCCTGGGAAGCCATGGACCTGGGCATGGCGCTCGCGCGTCGGCATGCCGCCGCGGCCTGGATGCCGTGGCTGGTGCTGAGCCTGCCGATGCTCGCGCTGACCAACCTGCTGGCCTGGGGCCTGGATCGGCTGTGGCTGGCGCCGCTGCTGATGTGGTGGCTGCTGCCCTGGTTCGAGCGCGCGCCGCTGTACGTGCTTTCGCGCGCGGTGTTCGGCCAGGTGCCGGCACTGGGCGAGGTGCTGCGCGCGCCTTCGCTGTGGCGCCCGGGCTCGGTGATCGCCTGGCTCACCCTGCGCCGCCTGCATCCGGCGCGCGCCCTGCTGTTGCCGGTGGACCTGCTGGAGAACCTGACGGGCGCGCGCCGCCGCCACCGCGCCGGCGTGCTGCAGCGCGCGGTCGGCAGCCAGGCCTGGGCGTTGCTGGCCGCAGGCCTGGTCTTCGTCGGCGTGCTGGTGTTGTCGCTGGGCACGCTGTTGCTGCTGTTCGTGCCGGTGCCCCTGCTCGACGTGCAGGCGCAGTTGCTGTGGGAGTTGTTCATCACCTCTCCGCCGGCCTGGGCGCAGGTGCTGGTGAACGTGGCGATCTGGGCGGGCTTCACCGCGGTGGGGCCGCTGGTGGTCGGCGCCGGTTTCGGCCTCTACCTGCACCGGCGCACGCAGCTCGAGGCCTGGGACGTGGAACTGGTGTTCCGCCGCCTGGCCGCGCGTTTGCGCGAGGCGGCGTGGGCGCCGATGCTGGCCGCGCTGGCGCTGCTCGCGCTGGCGTGCGCGCCACCGCCCGCCTGGGCCGCGGCCGCGCCCAAGGCGCCGGTGGTCGCGCCGCAGGATGCGCGCGCGATCGTCGGCGAGGCGGACTACACGCCGCCGGATCCGCGCTTTGGCCGCGCGATCGACCGCGCCTACGCCGACCCCGACCTCAGCAACACGCGCGAGGTCACGCAGTGGCGCTTCAAGTTCGACAAGACCCGCGACACACCGGACCCGAAGACGCCGGCGTGGATGCGCTGGCTCGGCGCGGCCTTCGCGCTGCTGGCCGAGTACGGCCTGTGGATACTGGCCGCGCTGGTGGTGGCGGGATTGCTGTGGACGCTGCCGCGCTGGCTGCCCTGGGTGCGCGAACAGTCGCGGCGCCGCGCCGAGCCGTCGCCCATCCTCGAGCAGCCGATCGCCGAGACCGAGCCCTTGCCGCCCGACGTCGCCGCGAGTGCGCAAGCGCTGTGGCAGGCCGGCCAATTGCGCGAGGCGCTGGCGCTGCTGTATCGCGCCAGCGTGGAGGAGATCTCACGCCGTCTCGGCGCGCCCTTCCCGCCCGGCGCGACGGAGGCCGAGTGCCTGCGCCGCGCGCGCCGGCTGCCGGATGCCGAGGCGGTGCGCGAATTCGGGCGCATCGTGTCGGCCTGGCAGGCTGCGGCCTACGCGTGGCGCTTCCCGGATGGCGAGGCATTCGCACGCCTGCTCGATGGCTGGCGCCGGCAGTTCGGGAGCGCCGCATGAAGGCGCGTGGCTGGCTGCTTCCGCTCGGCATCGTCGCCGCGGTCGGCCTGCTCGTGGCGGGCTTCTTCGCGCTGTTCGAGCGCGTCACCACCACCGAGCCGCTGCCGCCGAGTGGCGAGGCACGTTACAACCCGCTGTACGCGCTCGGCCTGGCGATGAAGGCGCGCGGCGTCACGGTGCGCAGCCACCCCAGCCTGGATCCGTCGGCGCTGGCGCTGGGGCCGAACGACACGCTGCTGCTGTACACCACGCCGGAGGCGATCACCGAGGCGCAGGCCGATCGCCTGATCGCCTGGGTGCGCAAGGGCGGCCATCTGGTGATGCCCGGCCCCGGTGCCGGCACGCAACCGGGCCCCCTGCCCGAGGCCTTCGGCTTGACTGCGGTGGAGCCGCCGCCCACGCCACCCGACAAGGACGGCGAGGAGGCCGAGGCGCCCAATCCGCGCACGGACTGCACGCCGCTGGTCGCGCGCAATCCACGCATCGTGCGCGCGCCGCCCGTGAAGCCCGTGAAGCCCGCGAAGCCCGTGAAGCCGGTGAAGCCCGACGACGCGGCGCCGGAAGCGCCCCGCCTGTGCGGCGCGCGCTTCACCTCCGAGGTCGAAGGCTTCCGCATGCACGCGGGCGACGAGCAGGCCGGCTATCGCTTCGGCCGGCTTGCGCTGGATCGTGGCGTCGTGACGGTCGTCAGCAGCCTGCGCCTGCTGGGCAACGACCGGCTGCGCCAGCCGGCGGCGGTGGAACTGGCCGAACAGATCCTGGCGCCGCGGCTCGGCGCCGGCGCCATGCACCTGGTGTATTCGGCCGACCTGCCTTCGCTGTGGCGCCTGCTGCTCGAACATGCCTGGCGCGCGCTGTTGCCAGCCGCGCTCGCGCTGCTGGCCTGGCTGCTGTGGCGCGGGCAACGCTTCGGCCCGGCCCTGCCGCCGCCGCCGGAGAATCGCCGCGCGCTGCTCGAGCACGTGCAGGCGGCCGGTGAGTTCGCGTTCCGGCGCGGGCGCATGGCGGCCCTGCATTCGGCGGTGCTCGAGCTGTTCCAGCGCCGCCTCGCCTTGCGCGATCCGGTGCTGTCCGCGCTCGAAGGCGAGACCCTCGCTGCCGCCCTGTCCGAACGCTTCGGCCTGCCGCGCGAGCGCGTGTTGCGCGCGCTGCGGCCGGTCGGCCTGCAACGCCCGGACGTCTTCCTCGCCGCCCTATCCACCCTGGTCCAGATGAGAAACCGACTATGAGCCTCGAAACCCCCGCGCCGCTGGCGCCCATCACCGGCGAGGCCCTCGTCGGCCACGTCGACGCGGTTCGCACCCAGGTCGCGCAGGCTTTCGTCGGCCAGGCCGAGGTGCTCGACCAGGTGCTGTGCGCCTTGCTCGCCGGCGGCCACGTGCTGCTGGAGGGCGTGCCGGGCCTCGGCAAGACCTTGCTGGTGCGCGCGCTGTCCACGGCGCTGGAGTGCAGCTTCGCGCGCGTGCAGTTCACGCCCGACCTGATGCCCAGCGACATCAGCGGGCACGCTTTCTACGACCCCAAGACCGAGGGTTTCAAGATCCGCCGCGGCCCGGTGTTCACCCACCTGCTGCTGGCCGACGAGATCAACCGCGCGCCGGCCAAGACCCAGGCCGCGTTGCTGGAGGTGATGCAGGAAGGCCAGGTCACGATCGAAGGCCGCAGCTATCCGCTGCCGCCGCCCTTCCTGGCCATCGCCACGCAGAACCCGGTCGAGCAGGAGGGCACGTATCCCTTGCCCGAGGCGCAGCTCGACCGCTTCCTGCTGAAGGTGCTGATGGGTTATCCCGACCTGGAGGACGAGGTGCGGATGGTCGGCGACGTCAGCACCGGCCGCGACGCCAACAGCTTCGCGTTGTCGCAGGTGCAGCGCGTGCTCGGTCCGGCGCAGATCAACGCCATGCAGCAGGGCACCTCGCTGGTGGCGGTGGATCCGGTGGTGCTCGACTACGCGGTGCGCATCGTGCGGGCGACCCGCGAGTGGCCCGGCATCGCGATGGGCGCAGGTCCGCGCGGCAGCCTGGCGCTGGTGCGCGCCGGCCGCGCCTGGGCGGTACTGCAAGGCCGCGACTTCGTGCTGCCGGACGACATCCGCGCCGTCGCCAAGCCGGCGCTGCGGCATCGCATCGCGCTGGCGCCCGAGTTGCAGATCGAGGGCATGCGCATCGACGCCGTCATCGACGCGGTGCTGGCCAAGGTGGACGCGCCGCGCCGATGAGGCCGGCCCCCGCGCTGGTCGGCTGGCTGCTGGCCTGGGCCGCGCTCGGCCTGGCGTCCGCGCTCGGCTGGCTGCCGGCCTCGAGCTGGACGATCGGCGGCGCCAGCCTGGGCGCACTGGCGCTGTTGGATGCCTGGGTGCTGGCGCGGATGCCGTCGCCGACCGTGCGTCGCGAGCTGCCGGCGGTGATCCCGGTGGGTGTCGAGCGCGAGGCCGTGTTGCACCTGGTGTCGGCCGATCGCCGCGCGATGCACGTGGAGGTGTTCGACCTGCTGCCGGGCGAGTGGCCGGTGTCCGGCTTGCCGCGCGCGCTCGACCTGCATGCCGACACCGAGGTGTCGGTGGCGTATCGCTTCACGCCGACCGAACGCGGCGCGGCCGAGTTCGCCGGCTGCCAGCTGCGGCTGCGCTCGCCACTGCGGCTGTGGCGGCAGCGGCGCACGGTCGGCCCGCGCCAGGGCGTGCGCGTGTATCCAAACTTCGCGCCGTTGGCGCGCTTCGCGTTGTTCAGCGCCGAACAGGCTTCGCGCGCGATCGGCGCGCACCTGCAGCGCAGTCGCGGCGAAGGCACGGAGTTCCACCAGCTGCGCGACTACCGCCTCGGCGACAGCCTGCGGCAGATCGACTGGAAGGCCAGCCAGCGCACGCGCCGGATGATCTCGCGCAGCTACCAGCCCGAGCGCAACCAGCAGGTGATCATGCTGCTCGACACCGGTCGTCGCCTGCTCGCGCGCGACGATGCACTCTCGCACTTCGACCACGTGCTCAATGCCAGCCTGGTGGTGTCCTACCTGGCGCTGCGCCGCGGCGACGCGGTCGGCCTGCTGGCCTCCGGCGGCAGCAGCCGCTGGCTGGCGCCGCAGCGCGGACTGGGCGCGGTGGACACGATCCTCAACACCACCTACGACCTGCAGCCTTCGCCGGTGGCGACCGACTACCTCGAGGCCGCCACCCAGCTGTCGTTGCGCCAGCGCCGGCGCGCGCTGGTGATGCTGGTCACCAACGTGCGCGACGAGGACATCGAGGACCTGCTGGCCGCGGTACGCCTGCTGCAGCGCCGGCACCTGGTCTGCGTGGCCAGCCTGCGCGAACAGGCACTCGACGAAGCACTCGAACGACCGGTGGAAACCCTCGGCGAGGCGATCGCCGCCGGCGCGCTGGCGCGTTACCTCGGCGAACGCACGCGTGCCCACCGCAGCCTGCGCGCCGAAGGCGTGATGGTGCTCGACGTGACCTGCGCGCAATTGCCCGCCGCGCTGGTGGAACGCTACCTCGCCGTCAAGCGCGGCGGGCTGCTGTAGCGATCAGTCGCCGCTGACGAGGACCGCGTCGCGTTCGCGCAGCTGCGCGTACACCGCGTCGGTGTCGGGGCGCTGGCCGTGCCAGAGTTCGAAGGCCAGCGCCGCCTGCTCGACCAGCATGCCGAGGCCGTCGATGGCCTGCAGGCAACCGGCGCCACGCGCCCAGGCCAGGAAGCCGATCGCCGCCTCGCCGTAGCTCAGGTCCACCGCCGCGCTGCGCGAGGCCGCCAGCGAGAACGGCAGCAACACGCCGGCGCCGCCGTGCCCGGCCGCGGTGGCGTTGACGATCAGCTCGAAGGCGCCGAGCGATTCCAGGTCTTCCCAGTAGCGCGAATGCACGCGACCGGGCTGCGCCAGCGCGTCGGCCAGCGCGTCCGCGCGCTCGGCATGGCGATTGACGATGAACAGTTCGGCGACGCCTGCATCCAGCAACGCCGGCGCCACGCCGTGGGCGGCGCCGCCGGCGCCGAGCAGCAGCACCCGGCGGCCACGCAGGTCCAGGCCCTGCCGCGCCGTGAGATCGCGCACCAGCCCTTCGCCGTCGGTGTTGTCGCCGAACCAGCCCTCGCCTTCGCGGCGCAGCGTGTTGACGGCGCCGGCGGCGCGCGCGCGTTCGCTGGTGCGTGCGCACAGCGCCAGGCCCGCCTGCTTGTGCGGCAGCGTCAGGTTGGCGCCAATGCCGCCGCCGTCGGCGAACTGCGCCAGCGCCGAGGCCAGCTGCCAGGGCTCGCAATCGATCGCTTCGTAATGCAGCGCGATGCCGAGCTGGCGGCCGAATTCGGCATGGATGCGCGGCGACAGCGAATGCGCCACCGGGTGGCCGAAGACGGCGAAACGCGGACTCATGCGATCACTCCTGCAGCCAGCCGGCCGCGTCCAGTGCGAAGTAGGTGAGGATGCCGTCGGCGCCGGCGCGCTTGATCGAGACCAGCGCTTCCAGCGCACAGGCGCGTTCGTCCAGCCAGCCGTTGCCGGCCGCGGCCTTGAGCATCGCGTACTCGCCGCTGACCTGGTAGACGAAGGTCGGCGCGCCGTAGCGGTCCTTCACGCGGCGCACGATGTCCAGGTAGGGCAGGCCCGGCTTGATCATCACCATGTCGGCGCCCTCGTCGAGGTCGAGGCCGACCTCGCGCAGGGCTTCGTCGGAATTGGCCGGGTCCATCTGGTAGGTGTACTTGTTGCCCTTGCCCAAACTGCCCGCCGAGCCGACCGCATCACGGAACGGCCCATAGAAGCTGGAGGCGTACTTGGCCGAGTAGGCGAGGATGCGCGTGTGCACGTGGCCGGCGGCCTCGAGCGCGACACGAATCGCCCCGATGCGCCCGTCCATCATGTCGCTGGGGGCGACGATGTCGGCGCCGGCTTCGGCGTGCGAAAGCGCCTGCCGCACCAGCGCGGCGTTCGT
Source organism: uncultured Gammaproteobacteria bacterium (assembly GCA_946885735.1). The sequence goes on from CAMPGW010000037.1 coordinate 25,384, forward strand.
CTCATCGTTGAGAACGTAGCCGCCCGCATCCACCAGGCCGTCCTGGCCGTGGGTGGTGTAAGGGTCCAGCGCCACGTCGGTGATCACGCCCAGATCGGGGAAGCGCGACTTCAGCGCGCGGATCGCCCGCTGCGCCAGGCCGTCGGCGGCCCAGGCGGCGGCGCCGTCGAGGGACTTGGCCTCGGGCGCGGTCACCGGGAACAGGGTCAGGGCCGGGATGCGCAGCGCCACGGCGCGTTCGGCCACCCGCAGCAGCTCGTCCAGGGACAGGCGCTCGACCCCGGGCATGGACGCCACCGGGGCGCGGCCGGCGAGCTCGTGGATGAAGACCGGCAGGATCAGGTCGTCGGCCGTGAGCCGGTTCTCGCGCATCAGGCGGCGGGAGAACTCGTCGCGGCGCATCCGCCGGGGTCGGGTATTCGGGAAGCTCATGGGGACTCCGTCTGTTCCCCGGATGATACCGCCAGCGCACCGCTGGCCGACCGCGCCGCCGTGATGCAGGATGGG
>CAMPGW010000038.1 GCA_946885735.1 uncultured Gammaproteobacteria bacterium
ACTTGCGGCCGTCGTCGTCCTCGATCTCGGCCAGGAAGATGCTCTGGTGGCGCCGGCCCTGGTCGAGCGAGAGTTCCACGCACACCATGTAGGGCTCGCGCGCGGTGATCTTGTAGTCGGCGTTGATGGCGCTGCGGATCTGTTCGAAATTCTGCATGGCGTCCTCGTTGAACGCGTATCCTAAACCCCCATGCCCGGAAAGTCTGCCGCCGACCGTATCCTCGCCGCGATCCGGGCGGTTCCCCGCGGTGAAGTGGCAGGGTATGGCGAGATCGCGCGGCGGGCGGGGCTGCCCGGCCGGGCGCGGCTGGTGGCACGGCTGCTGGCGAGCAACGAGGACCCGGCGCTGCCGTGGCACCGGATCCTGCGCTCCGACGGGCGCATCGCCTTTCCCGCCGACCACCCTAATTTCGACGAGCAGCAGCAGCGCCTGCGCGCCGAGGGCGTGGACGTGCGCGAGGGCCGGGTCCGCGGGCAACGCGCGGCCGCCACGCTGGACGAGCTGCTGTGGGCGCCGCCGCGGCGATGAGCGGTCGGCTGGCGTCAAGGCGGGTCGGGCTATGATGCGCACTGCCTTCCCCGCGAGCCACGGCGTGCCACCGATTCCGCCCGTCACCCGCAACCTGCTGATCGCCATTGCCGCCGTCTTCATCATCCAGGTGATGTCGGGCGAAACCCTGCTGGACTGGTTCGCGCTGTGGCCCCTGGGCCATTTCCAGCCCTGGCAGCTGCTCAGCTACGGCTTCCTGCACGGCGACTTCATGCACCTGCTGTTCAATGCGATCGGCCTGTGGCAGTTCGGGTCGCGGGTCGAGTTGCACCTTGGCGCGCGCCGTTACCTGCAGTTCTTCCTCGTGTGCGTGGTCGGCGCCGGCCTGTGCCAGCTCGCGGTCGTGACCGCGATGGTCTCGATGGGCAACCCGGGCTTCCCGACCGTCGGCGCGTCCGGCGGGATCTTCGGCATCCTGCTCGCCTACGCGCTGTTCTTCCCGCACGACCGCATGATCATCATCCCGATTCCGGCGCCGATCTCGGCGCGCACGGTGGTGATCGGGTATGGCGTGATCTCACTGGTCGCCGGCATCACCGGCACCCTGCAGGGCATCGCCCATTTCGCCCACCTCGGCGGCATGCTGTTCGGCTGGCTGCTGATCCGCTACTGGCGCGGGCAGCCGCCGTTCAAGCGCAAGCCGCCGACGCGACCGAACCTGCGCGGCGTCCGCTGAGGCGAGCCCTCAGCGCCGCAACGACAGGAAGTCGGCGCTGGTCACCAGGCGCAGCGCGTCCAGCCGCGGCCGCGCCGTCGGCAGCACCTCGAGCAGGCGACGACGCTCCTCGCGCAGGGCCTCGATCTCGGCGGGACGCACCGAGGGATTGACCTGCGCCAGCGCCTCGGTGCGCGCGATCTCGGCATCGAGCAGTTCGCGGACGCGGCCGGCAGCCTCGGCGACCTTCGCCATGCCGTCGTCCACCGCCTGCGCACGCGCACGCTCGAGCATCGGCGGCACCAGCGCGGCCAGCACCTTGCGCATCGGCGAGATGTCGTACTGGCGATCGCCCGCGCGCAGCACGGCACGTTCGTTGGGCGCGAAACCGGCGCGGTGCTGCAGCTTGCTGTCGATCGCCACGGTGACCGGCTCGGGCGGCAGGAAGCGCTCGACGTCGAGCGTGCGCGGGGCGACGCATTCGAGCACGAACACCGCTTCCAGGATCGCGCTGCGCGGCGGCAGGCTGTCGTCCACCAGGAAGGCCGCATTGCCGGTCTCGCCCGAGCCCAGCATCTCCTGCGCCGACAGCAGCAGCGGGTGGTCGGCGCGCAGGTAGAGCAGGTCGTCGCGCGACAGGGCCGTGGCACGGTCGAAGGTGGCCGCGCGGGGCCCCGACTTGAACTCCTCGAAACCTTCGGTGCTCAGGTACTCCGGATCCAGCAGCCAGACCTGCGGACCGAGCGCCTCGCCGTGGATGCCGAAGGCTTCCAGCAGCCGCAGCGGGTAATCGTCGTGGTTGCGTTCCTCGTCGTCCTCGCGCAGCGCGGCCAGCAGGGCGCCTTCGTGCGCACCCGCGCGCGAGCCGAGTTCGAGCAGGCGGTCGCGGCCCCGGGCGATGACGTCGGCGAGCTCGGCGTGGGTCTGGCGGGTGCGCGCCACCAGGCTGGCGATCGCGGCCTCGCGCGCTTCCGGATCCATGCCGACGATGTCCAGCAGGTCGCGGCCGAAGCGGCGCAGCAGCTCGCGACCATCGGCGACGACGTCGGTGAAGGCATCCAGGCCCTCGTGCAGCCAGCGCTGCAACACTTCCTGCGCGCTGCCGGCGACGGCCGCCATGTGCAGGTGCACGTCCCCGCGCTGCCCGATGCGATCGAGGCGGCCGATGCGTTGCTCGAGCATGTCCGGGTGGAAGGGCAGGTCCCAGAACACCAGGTGCTGGGCGAACTGGAAGTTGCGGCCCTCCGCGCCGATCTCCGAGGCGACCAGCAGGCGCGCGCCCTCGGGGTCGGCGAAGAAGGCGGCGTTGCGGTCGCGCTGCAGCAGGTTCATGTCCTCGTGGAAGCGCGCGACGTGCAGGTTGCTGCGCATGCGCAATGCCTCCTCGAGCGCCTGCACCTTGGCGCGGCTGCGGCACAGCACCAGGGCCTTGGCGGGAGCGATCGACTCCAGCGTCGCCAGCAGCCAGTCCATCCGGGGATCGGGTTTGTAGTCGTGCTCGGGCTCGTCCTCCAGGTCGCCCAGGTCGTGGGCGAATTCGGCCTGCAGGCGGCCGGCGAGTCGTGCGTCCTCGAGCTCGGGCAGGGTGGTGACGTGGGCGATGCGGCGCGGGAATCCGCCGACGGCGGCGCGGCGATTGCGCACCATCACCCGACCGGTGCCGTGGCGGTCGACCAGGTCGGAGAGCAAAGCCGCGCGGGCGTCCGCGTCGCCGCCGGCGATGCGCGCCAACCGGCGCGCGAGGACGTCGCCTTCGGCGGGAAACAGGGGCGCCAGCCGTTCCATGTCGGCCGAGGTCAGTTCCTCGTCGCCCACCAGTTTCTCGGCCACGCCGGACAGCGCGACATAGCGCGACTGTTCGGCGACGAAGGCCTCCAGGTCGGTGTAGCGCGCCGGATCGAGCAGGCGCAGCCGTGCGAAGTGTCCACCGAGTCCGAGCTGTTCGGGCGTGGCCGTGAGCAGCAGCAGCGCCGGCGTGGCGGCGGCAAGCGCCTCCACCAGCCGATAGGAATCGCTGCCGCCGTCGGGACTCCACGCCAGGTGGTGGGCTTCGTCCACCAGCAGCAGGTCCCAGCCTGCGTCCAACGCCTGCGCGGCGCGACGTGGATGGCTCGCCAGCCAGTCCACGGAGGCGAGCACGAGTTGTTCGTCGTCGAAGGGGTTGCGCGCCTCGCGCGCCGACGCCTCGTCGAGTTCGAGCGATTCGCAGCGCTCTTCGTCGTAGATGGCGAAGGCGAGGTTGAAGCGACGCAGCAACTCGACGAACCACTGGTTGACCAGGCTTTCGGGCACCAGCACCAGCACGCGCCGCGCGCGACCGCTGGCGATCAGTTGCGCGGTGACCAGGCAGGCCTCGATGGTCTTGCCCAGGCCGACTTCATCGGCGAGCAACAGGCGCGGGATGCGCCGCGCCGCGGCGATCTCGGCCACCCGCAACTGATGCGGGATCAGGTCGATGCGGGCGCCGAGCACGCCCCAGCCGGGGTGCGAGCGGGCGCGCGCGTGACGGTGCAACATCTCGCGGCGAAGTTCGAAGCGGTCGTTGCGATCCAGGCGGCCGGCGAGCAGGCGCGCATCGGCCTGCGACACCGGTTGCTCGGCGTCGAGGCGGCCTTCGGCGACCCATTCGCCGCCGCAACGGTAGCGGATCAGGCCTTCCTCGACTTCGAAGGCCTCGACGACGTGGGTGTTTCCGTCCACCTGCACGCGGTCGCCGGCGCGAAACGCCGCGCGCAGCAGCGGCGCGCTGCCCAGCGCATAGTGGCGCAGCATGCCGGAACCGGTGAACACGATCTGGACCTGGCGGCCAGCCAGCCGGAGCACGGTGCCGAGACCCAGTTCCGGCTCGGCGCTGCTGAACCACCGTTGCCCGGGGCGGAATTCCAGCATGTCAGCGCCAGACGGCAAGGGTGTCCTTGCTCGCGCGCGCCATCGCGCTGCCGGATTTGCAGCCGTAGGCCTGCGCGAAGGCGGGCAGGTTGGCGAGCGGACCGTTCACGCGCCACTTCGAAGGCGCCTGCGTGGCGGTGGGTTGCGCGGCGGCCAGCGCGAGTGCGGCGTCCTGGCGCGCCCACACGCTGGCCCATGCGCGGTAGAAGGTCTTGGCGGCTTCCGGGTCGGGTTTCGATTGCGCAGCCAGCGCGTCCCAGGCGAGCTCCAGCCCGGCGAGGTCGGCGGCGTTCTGGGCGGCGGTTCCCAGGCCATTGACCTTGGCGGTCGGAGCCGCGGGATAGGCGGAGTACTGGCTGGCGAGCGCGGCGCGACGCGCGCCCCAGGCCGGATCTTTTTCCAGGTCCGGCGCGAAGGCCAGGCTCAGTTGCTGACCGAGCAGCGCACCGAAGGCGCCGTAGTCCGCGGCCAGCGCGCCACCCTCGTGCACCGGCGGCTGCAGTGCCGCCGCGCTCGCCACGATGCGGTTCTGCGCCGCCTGGAAGCCGATCACCGGCTGCCACTGCTGGATCGGCGCAGGCCACACCGCGCTGTTCAATCGGGCGAGCGAGCGCGCGAGGTTCCAGCGGCGAAGGGCAATCAGGTTCGCCGCCAGGTTCCCGCGGTCGAAGGCGAGGCTGGTCACCGATACCGTCTCGGGCGCGTGCCCGATCGCGAAGCTGAGGGCCGCCAACCGTGTCCGCGCTTCAGCCTTGGCGGCGGGGTCCAGCCAGGCGGCGCGGTCGATCGCACGCCCCATGGCTGCGCGCAGGCCCTCGGCGATTGCATCGGCGCGCTGCACGCGCGCGGCGGGCAGCGCGGTCTCGGCGTAAGCGGCGCTCGCCAGGTCGGCGCCTTCGGCCAGGGCCAGCAGGCTGAGGCGGTCGAGCGCCTGCAAGGGCTGGCCGCTGCCGATCTTCAGTGCGCCCAGGTAGCCCGCGCGAGGATCCACGCCGCGCGCGGATGCGAGCGAATGCATCAGCTGCGCGCGCAGGTAGGCCTGCCAGTGCGCGGGGTTCGGGCGCGCGAGCAGTTTGTCGACGGCGTGGAAGTAAGCGGGTTGCGAAACCGTGACCGAAGCCGGCGACCAACCGGCGGCCTGCATCAGGCTGGGCAGCTGCAGGGCGGGGAAACGGCTGGCGAGCGCGGCGGGCGCCAACGCCTCCCGGCCGGACTGCGCCATCGCCGCCGCGAGCTTGTGCTCGATCGCCAGCGCATGGCCGGCCTGCTCGAGCGCCTTGGCGTCGGCGATGCCGGCGAAGCGCAACTGCGCGGCGAGGTAGTCGCGATAGGCATCCAGTCCCGGCTTCAGCTCGGGGATGCCTTCGGCGTAGTAGGCCGCGCCCGGCAAGCCGATGCCGGAGGGATAGAAAGTCGCGACGGGGCGCCCGCTGGCTTCGTCGCGCAGGGCATCGAATCCGTACAGCACGGGCACGCCGGCGGCATGCAGCGCGGCGATGGCGCGCACCAGGTCGCGCGGCTTGCGCGCGGCATCGATCTGTTTGAGCAGGGGAGCGGCGACGGCCTTCACGCCCGCATCCATGGCTGAGGGATCGGCATGGCTGGCGACGAGGTCGCCGAGCAGGCGGGAGGCGGGGCCGGCGGGCGCGCCGGATTGTCCGGTCAGCAGACCCTGCAGCTGCTGCTGGGCGGCGAGGTTGAGCTCGTTCCAGCGGCTGTAGCTCGGCAGTCCCGCAGGCAGCGGGTGCGCTGCCAACCACGGCTGGTTCACGTAACCGTAGAAGTCGGTGCAGGCGGTGGGGCCCGCGGGCGCCGCCGGTTTCTTCTTGGCGGCCATAGCGCCGGAGGCGGCGACGGCCAGGCAAAGGGCGATCGCGGGGAGGAGCGGGGAGCGCGTGACCGGTGCCATGGTGTTCCTTGTGTCGTGGAGCTTGCGTCGTGGAGCGGCGATGATACCGCCCCGCGCCGCGACCCATCGCAACGGATGCAGCCGTGCCGCGCCGGTTCACGCGCGGCTCAGGGTCGCCAAACGCGAACGGCCCGGGAGGTCCCGGGCCGTCGCGATACGCCTCAACGCAGGTCGATCACCAGATCACGACTCGCTTGTCGGCGGCACGGACCATGCCGTCGCCCGGCTTGCAGCCGAAGGCTTCGGCGAACGCGTCCAGGTTCGACGGCGCGCCGTTGGCACGGAACATGGCCGGGGCGTGCGGATCGGTGTTCAGGCGGACCTTGAGCTCCTCCGGCCGGAAATTACGGCGCCAGATGGTGCCGAAATTCAGGAAGAAGCGCTGGTCCTGCGAATAACCGTCGATCGCCGCGACCTTCTTGTTCTCCAGGTCGCGCTGCAGTGCGTCGTAGGCCACCGCCACGCCGCCGAGGTCGGCGATGTTCTCGCCCAGGGTGAGGTCGCCCTTCACGTGCAGGTCCTCGATCGCCACGTACTCGTCGAACTGCGCCACCAGCTTGCCGGTGCGGGCCTGGAAGGCCTTCAGGTCGGCATCGGTCCACCACTGCTTGCGATTGCCCTCGGCGTCGAACTGCGCGCCCTGGTCGTCGTAGCCGTGCAGCATCTCGTGGCCGATCACCGCGCCGATGCCGCCATAGTTGAGCGCCGGGTCCGCCTTCGGATCGAAGAAGGGCGGCTGCAGGATCGCGGCCGGGAACACGATCTCGTTCTTCAGCGGGTTGTAGTAGGCGTTGACCGTCTGCGGGGTCATGCCCCACTCCTCGCGGTCGGCCGGCTTGCCGATCTTCGACATCTGGTAGGCGTTCTCGAACGCGGTGGCGGCGAGCGCGTTGTCGAGGTAGCTCTTCGAGCGGTCGATGGTCAGGCCGCTGAAGTCACGCCACTTGTCGGGGTAGCCGATCTTCGGGTCGAAGGTCTTCCACTTCGCCAGGGCCTTGGCCTTGGTCTCGTCGCCCATCCACTCGAGGTTTTCCAGGCGCGTCTTGAGCGCGGCGCTGAGGTTGGCGACCAGGGTCTCCATCATCGCCTTGGACTCGGCCGGAAACACCTGCGCGACGTAGACCTGGCCCAGCGCCTCGCCCATCGAACCGTTGATGGTGTCGAGCACGCGCTTCCAGCGCGGCTTCTGTTCCTGCTGGCCGCGCATGGTCTTGCCGTAGAAACCGAAGCGCTCGTCGGCGATGGCATCGGACAGGAAGGGCGCGGCGTCGGAGATCGTGTGGTAGCGCAGGTAGGCCTGCCAGTCGGCGACCGGCACCTGCGCGATCATCGCGTCCATCTCGCTGAAGAACTTCGGCTGGCTGAGCGAGAAGCCGTTCGCGCCCTCGATGCCCTGCGCGGCGAACAGCTTGCTCCAGCTGAAGTTCGGCGTGAGCTTGTCGGCGTCGGCGAGGGTGACGTAGTGGTACTGGTTGTCGGGATTGCGCAGTTCCACCGGCGCCAGCGAGGCCTTGGCCAGGCGGGTCTCGAAGTCGAGCACGGCCTGGGCCTGCGCCTTGGCCGCATCGGCCGCGACGCCGCCGAGCACCAGCAGGCGCTCGACGTGGGCGAGGAAGGCGTCACGCTTGTCCTGGTGCGCAGGCTCGAGGTAGTAGGCGCGCTCGGGCAGCGACAGGCCGCCCTGGAAGGCGTAGCCGATCACCATCTTCGCGTCCTGAAAATCGGACTCGGGGAAGAATCCGAACACGGCCTGGTTGCCCTTGCCGAAGTTCTCGATCAGGTAGGCGGAAATGCCGGCCGGGTCGGCGATCGCGTCGATGCGCGCCAGCATCGGCTGCACCGGCTTGGCGCCGTCGGCGTTGATCTTCTCGACGTCCATGCCGACGCCGTAGATGTCGCCGACCTTCTGCTCGTTGCTGCCGGCGGCGTTCTGCGACTTCGCGGCGGCCTCGATGATCTGCTTCTGCACCGCGAGCGAGCGCTCGCCGAGCATCTCGAAGCTGCCCCAGGTGGTCTTGTCGGCAGGCACCGGGTTGGCGGCGAGCCACTTGCCGTTGACGTGGGCGTTGAGGTCCTGGCAGACCGGCGCGGCGGGATCGAGGTCGGCGGCGCGGAAGTGCGGCAGCTCGGGCAGTGCGGCCAGGTCGATGGACAGCTTGGCGGCCTCCGGCGGCGCAGCGGTCGTCGCGGCGGCGGCGTCGTCCTTCTTGCAGGCCGTCAGCGCGGCCGCGACGGCCAGCGCGAGGGTGAGGTGCTTCATGGAATTCAGGGTCACGGTCGGACTCCAGCCCGGGCGGGGCGGTTCAGGGAAAAGTGCGGGGAGGGCCGGCAGGACACGGCCAGCGCCCGATTGTCGGTGATCGGCCTTGCGACGGTATAGGCCGTTGGTCATGGGTCGGGGGCGTGCTACCGTGTCCGGGCTGGCTACAGGACTCCCATGCGCATGACGCCCCGTCTCCTGGCCACCGCGACTGCCGGTATCGTTTCGGTTGGCAAGTGTTTCATTCAGGTGTTTCCCCGCCTCCGGCGGGGCGTGCATGGGGTTCCCGCGTCCGTGTCCATTCCGGCGCACCACGACCCTTCACCCACCTGGAGCTTCCCATGCGCATCCTCGCCCTCGATGGCATCCATGCCGACGGCCTGAACCTGTTTCGCGACGCCGGTTGGGAGGTCGAAACCTCCGAACCGATCAAGGACGCCGCGCTGCTCGCGGAAAAACTGGCGGACGTGGACGCCGTGCTGGTGCGTTCGGCCACCCAGGTCGGCGCCGATGCGCTGGCGAAAGCCTCGCGGCTGAAGGTGATCGGTCGTGCCGGCGCCGGCGTGGACACCATCGACGTGGATGCGGCCACCGCCCGCGGCATCGCGGTGATGAACGCGCCCGACGGCAACACGCTGGCCGCGGCCGAGCATGCGATCGCCCTGTTGTTCGCGCTGGCGCGGCACATCCCGCGCGCCGATGCCGGCATGAAGGCGGGTGAGTGGCCCAAGGCGGGCCTGACCGGCTTCGAACTGGAAGGCAAGCGCCTGGGCGTGATCGGGCTGGGCCGCATCGGTTCTACCGTGGCGCGCAAGGCCGCCGGCATCGGCATGGACGTGGCCGCCTTCGATCCCTTCTTGCCGGCCGCCGCCGCGGGCCGGCTGAGCCTGGCGATGAAATCGCTCGATGACTTGCTGGCCTGGGCCGACATCATCACCCTGCACATCCCGCGCACCAAGGACACCACCAACCTGATCGGCGAGGCGCAGATGCGCCGGATGAAGCCGGGCAGCTACCTGATCAACGCGGCGCGAGGCGGGCTGGTGGACGAGGCGGCGCTGTTGCGCCTGCTCGACGAGGGCCATCTCGCCGGCGCGGCGCTCGACACCTTCGTCACCGAACCCTTGCCGAAGGATTCGCCGCTGCGCGGCAACCCGAAACTGATCCTCACCCCGCACCTGGGCGCGTCCACCAGCGAGGCGCAACAGGCGGTCAGCACCATCCTGGCGCGGCAGATCATCGACTTCCTCAAGACCGGCGCGGTGGCTGGCTGCGTCAACCTGCCGCCGCTGAGCGCGGAAGCGGCGCGCGAGGTCGGGCCGTGGATGCCACTGATGACGGCGCTCGGCAAGCTCGCCGCGCGCCTGGTGCCGGCGCCGACGAAGCTGCAGATCACCTACGCCGGCCGCACCGAGGCGCTCGATACGCGACCCCTGTCGCGCTTGCTGGTGGCGGCGCTGCTGGGCACGGCTTCGGGGCGCGTGACGCCGGTGAACGCACTGCACGAGGCCGCCGCGCGCGGGCTCGAAGTGTCGGAGACCCTCGGCGGCGACGGCGATGGCTTCGACCGCCTGCTGCGCATCCGCATCGAGGACGGCGGCCCGGCGCGCGAGATCGAGGCCACGTTGCATCGCGGCGCGCGCGTGGTGCGGCTGGACGGCGTGGAGCTCGACTTCGACCCGGGCGCGCACATCCTGCTGATGCGCAACGAGGACAAGCCCGGCGTGATCGGCCAGGTCGGTTCGCAACTGGGCGCGGCCGGCATCAACATCATCAATTTCTCGCTCGGCGCCAAGGGTGACGGGCAGGCGCTGGCGGCCATTACCGTGGACCGGCCGGTACCGGCGCCGCGGCTGGCGGAGCTGCGCGCGATGCCGGGCATCGTCGCCCTGGAGATGATGTGAGATGAAACTCCTATTGGCACGCCATGGCGAGACCCGCTGGAATGCGGAAGGCCGGTACCAGGGACAGCGCGACATCCCGCTGTCGGAAGTCGGCGAGGCACAGGCGCGGCTGCTCGGCGAGCGGCTGCATGATGTGGACATCACGCGCGCCGTCGCGTCCCCACTGTCGCGCGCGCGCCGCACGGCCGAGCTCGCGATGAGCGAGCATCGCGCGGCGCAACTGCTGTTCGACGAGGGCTTGCAAGAGATCGCCCACGGTGAATGGGAAGGCCTGCTCGCCAGCGAGATTCGCGCGCGCGACCCCGAGCGCCTGCAGGCCTGGCGCGAGGCGCCGGAAACCGTGCAGATGCCCGGCGGCGAATCCCTGCAAGGGGTGCTCGACCGCGCCTGGCCGGCTTTGGCGCGTGCGTGCGAAGGACTCGGCGCGGACGATACGCTACTGGTGGTGGCGCACGACGCGGTCAACCGCGTGCTGCTGTGCAAGGTGCTGGGCCTGCCGCTGTCGCGGCTGTGGAACTTTCGCCAGGCGCCGACCACCATCAACCTGCTCGAAGGGCCGGACGTGGACCACTTGGAGGTCGTGCGCCTGAACGATTGCAACCACCACACGCCGCTGTTCGGCGAGGCCGTGCACCGCGCGCTGTAGTAGCATCCGGCCTCCCACGGAGCCGCGCATGCCACGAACGCTCGAGCAATGGCTGGACTACCAGCTGCGCACCCATCCGCAGCAGATCGCGATGGGACTGGAACGCGTGGCCGAGGTGGCGAAGCGGCTGCGGCTCGGGCGACCGGCCGCGCAGGTGGTCGTGGTCGCCGGTACCAATGGCAAGGGCTCCACGGTTGCCTTCATGGAATCGATCGCGCGCGCGGCCGGATTGCGGGTGGGGGCGTTCACCTCGCCGCACCTGCTGCGCTACAACGAGCGCATTCGCGTGGATGGCAAGGACGCCGATGACGCAACGCTGGTGGCCGCCTTCGAGGCGATCGAGGCCGCTCGAGGCGAAGTGCCGCTGACCTATTTCGAATTCGGCACGCTGGCCGCCTTGCATGTCTTCGCCGCCGCAGGCCTCGACCTTGCCTTGCTCGAGGTCGGGCTGGGCGGTCGGCTGGATGCGGTGAACATCGTCGACGCCGACGTGGCGGTGATCACCACGGTCGACCTGGACCACCAGGACTACCTTGGGCCGGATCGCGAGAGCATTGGCGCCGAGAAGGCCGGAATCCTGCGCGCGGGCCGGCCCTGCGTGCTCGCCGAACGCGATCCGCCTTCGTCGGTGTTGCGCGAGGCCTACCGCATCGGCGCGCCGGCGATCCGCGGCCACAGCGATTACCTGATCGAGCGCGGCGACGCCGGTTGGAGCTGGCGCGAGCCCGGCTACCAGATCGAGCTGCCACTGCCCGCGCTCGATGCGCCGGCGCAACTCGACAACGCCGCTGCCGCCATCGCGGCACTGCGCGCCCTGCCGCTGGCGATCGACGATGCCGCGATCCGCGCCGGCGTCGCCGGCGCCCGGGTGCCCGGTCGCCTGCAGCGCTTGCAGGAGGTGCCGGAACTGCTGGTGGACGTGGCCCACAACCCGCAGGCAGCCGCCCAACTCGCGGCCTGGTTGCAGTCCCATCCCCGGCCGACGCGCGCCGTGTTCAGCGCGCTCGCGGACAAGGACGTGGCGGCGATCGCGGCACTGCTCGATCCCCTGCTGCTGCACTGGCACGTTGCCGGCATTGGCGATGCCGGCGCACGCGGCCTGGAAGGCGAGGCGCTGGCGGCGCGACTGCCGGTGGACGCGGACCGGATCACCGCCCACGCGCGTGTCGGGCAGGCCCTGGCCGCGGCCCTCGCACAAAGCCGGCCCAGCGACCGCGTGCTCGTGTTCGGTTCCTTCCACACCGTCGCGGACGCGATGCGCGCCCATGCCGGGGAGGCGGGCGGGGTATAATTCGGGCCTCCTCCGCGCCCGGGCCGACGCATGGAATCCCCGCTCAAACAGCGCCTCATCGGCGCGGCCGTGCTGGCCGCGCTGGCCATCATCTTCCTGCCCATGTTGCTCAAGGGGCCCGCCGTGCGCGAGCCCGACGCCACCGAAGTGCCACTCAGCATGCCGGCGGCCCCGGGCGATGCGTTCGAAACCCGCGAGTTGCCACTCACCGCGCCCGAGCCGAACGCCGGCGCCGATGGCGTGCTGGGCATGCGTTCGGGGCCGGCCGCACCGACGGCGGATGAGCCAGTCACTGCCCAGGACCGGCCCGACGCGGCGCCCGTCCCGGCGACGGGCGAGGTCGCCGCGACGCTGCCTGCCACGCCTGCCGATTCCACGGAGATCCGGAACGCCCCGTCGGTTGCTCCCGCGACTGCGTCTGCACCGGAGCCGGAGCCTGCCGAGGGCGCTGCCCGGGTCGCTGCCGGCGCCACCGTGTTGACGGTCGGCACCTATGCCAATGCGGCCTCGGCCAGCCGGCTGGCTGCACGCCTGCGTGCCGCGGGCCTGCCGGTAACGTCCGAGCGGGTGGCGATCGCCGCCGGTGCGGCGACGCGGCTGCGGGTGGGTCCCTTCAGCAGCCGCTCGGCCGCGGAAGCGGCGCGCCCGCGCGTGGAACAACTGAGCGGCACGCCGAGCCGTGCGCTGGTGCTCGACGCGCCGGTGGCGAGCGAGACTGCCGCGAGCGCACCGATCACGAAGCCCGCGCCGGCGACGCCGGCGCCTGCCGCCGCTGCCCCCACCACTGCCTTGCCGCCTGCGCGGACCGTGGCGTCCGGCTTCGCCGTTCAACTGTCGGCGCCGAGCGTCGAGGCCGACGCCAATGCCCTGCGCGATCGCGCGCGCGCCGCCGGCTTCGCCGCCTTCGTGCAGCGCGCCGAAACCGGCGCCGGCGTGCGCTTCCGCGTGCGCATCGGTCCGGTGGCCGACCGTGACGAGGCGACCGCATTGCTCGCCGACGCCAAGGCCAAGCTCGGCCTGACCGGTTTCATCGTCACCTCGCCCTGATCGTTCGACAAGGAAGCAAGCCATGTGCGGCATCATCGGAATCGTCGGCCAGAGCGAGGTCGCAGGCGCCCTGTACGACGGCTTGACCGTGCTGCAGCACCGCGGCCAGGACGCCGCCGGCATCGCCACCGTGGACGGCAGCCGGGTCTGCCTGCACAAGGGCAACGGATTGGTCGCCGACGTGTTCGAGCCCGCCGACATGTTGCGACTCGGCGGTCGCGTCGGCATCGGCCATTGCCGGTATCCGACCGCGGGCTCGGCCGGCTCGGACGAGGCGCAGCCTTTCTACGTCAACTCGCCGTGGGGCATCGCGCTGGCGCACAACGGCAACCTGATCAACATGGATGCGCTGCGCCGCGAAGTCTTCGAGCAGGATCGCCGGCACATCAACACCGGTTCCGATTCCGAGGTGCTCTTGAACGTGTTCGCGCACGAGTTGCGCGAGCAGGGCGCGCTGACGCCGCAGGCCGCGCTCAAGGCCGTCGCCGGCGTGCACCGGCGCTGCAAGGGCGGCTATGCGATCGTCGGCCTGGTGCTGGGCCTGGGCATGGTCGCCTTCCGCGACCCGCACGGCATCCGGCCGCTGGTGCTCGGCAAGCGCGACACCCCCAACGGTCCCGAATACGCGGTGGCTTCGGAGTCGGTGGCGCTGGACATCCTCGGCTTCGCCCGCGTGCGCGACATCGCGCCGGGCGAGGGCATCGTGGTGACCGCCGCCGGCGAGTTGCATGCCGAGCAGGCGACGCCGCCGCAGCGGCACACGCCCTGCATCTTCGAGTACGTGTACTTCGCCCGACCCGACTCGATGATGGACGACGTCTCGGTGCACAAGGCGCGCATGCGCATGGGCGTGAAGCTGGGCGAGAAGATCCTGCGCCTGCGCCCCGACCACGACATCGACACCGTCATCCCGATCCCGGACACCTCGCGCGACGCCGCGCTGGAGATCGCCAACGTGCTGGGCGTGAAGTACCGCGAGGGCTTCATCAAGAACCGCTACGTCGGCCGCACCTTCATCATGCCGGGGCAGGCGCAGCGCATGAAGTCGGTGCGTCGCAAGCTCAACCCGATCCCGCTCGAATTCCGCGACCGCGTGGTGCTGCTGGTGGACGATTCGATCGTGCGCGGCACCACCTCGCAGCAGATCATCCAGATGGCGCGCGACGCCGGCGCGCGCAAGGTCTACCTGGCCTCGGCGGCGCCGCCGGTACGCTACCCGAACATCTACGGCATCGACATGCCGGCGGCCGACGAACTGGTCGCGCATGGCCGCACCGAAGAGGAAATCCAGGCCCTGCTTGGCTGCGACTGGCTGATCTACCAGGACCTCGCCGATCTCGAGGACGCCGTGTCCGGGCCCAAGCACAAGTTGTCGGATTTCGATTCCTCGTGCTTCGACGGCGAGTATGTCACCGGCATCGACTCCGGCTACCTTGAAAGCCTGCAGCAGGCGCGCAGTGACGGTTCCAAGCTCAAGCGCGCGCCCTGAAAGCCCCGGACTGTACGCGGCGCTGGAGGCGGCGCTGCGTGAGTGCGATCCGGCCGCCAAGGTGGCCGCGGCAGGACGACTCGCGTCGGCGGCGGGCGGCCTCGACCCCACGCCGCCTGCCGAGCCCGCGCCCGTCCTGGCGGTGCCCGGTCGTCCCGAACGCCCACGCCTGGTCGCCCCCCGCGAGGTGGCGCAGCGCGGGCTCGGCAGCGCGGCCGGGCGCGCGGCGCTGCTGCACGCCATCGCGCATATCGAATTCAATGCGATCAACCTGGCGCTCGATGCGGCCTGGCGCTTTCGCGATCTTCCGGAGGGCTTCGTCCACGACTGGATCTCGGTCGCGGCCGACGAGGCTCGGCATTTCACCATGCTGCAACAGCGGCTCGCCGACATGGGCCATGGCTACGGTGATTTCCCCGCGCACGATGGCCTGTGGGAAATGGCCCTGAAGACCGACGGGTCGGTGCTGGCACGAATGGCGCTGGTGCCGCGACTGCTGGAGGCACGCGGGCTCGACGTCACGCCGGGAATGATCGCGCGCCTGCGCGGACAGGGCGATGCCGCCTCGGCGCAGGTGCTGGAGGTGATCCTGGCCGAGGAAGTGCGGCACGTGGCCATCGGCAGCCGCTGGTTCGCCTGGTGCTGCCGGCGCGAAGGGGTCGAACCCGGCCCGACCTTCCTGGCGCTGGTGCGTGGCATCGGCAAGGGTTCGTTGCGTGGTCCTTTCAATCGCGAGGCGCGCTTGCTGGCCGGTTTCGACGAGGCCGAGCTGGACGGCATCGCCGGACTGGCAGGGGAGGCTGCATGACACGAACGCGTGCGCTGGGCCTGGCCATCCTGTTGTCCCTCGTCGCGGGTTGCGAAGGCTCCGGCGACCCCGCCGATGCGCTCGACGCCGACGCGCTCGCGCAGGCCGACTCGCTGCGCAAGGACTACGAGGCCGCGCGCGAGGACGGCAACTGGGAGCTCGCCGAAGCACATGCCGATGCCCTGCGAGGGCGCTTTCCCGCGGCACCGGCCGCGGAGGCGATCGCATCATCGTTGCCGGAGGTGCGCAAACAGGCCGAAGCCTCGCGCGAGACGCGACGCCTGCGCAACCTGTGGACCTACCAGTCCACGCCGGTGGAAGGCGGCAAACAGCGCACCGCCACCCTCTACAGCCGCACGCCGCCCGCGGGCGAGGACCTTCCCGCCATCGAGCCGGATGCGCAACTGGTGTTGCGCGACCATCCGTCCTGGGGGCGCAGCGCCTACCTGCTGCTCGCGCAAAAGGATTTTTCCTGCCCATCGCCATGTCGCATGGAGATCGCCTTCGATGGCGGCGAGGCGCGCAGCTTCGCCGGCCGCGCCGCAGATTCCGGCAAGGGCCCGGCGCTCTTCATCGAGGACGAGGGCGCGTTCGAGGACGCGCTGGCGCAGGCGCGCGAGCTCAGGATCCGCTTGCCGGAGGGAAGCGGGCGATTGCGTTTGCTCGTGTTCGAGGTGGGCGGATTCGCGCCCGCGCGCTACGCGAAACCCTGAGCGGGCAAGCGCGACAACACGGCGCCATCGGCATCCATCCGCAGCACCGATCCCTGCTCGTACCAATCGCCAAGGACGATGCGCTGGGCCCGCTGCCCGGCCAGGTCCAGCGCGTGGATGGCGGGGCGATGGGTGTGGCCGTGCACCAGGCGGCACACGCCGAAGCGCCGCAGCGTCGCGGCCACCGCGTCGGCATTGACGTCGGTGATGGCTTCGAGCTGGCCCGTGGCCTGCAGCGCGGCCTGGTGTTCACCGCTGGCCGCGCGGGCCTTCGCGGCGAAGTCGCGGCGCGCCTCGAGCGGCTGCGCGAGGAAGCCCTCGGCCCAGCCCGGCGCATGCACCTGCGCGCGGAAGGCCTGGTAGGCGGCGTCGTCGGTGCACAACTGATCGCCGTGCATCAGCAGCACCGGCTGGTCGCCGACGCGGATCACGCAGGGATCGGCGAGCAGGCGCGCACCGGTGTCGCGTGCGAAGCGCTCGCCGAGCAGGAAGTCTCGGTTGCCGCGCATCAGCCAGACCGGCACGCCTGCCGCCACCAGCTCGCGCAGCCCGCCGCGCACGGAGTCGGCGAGGGCGTCGTCGGCATCGTCGCCGATCCAGGCCTCGAACAGGTCGCCGAGGATGTAGAGCGCCTCGGCGTCGCGGGCCTCGTCGCGCAGGAATTGCAGGAACAGCGCGGTGATGGCCGGGCGCGCCGGGTCCAGGTGCAGGTCGGAGACGAACAGCGCGGTCATCAGTCGGCCAGCACGTGCGCGCGCTCGACGAGAACCGGGGTCACCGGGACGTCGCCCGGCAGCGGCGGGCGCGCCTGCGTGGCGACCACGCGGATTCGGTCCACCACGTCCAGCCCTTCGACGACGCGGCCAAACACGCAGTAGCCCGATTGTTGCGGCGTGGCGTCGCTGCGGAAGTCGAACTGGCGGTTGTCCACGGTGTTGATGAAGAACTGCGCCCGCGCCGAATCCTTCTCCGACGGTCGGCGTGCGGCGGCGAGCGTGCCGCGCAGGTTCGACAGGCCGTTGTTGGCCTCGTTCGGGATCGGCGCCCGCTCGGGCTTGTGCTCGAGGTCGGGCGTGTAGGCGCCGCCCTGGATGAGCAGGTCGCCGATCACGCGATGGAAGATCGTGCCGTTGTAATGGCCGTCGCGCACGTACGAGAGGAAGTTCGCCACCGTGCGCGGCGCCTTGTCCGGATACAGTTCGACGACGATGCGGCCGGCCGACGTCTCCAGCGCGACCCGCGGGCCCGCCACGACCGGGGCCGTCGGCAGCGCCACCGGCGACGGGACGGCCTGGGCGAAGACCGTTCCCGCGAAAAGCAGGACGAATGCGGCCGCGGCCGTGAGTACGCGCCGGCGGGTGGGCGCGGCCTGGGGGGAGGGGGCGTGCATGCCGGCATTTTAGCAGCGCGAACCCCCGGCTGACGGAACGCGCGTTCACGATCACCGTGAGGCGGGCGGTCCGACCCGTGCGCACGGGGGTAAAATGACCGGCTTACCGACCCCGAGCCCGGCCCGATGACCTGCCGCACCCGCTTCGCCCCCAGCCCTACCGGCTTCCTGCACATCGGCGGCGCGCGCACCGCGCTGTACTGCTACCTGGAAGCGCGCCAGCGCGGCGGCGAGTTCATCCTGCGCATCGAGGACACCGATCGCGAGCGCTCGACCGACGAGAACGTGCAGGCGATCCTGGATGCGATGGAGTGGCTGGGCCTGGAATACGACGAGGGCCCGATCTACCAGACCCATCGCCTCGACCGCTACCGGCAGGTCGCCGAGCAGATGTTGCGCGACGGCCTGGCCTATTACGCCTACGAGACCCGCGAGGAACTCGAGGCGATGCGCGAGACGGCGCTCGCCGCCAAGGAAAAGCCGCGTTACAACGGCCACTACCGCGAGCTGGACGCGCCATTCCGCGAGGATCCCAACCGGGTCATCCGTTTCAAGAACCCGCTCGAGGGCACGGTGGTGTTCGCCGACGCCATCAAGGGCGACATCGAATGGAGCAACACCGAGCTCGACGACCTGGTGCTGTTCCGCTCCGATGGCTTCCCCACCTACAACTTCGCGGTGGTGGTGGACGACATCGACATGGGGATCACCGACGTGATCCGTGGCGACGACCACGTCAACAACACGCCGCGGCAGATCAACATCTACCGCGCGCTCGGCCATCCCGAGCCGAGGTTCGCGCACATGCCGATGATCCTCGGGCCCGACGGCGCCAAGCTGAGCAAGCGCCACGGCGCGGTCAGCGTCATGCAGTACCGCGACGACGGCTTCCTGCCGCACGCGCTGCTCAACTACCTGGTGCGGCTGGGTTGGTCGCACGGCGACCAGGAGATCTTCAGCCGCGAACAGATGGTCGAACTGTTCGACATCAAGGACGTCAACCACTCGGCCTCGCGCTTCGACGTCGAGAAACTGAGCTGGCTCAACCAGCACTACATGAAGTCCGACGAGCCGGCCGCGGTGGGCGAACACCTGCGCTGGCACCTGGAGAAGGCCGGCTACGACCTCGCGCGTGGCCCCGCGCCCGCCGACGTCGTGCTGGCGCTGCGCGACCGCGTGCAGACGCTGAAGGACATGGCCGCGCGCGCCGCCGTCTGGTACCTGCCCCTGGAAACCTACGACGAGGCTGCCGTGGCCAAGCACCTGGTGCCTGCCGCGGTGGCGCCCTTGCAGGCGGTGCGCGAGCGCCTGGCCGCCAGCGCCGATTGGTCCGCGGATGTCGTGCAGCAGGCCTTGCAGGCCGCGGGCGAGGCCCTGGGCGTGGGCCTGGGCAAGATCGCCCAACCGCTGCGCGTGGCGATCACCGGCACCCAGGTTTCGCCGTCCATCGAGCACACCATCTACCTGGCGGGCCGCGAACAGGCGTTGGCGCGGATCGACGCCGCGCTGGCCCGCATCCCGGCCGCGGCTTGAAAGCGCGGCCGCAAGGGCACACCCTAGTTGCATGAGCGCCGCCAAGCATCGCCACGGCAACGACCCGTGCACCGACCCGCAGCACCACGTGCACGACGCCGATGCGTACGTGAGCGCGGTCGAACAGGCTTGCGAAAGCCGCGGCCTCAGGCTCACGCCCTTGCGTGGCCAGGTGCTGGGCCTGGTCGCCGCCGCCGGCAAGCCGATCAAGGCCTATGACCTGCTCGACCGGATGAAATCCGCCAGCGGCAGCACCGCGCCGCCGACCGTGTACCGGGCCCTGGATTTCCTGCTCGAGCAGGGCTTCATCCATCGCCTTGCCTCGGTGAACGCCTTCGTGAGTTGCCACCACCCGCAGGTCCGGCACTCGGTGCCGTTCCTGATCTGCGACCGCTGCCAGAACGCGGTGGAGCTGGAGGACGAGCGGATCTCCGGGATGCTGGAGCAGCAGGCGCGTGCGCTGGGTTTCACGCCGAGCGCGCAGACCCTGGAAGTCCACGGCATTTGCGCGGCCTGCGCGGCCGCCTGAACCGCGGTTCGGTCCCGCGGCGGGGCGAGCGGCCGTTGCCCGGCTCGCCCGAGTGTTATATTGTATCAACCATGGCCGCCACCCCTCCCATCCGCTGGTCGCTGTCGCGCTGGGTCGACTCCCTGGGTAGCGTCGGCGCCGTGCTGTGCGCGGTGCATTGCGCCCTGTTGCCGTTCGCGCTGGTGCTGCTGCCGGTGGTGGGCTTCGGGATCCTGGCGTCGCCGCGCTTCGAGGTCGGCTTCGTGCTGTTCGCCACGGCGCTCGCCGTCGCCAGCCTGTGGCACGGCCACCTGCGGCATCGCCGCTATCGCGCCATGGCGATCCTGCTGCCGGGCCTGCTGGCGCTGTGGGCGGGCGTGTTCATCGCGCCGATCCACGAGGCGCCGCTCATGCACGCCGTCAGCATGAGCCTGGGCGGCGTGCTGGTTGCGCTCTCGCACCTGGTCAACCTGCGGCTGACCGAAGTGCACGTGCACCACGAAGGTTGCGGCCACTCCGCCTGAGCCGCGTCGCGCTTGGTCGGGCAGGGTCCGGATGGTAGGCTACGCGCCTGCAAAACCACCTATCGAGGATTCGGACATGGGCAAGGGCGACCGCAAGACGGCCAAGGGCAAGCGCAACATCTCCAGCTACGGCAATGCCCGTCCCGCCGTGGCGACCAAGATCGCCACCAAGGCCGCCACCCCGGCCAAGGCCCCGGCCGTGAAGAAGGCGCCGGCGCGCAAGACCGCCGCCAAGTAAGCCTCTCGCCGGTTTACCCGCGAAGCCCCGCTCCGGCGGGGCTTTTGCGTTCCTGGCCGGCGACCAGCAGCGCGCGCAGCGGATTGCCGCCCAGCCAGTAGGCCAGCTCGGCAAGCTCGTCCAAGTTCCAGATGGCGAGGTCGGCGCGCTGGCCGACCGCAAGCACGCCGCGATCATCCAGGCCGAGTGCCCGCGCCGCGTTGACGGTGGCGCCGCGCAAGGCTTCGGCGGGCGTCAGGTGGAAGTGCGTGCAGGCCAGGGACATCGCCAGCCGCAGCGACTGCAGCGGCGAGGTGCCTGGATTGAGGTCGGTGGCCACCGCCATCCTCACGCCCTGCGCGCGCAGCGCCTCGATCGGCGGCACACGCGTCTCGCGCAGCACGTGGAAGGCGCCGGGCAGCAGCACCGCCACGGTGCCCGCGGCGGCCATCGCGCGCACGGCGGCCTCGTCGCTGTACTCGAGATGGTCGGCCGACAAGCCGTTGAACTCAGCCACCAGCGCCGCCCCCGCCAGGTCGCTGAGCTGGTCGGCATGCAGTTTCACCGACACGCCGAGCGCGCGCGCGCGCTCGAGCAGCGGACGCAACTGCGCGGGGCTGAAGCCGATGCCTTCGCAGAAGGCGTCGATGGCGTCCACGAGCCCGTCGGCGTGGAGTGCCTCCAGCCAATCGCCGCAGGCCCGCAGGTAGTCGTCGGGCCGCCCGGCGAATTCCGGCGGCAGCGCATGCGCGCCCAGGAAGGTGGTGCGAACCTCCACGCCGAGCTCGCGTCCGATCCGGCGCGCGACCCGCAGCATCTTCGCCTCGGTCTCGAAGTCCAGGCCGTAGCCGGATTTCACCTCGAGCGTCGCCACGCCGTCGGCGACCAGCGCGGCGGCGCGCGGCAGCGATTGGTGGAACAGTTCGCCCTCGCTGGCGGCGCGGGTCTGGCGCACCGTGGACAGGATGCCGCCGCCGGCGCGCGCTATCTGCTCGTAGCTCGCCCCCTGCTGGCGCAGCTCGAACTCGTGCGCGCGGTTGCCGGCGAAGACCAGGTGGGTGTGGCAATCCACCAGCGCGGGCGTAACCCATGCTCCGCCAATGTCGATGGTCTGGCGCGCGATCCCGACATGATCGGCGGGCAGCCCGGCCGCGGGGCCGACGAAGGCGATGCGTTCGCCGCTGCAGGCGATCGCGCCTTCCTCGACGATGCCGTAGCCCTCGGTTCCGTCCAGCGTGGCGAGCCTTGCACCGGTGAGCAGCAGGTCCCAGGGTTCGCGACTCATCGCATCGCTCCCGCGCGGCGCAAGGCCGCGGCATCGGCGCCATGGCGGGCAGCGAGTTCGTCGCTGTGCTCGCCGAGCGTGGGTGGCGGCAGGCGATACGCCACCGGCGTTCGTGAAAGCCGCAAGGCGCTTGCGACCATGGGTACGCCGCGAAGTTCGATGGTCATGCCGCGCTCGCGCGCCAGCGGATCGGCCAGCGCCTGGCGCACGCCCTGGATCGGCGCGGCCGGCACGCCCGCCGCCGCCAGCAGCGCGATCCAGTGCGAGGCGGTGGCGCCGGCGAACAGCTCCTGCAGTTCGCCGCACAAGGCGATGCGATGGTGCACGCGGGCGGCGTTGTCGCGGTAATCGGGATGCTCGATCCAGTGCGGCCGGCCGATGGCCTCGCAGAGCGCCCGCCAGAGTTTTTCGCTCGCCACGGCCAGCACGAACTCACGGTCGCAAGCGGCGAAGGCCTGGTAGGGCACGATGCTGGCATGGGCATTGCCATGCCGCGGTGCCTCCTCGCCGGTGAAGAGCACGTTGCTGCCGACGTTCGCCAGCCAGCCGAGCTGGGTATCGAACAGGCTCACTTCCACCCGCTGTCCGCGCCCGCTGGCGTCGCGTTCGCGCAGCGCGGCAAGAATGGCGATCGCGGCGTTCTGGCCGGTGGCCAGGTCCGCCACTGCCACGCCGACCTTGCTCGGCGCGCCGTCGGCCGGACCGGTGATGGACATCAGGCCGGCCTCAGCCTGCACGACGAAGTCGTAGCCAGCGCGCTGCGCGCCGGGACCCTCGCGCCCGTAGCCGGAGATCGAGCAGTACACCAATCGCGGATTGAGCTCGGCAAGCGCCGCATGACCCAGCCCGAGACGTTCCGCGGTGCCGGTGCGGAAGTTTTCCACGAGTACGTCGGCCGAGCGCACCAGCGCTTCCACCAGCGGCCGCGAATCCGGGTGGCGCAGGTCGAGCGCGATCGACTTCTTGTTGCGGTTGCAGCAGGCGAAGTAGGCCGACATCCCGTCCTTGAAGGGCGGACCGAGCCCGCGGGTGTCGTCGCCGTCGAAGTCCTCGACCTTGATCACGTTCGCGCCGAGGTCGGCCAGCATCATCCCGCACCAGGGGCCGGCGAGGACGCGCGAGAATTCCAGGACGGTGATGCCGGAAAGGGCTGCCATGGGCCGATTGTATGCGCGCGGAGTAGAATCCGCCGATGCAGACCCCGACGTTGCCGGGCATCCCGAACATCCACTCGCACGCCTTCCAGCGGGCCATGGCCGGGCTCGCCGAGCGCCAGACCGCGCGGCGCGACAGCTTCTGGACCTGGCGCGAGCGCATGTACGGTTTCGCCGGGCGGCTGGATCCCGGGCTGATGCGCGACGTCGCCGCGCAGCTCTACGTGGAAATGCTCGAGGCCGGCTACACCGCCGTGTGCGAGTTCCACTACCTGCACCACCGCCCCGACGGCCGGTCCTACGATGATCCGGCGGCGATGTCGAAGTCCCTGCTCGAGGCGGCGCGCGAGACCGGCATCCGCTTGACCCTGCTACCGGTGCTGTACATGAGCGGCGGCTTCGATGGCCGTGCACTGGGCGAGCGGCAGCGGCAGTTCGCCCATGACGTCGACGGTTTCCGCCGCCTCGTCGAGGACCTGGCCGGCCACGAGGACGAGTCGTTGCGCATCGGCATGGCGCTGCACAGCCTGCGCGCGGTACCCGCCGATGCGATGCGCGCCCTGTTCGAGGACTGGTCGTTCGCGCAGGGACGGCCCGTGCACGTGCACGTGGCCGAACAGGTGCTGGAGGTCGAGGAATGCCTGGCCGCGCGCGGCGCCCGGCCGGTCGAATGGCTGCTGGACCACGCCGAGGTCGATGCGCGCTGGACGCTCGTGCACGCCACCCATGTTTCCGACGCCGAAGTGGCGGCGCTCGCGGCCAGCGGAGCCGTCGTCGCCCTGTGCCCGACCACCGAGGCCAACCTCGGCGACGGGCTGTTTCCCCTGCGCGACTACCTGCAACGCGGCGGCCGCATCGGCATCGGTTCGGATTCGAATGTTTCGGTGTCCCCGGTCGAGGAGCTGCGCTGGCTCGAATACGGGCAACGCCTGTTCGCGCGCGAGCGCAACATCGGCGCCAGTGCAGACGAGCCCGGAACGGGTGCGCGCCTGCTCCGCGAAGTGGTCGAGGGTGGCCGGCGATCCACCGGGCTGGCGGGACAGGACCAGGACCGGATCGAACTCGATGCCGCCAACCCCTGGTTGAGCGGCGTGCGGCAGGATGACCTGGCGGACCGGTTCGTCTTTGCCGGCGACGCGGGCCGCGTGCGTGAAGTCCGCATCGGCGAACGCGTCGTCGTTCGCGACGGCCGTCATCCGCGCCGCGACGAGATCGCCGCGCGTTTCCATCGCGCCATGGCGAAGCTGCTGACGGCCTAGTCCGCGACCGCGGCGAGTTCGCGTGCCGCGTGGATGATGTCCGATAGCAGTCCCGCCGCGGTGACTTCGGCGCCGGCGCCGGGACCGCCAAGCACCAGCGGCGTGCTCGACTGCCATTGGCTCCGCACCAGCACCCGGTTCTCACCGGGACCCAGGCGCGCGAGCGGTGAATCCGCGGGAAGTGCCTTCACGCCGATGCGGCCACCTGACGCGTCGGCCTCGGCGACGGCGACCAGGCGACACCCGCGCGCCTCGGCGTGAAGCACGCGGCGCCGCCAGCGCGCGTCCGCGCCCGCGAGGGCGGATTCCAGGGGCTCGCCAGGGCGCGGACTGCACAGGGCGAGGACGCGGACCTGCTCGGCTTCCAGCGGGAATCCCGCTTCCCGCGCGAGCACCAGCAGCTTGCGCGAGAGGTCACGCGCCGCCAGGTCCTCGAGCGGATCGGGCTCGGTCAACCCGAGCGCGCGGGCTTCGGCCACGGCCGCGGAGAATGCGAGCCCGTCGTGGATGCGATGCAGCACATGGCTCAGCGAGCCCGACAGCACGCCCTGCAGCGACTGGATGCGTTCGCCGCGCAGGTGCAGGTCGCGGATCGGTCCGAGCACCGGGATGGCGGCGCCGACCGTGGTCTCGTAGCGATACGGCGCGCGCGCATCGCGGGACAGCGACTGCAGACGCAGGTAGTGCGCCAGCGAACGGGCGTTGGCGCGCTTGTTGGCCGCCACCACGCCGATGCCGGCGCCAAGCAGGTCCGGGTACGTGTCCGCGACGTCCTCGCTCGCCGTGCAATCCACGAACAGTCGTGCCGTGCCCGTGCGTGCGCGCAGCGCCTGCAACAACCGGGTGACGTCACCGGGCTGGCGCGGCGGCAGACAGGCTTCGCTCGCGACGCCCCCCGGATCCTGGTCCAGGCCGCGGGTGTCGAAGGCGGCGATCACGCGCAGGTCCAGCCCCTCGCGATCGCGCAACCATGTCTGACGGCGCGCCAGCTGGCGGCGCAGGCAGGCGCCCACCTGGCCGCGTGCGCCGGCCACGACAAGGTCTATGCGGCGCGGAACGGAGGAAGGGGCGACGGGTCCGGTAGTCGGGGTCGACGGGATCGGAATCGCAAGGGGCATGGACGCACTCCGGAGT
>CAMPGW010000039.1 GCA_946885735.1 uncultured Gammaproteobacteria bacterium
CCGAGATGAAGGGCAGGCCGGTCAGGTACGGGTCGGTGTCGTAGCGGTTGCGCGAACGGCCGTAGTTGGCGGTCAGCGTCAGGTTGTCGGTCAGGTAACCGGTGTAGCGCAGGATCGAGTACTCGGAGTTGGACTTGACCGCCGTGCCCGGCTGCAGGTAGTCGCCGTACTCGTACGACGCGTAGTCGAAGTCGTAGGTCTTGCCGTCTTCCTTGTACTTGTCGGCGACGTAGGTGTACTCGAGCAGGTGGTTGTCGGTGATGTTCCAGTTGATCTTGGCGTAGACCTTGGTCTGGTCCGACTCGTACTTGCTGCCGGTTTCGCTGAAACCGACTTCCGGGTTGCCGCCCGGGACGTCACGGTTGCCATCGGTCTGCTCGGCCGACACGAAGAAGAACAGCTTGTCTTCGATCACCGGGCCGCTGATGTAGCCGCTGTAGATGTTCTGCCAGTTCTTGCGACCTTCGCCACGGTCGTACTCCACGCCAACCAGCGTGTCGTCGGCGTAGCTGTAGCCTTCCGGGAGTTCGCCGGTGCGCAGGTGACGATCCGGACGGACTTCCTTCAGGCTCTTGGGCTCGAACACGACCTGGCCACCGAAGTGCCAGTCGTTGCTGCCGCTCTTGCCGACCTGGCTGATGACGCCGCCGGAGGAACGGCCGTACTTGGCGCCGTAGCCGCCGGTGTAGGTTTCCTGCTGCTCGATCGAGCCGTACGGCAGGCTCTCGCCGCCGACGTTGGTGATCGGGTTGCCGGAGAAGTAACCGTTGAGGTAGTAGGCGTTTTCAGCGACCGACGAACCGCCGAATGCGATTTCGCCGCCGAAGAACTGGCCGTTGCCGGGAACCGCGCCCGGCGCCAGCAGGGCGATCGACTCGGCCGTGCGGGGGATCGGAATGCGACGCAGTTCTTCGGCCGTGATGATCGTGCGGGTGTCGGTCGAGGTGACGTCGATCGGCGGCACGTTGGCCGCGGAGACCGTCACGGTGCCGATGTCGGTGACGAAGGACACGTTGGCGTTGCCGCCGACCGTCACCAGGACCTGGCGCTGGACGCCGCCGGCAGTGACGGTGTAGGTGCCGACCGGGAGGTTGCCGGCCGCGTAACGTCCGTTCGCATCCGCCGTGATGGTGCGGTTGATACCGGCGTTGTTCGAGACGGTGACGGTCGAGCCCGGCTCGACGGCACCGAAGATGCCGCCGCTGGTGCTCTGTGCAAGAACAACGGAGGAGGCGAAGCACATGCCGAGCGCGATGCTCAGTGCGGTCCGCTTCAGACCTTTGTTACTGATCCTGGAAGCCATTTGTTAACCCTCATTTAGGGACTGTGAAACGGAAAAGAGATGTCAACGCACGCGGCATGACAGGCCGAATATAGCACGCAACGATCCTTTAACAATATGGGGCGAGGCTACCAATCCGGGACTTTCGGCAGGGTGCTTTTCGCCCGCCAAAATCGGCAATAAGTCTTTCAGCTCAATGAGTTAAGACTTTCGGCCGGCGGCCCGACGGCGCCGGCGCGGGTTCCCACCCCGGGATCAGCCCAGGCGGTTGGCGGTCTTTTGGCGCTCTTCCAGCAGGCGCCGGGGTGCGCGCTCGCCGTAGCCCTCCAGGTAGCTGCCGACCGCATCCAGCTCGTGCCGCCAGCCGGCCTCGTCCACGCCCAGCAGCTGCTCGAGCGCCCCCGGGGCGATCTCGAGGCCCTCGGTGTTGAGGTCGGCCGGGCGCGGCAGGAAGCCGATGGCCGTTTCGACCGCGTCGGCCTGGCCCTCGACGCGGCGGATCATCCACTCGATCACCCGCAGGTTGTCGCCGAAGCCGGGCCAGAGAAACTTGCCGTCGTCGCCCTTGCGGAACCAGTTGACGTGGAAGACGCGCGGCAGTTTTTCCGCACGATCCTCGAAGGACAGCCAGTGCGAGAAATAATCGCCGAAGTTGTAGCCGGCGAAGGGCTGCATCGCCATCGGGTCTCGGCGCACCACGCCGACCGCGCCGGTGGCCGCGGCCGTGGTCTCGGAAGCCATGCCCGCGCCGACCAGCACGCCATGTGCCCAGTCGCGGGCTTCGAACACCAGCGGCACCAGCGACTCGCGGCGCCCGCCGAAGATGATCGCCGACAAGGGCACGCCCTGCGGATCCTCGGCGCGATCGGTGTAGCTCGGGCACTGGCGCGCGGACACGGTGAAGCGCGAATTCGGATGCGCGGCCGGACCGTTGCCGGGCTGGTACGGGCGACCCTGCCAGTCGAGCACCGGCACGCCCTCGGGCAGGCCTTCCCACCAGGGCTGGTCGTCGGCGGTGACCGCGACGTTGGTGAAGATCGCGTCGCGTTGCAGCATCGCCAGCGCATTCGGGTTGGTCTTCTCGCTGGTGCCCGGCGCCACGCCGAAGTAGCCGGCCTCCGGGTTGATCGCGTACAGGCGGCCGTCGGCGCCCGGGCGCATCCAGCAGATGTCGTCGCCGACCGTCCACACCTTCCAGCCATCCTGGCGATAGCCTTCCGGCGGGATCAGCATCGCCAGGTTGGTCTTGCCGCAGGCGCTCGGGAAGGCCGCGGCCACGTAATGCGTATCGCCCTGCGGCGTCTGGATGCCGACGATCAGCATGTGCTCGGCCAGCCAGCCTTCCTGCCGCGCCTGCCAGCTGGCGATCCGCAGCGCATGGCACTTCTTGCCCAGCAGCGCATTGCCGCCATAGCCCGAGCCGAAGCTCTTGATCGTCAGCTCCTCGGGGAAATGCATGATGAAGCGGCGCTCGGGATCGAGCTCGCCGATCGAGTGCAGGCCCTTGACGAAATGGCCTTCGCGCTCGATCCGGCGCAGCGCGGCCTCGCCCATCCGCGTCATGACGCGCATGTTCGCGACGACGTAGGGGCTGTCGGTGATCTCGACACCGCAACGCGCGAGCGGCGAATCGATCGGGCCCATGCAGTACGGCACGACGTACATCGTGCGGCCTTCCATGCAACCCGCGTAGAGCGCGTCCATCCGCGCGTGACCTTCCTCCGGCGAGAGCCAGTGGTTGTTGGGGCCGGCGTCCTCGCGTTCGGGCGTGCAGACGAAGGTCAGGTGTTCGACGCGGGCGACGTCGGCCGGGTCCGAACGGTGCAGGTAGCAGCCCGGGTGCGTGTCCTCGTTGAGCTTCACCAGCGTGCCGGATTCGAGCATGCCTTCGATGAGGCGCGCGTTCTCGGCCTCGGAGCCGTCGCACCAGTGGATGCGGGCGGGCCGGGTGAGGGCGGCGACGGATTCGACCCATCGTTCGAGGGCGGGCAACTGGCTGGACATCATCGGAACCTGCGCGGGATTGGAAAAAAGCGGAGCACGCGGCGAACGCGCGACGATGCCCGCGATTCTAACCGCTCACTCGGGAATGAGCGTCGCGGCGACGTGGCTCACGTACGCCTCGAATTCATCATGGTGCAAGCGCGGTTGCCCGAGCTGCAGCGACAATTGGAGGAATCCTACATAGGCGGCGTAGGCCAGCCGCGCGCGGTTCTGCGCGTCGAGGCGCGGCATGCCGGCCTGGCGGAAACTCGCGGCGAGGTAGTCGAGCCGGCGCGCGGACACGCGGCCGAGCACCGGCTTGACCACCGGATGATCGAGCGCCTTCAGCAGCTCGGAATAGATGATGTGGGTGGTCGGTTCATGGGCGACGAGCTGGAACAGCTCGCGCAGGCGCACGCGCGGGTCCGAGACCGCCTCCATCTTGCCGAACACGGTTTCCTGCTCGGTCTTTTCCCAGCGCTCGAGCGCGGCCACGAGCAGGGCCTCGCGGGAGGGGAAATGCCAGTAGAAGCTGCCCTTGGTCACGCCGAGCCGACGGGCCAGCGGTTCGACCGCCACCGCGGCCAGGCCCTGCTCGGCGATCACCTCGAGCGCGGCCACGGCCCAGTCCTCGGCGCTGAGCCGGCTCTTGTCGGGTTTGCTGTCGATGGCGGGCATGGAGGAAGTTTAACTTCAAGGCTGAACGGGGGAAGCCGGCTCCATCATGCACCATACGTATTGGTATTGACAGCCTGCCGGCAGGAAAACATACTCGGCCGTATGGAAAGTCCCGCGACCCGCCGCGCCCGCCCCGTCGCCTTCGAGACCGCCGAGGGACTGCGGTTGCGCGGTGAGTGGTGGGACGCCGCGGGCCCGCCGGTGCTGCTGGCCCATGGCTTCGGCCAAACCCGGCAGAGCTGGGCCGCTACGCAGGCGCGACTGGCGGCCGAAGGCTTCGGGAGCCTGGCGATGGACGCCCGCGGCCATGGCCAGTCGGACCGCAACCCGAAGGGACTCCTCTATGAAGGAGTGCAGTTCGTCAACGACGCGGTGCGGGCTGCCGCCACCCTCCCCGCCGCGCCGATCCTGGTGGGCGCCTCGATGGGCGGGCTCACCGGGCTGATGGCGCAGGCGCAGTCCGGGTGCTTCCGGGCCCTGGTGCTGGTGGACGTGACCCCGCGCTGGGAGGAAGCCGGAATGGCCCGCATCCACGCCTTCCTGCGCGCGCATCCGGAAGGCTTCGAGGACTACGAGCACGCCGCCGAGGCCATCGCGTCCTACCTGCCGCACCGGCGCGGCCGCAAGACCCGCGACCAGCTCGAGCCGCTGCTGCGCGCAGACCATGACGGCCGCCTGCAATGGCACTGGGACCTGCGCATGCTCGAGGAGTTCGTCGTCGGCAGCGCGGCGCTGCAATCGCGCATCGAGGCGGCCGCGAGCGAGGTTCGCGTGCCGGTGTTGCTGGTGAGCGGCGGCCGCAGCGACCTGGTCTCGGACCGCACCGTCGCGCACTTCCTGGAGCTGGTGCCGCAGGCCCACCACGTGCGCCTGCCCGAGGCGACCCACATGGTCGCCGGCGACGACAACGACGGCTTCACCGACAGCGTGCTCGGATTTTTGCGCGCACAATCCCACCTGCCGCCCGCGCTGCCGGCGCGGATTCCTGGCGGCCATGCCGCCGTTGCGGCCCCTGAGTCCGGAGTCACCCGATGAGCATGCTGCTGCCCTTCCTCGCCCTGGTCCTGGTGGCCGGCATCGCCGCCTACCATCGCTTCCCGCTCGCGGTGTTCACGGCCTTGGCCGCCAGCGCGCTGGTCGCGCTCGGACTCGCCGGCGCGAACCTGACCGCCACGCTGGTCGCCGGCGGGCTGCTGGCGCTGGTGACCCTGCCGTTGCTGATCACGCCGTTTCGCCAGCGGGTGATCACCGCGCCCTTGCTGCGCTTCTACAGCCGCATCCTGCCGCCGCTGTCGCCCACCGAGAAGATTGCGCTGGAAGCGGGCACCGTCGGCTTCGAGGGCGAACTGTTTTCCGGCAAGCCGGACTGGAAGATCCTGCTGTCGCAGCCCAAGCCGGTGCTGACGGCGGAAGAACAGGCTTTCCTCGATGGCCCAGTCGAAGAGGTCTGCGGCATGACCAACGACTGGGAAACCACCCACGTCCGCGCCGACCTCGCGCCCGAGATCTGGGACTACCTCAAGCGCCACAAGTTCTTTGGCATGATCATCGGCAAGGAATACGGCGGGCTCGGTTTCTCGGCCTACGCACACTCGCGCGTGATCCAGAAACTGGCCTCGGTGTCGGCGACGCTGTCCTCCACCGTGGGCGTGCCGAACTCGCTCGGCCCGGGCGAGTTGCTGGCCCACTACGGCACCGAGGAACAGAAGGCCTATTACCTGCCGCGCCTGGCCGACGGCCGCGAGATTCCCTGCTTCGGCCTCACCGGTCCGACGGCAGGTTCGGATGCGACCTCGATCCCGGACTACGGCATCGTCTGCGAGGGCGAGTGGAACGGCGCGCGCGTGGTCGGCGTGCGCATGAACTTCGAGAAGCGCTACATCACGCTCGCGCCCGTCGCCACGATCATCGGCATCGCGTTCCGCCTCTACGATCCCGACGGCCTGCTCGGTGACGAGAAGGACCGCGGCATCACCCTGGCGCTGGTGCCGCGCAACACGCCCGGGATGGAGATCGGCCGCCGCCATTTCCCGCTCAACTGCCCGTTCCAGAACGGACCCATCCACGGCAAGGACGTGTTCGTGCCGCTGTCGCAGATGATCGGCGGCGAAGACTACGTCGGCCACGGCTGGCGCATGCTGGTCGAGTGCCTCTCCATCGGCCGCTCGATCACCCTGCCCTCGACCTCGAGCGGTGCGTCGAAGATCGGAGCGGTGGTCACCGGCGCATACGCGCGCATCCGCAAGCAGTTCGGCCTGTCCATCGGGCGCTTCGAGGGCGTCGAGGAAGCGCTGGCGCGCATCGCCGGCAATGCCTATGCCTGCAGCGCGCTGTCGCAGGCCACGGCGGCGGCGGTGGATCGCGGCGAGAAGCCGGCGGTGCCCTCGGCCATCGCCAAGTACCACTGCACCGAACTCGCCCGCCAACTGGCCAGCGACGCCATGGACATTCACGGCGGCAAGGGCGTGATCCTGGGCCCGCGCAATTACCTGGGCCGCGGCTGGCAGGCGGCGCCGATCTCGATCACCGTCGAGGGCGCCAACATCATGACGCGCTCGCTGATGATCTTTGGCCAGGGCGCCATCCGCTGCCATCCGTGGGTGTTGAAGGAGATGCAGGCGGCCACGAATCCGGATCCGGTGGCGGGCCTGCGCGATTTCGACGTGAGCCTGTTCGGCCACCTCGGCTTCGCGATTTCCAACGCCGTGCGTGCCTGGTGGTTTGGCCTGACCACCGCGCGCGTCGGCGCGGCGCCGGGCGATGCCTACACGCGGCGCTACTTCCGCAAGCTCAACCGCTATTCGGCCTGCCTGGCGGTGCTGGCGGACACCTCGATGCTGCTGCTCGGCGGCAAGCTCAAGTTCAAGGAGAAGCTGTCGGGTCGGTTGGGCGACGTGCTGAGCCAACTCTACCTGGCCAGCGCCATGCTCAAGCGCTACGAGGACGATGGCCGCCCCGCCACCGAGCAACCGCTGCTCGCCTGGGCCTTCC
This sequence comes from uncultured Gammaproteobacteria bacterium, assembly GCA_946885735.1. The sequence goes on from CAMPGW010000039.1 coordinate 6,935, forward strand.
ACGATTCCATGCACAAGATCGAGCTGGCGATGTCCGGCGTGCTGCGCAACTTCCCGATCCGCCCCGCGGCCTGGCTGCTGTGGCTGCTGGTGTTCCCGCTCGGCCGCCGCGCACATGCGCCGTCCGACCGCCTGGGTCGCCGCGCCGCCGCGCTGCTGATGACGCCGTCGGATGCGCGCGATCGCCTGGCCGAAGGCACCTACCTGACGCCGGGCGTGAACAATCCGGCCGGCCGGGTCAATGCCGCGCTGGCCAAGGTCATCCTCGCCGAGCCGGTGGAGCGCAAGTTCCTCAAGGCGCTCAAGGGCAGCCAGATCGAGTCGCTCACCTTCGCCGAGCAGCTCAACGAGGGCGTGCGCGAGGGCTGGATCACCGTCGAGGAGAAGGCGCAGCTCGAGGAACTGCGGGTGCTGACCTGGGACGCGATCACGGTGGATGATTTCGACTCCGCCGACCTCGAGTCCGCCGCGCTGTATCGCGGCGGCGCGAACACCCGCGCCCACGCGGCCTGATCCGCGCATGAGCCAGGTGCTCGGCCTGTGGCGCCGTCTCGGCACGGGGCGGTTCGGACAATGGCTATTTTCGCGCATCATCTGCGCGAAGGCGCCCTACTTCGGCACCATCGCCCCGCGCTTCCGCGTGCTCGAGCCCGGCCGCTGCGAGGCCGAGATCCGCGACCGCCGCGCGGTGCGCAACCACATCGGCACGGTGCACGCGATCGCCCTGTGCAACCTGGCCGAGCTGGTCGGCGGCGTGATGACCGATGCCAGCCTGCCGCCGGGCATGCGCTGGATTCCCAAGGGCATGCAGGTGCAATACCTGAAGAAGGCCAAGGGCAGCTTGCGCGGCATCGCCACGCCGGCCATCCCGATCGTCGCGGCGGAGGCGGGTTACGACTTGCCTGTGGAGGTCACCGTGCGCGACCAGGCCGGCGAGGCCGTATTCGCCGCCACCATCACCATGTGGCTCAGCCCGGCGACGAAGCGGGCGCCGGGCTGAGCGTTTTCGCCGGCGCGCCCTGCGCGTCGATGCGCTTCAGCTGGGCGCGGAAATAGTCCGCCGACGCCTGTTCACGCCCATCGGCGAAGCGGATCCGGTACGGCCGGCCGGTGATCGAACTGCCGGTCGCGAGGTAGCGGATGAAGTCCTCGGCGGTGCGCACGCGCTTGCCGGCGTTCTTCCATTTCAGGCGCAGGTGCGAGGCTGCTTCGCTGGCGGAATGCGCCTTGCCGTTTCGCAGGAAACGCGCATCGCCGAGCTCATCCAGGGATGCGATCAGCGCCTCGATTCGCGCGGCCTCGCGCGGCGGCGTCGCGGCCTGCACCGGCGCCAGCCACAGCCAGGCAAGCAGGATCAGGACTACGCGCATGCTGGGCTCCTCAGTCGGGGCGGGACGGATCGGCCGCGTCGGGCAGCTTGGCCTGCTCCCGCACCACACGCCATGCACCGAAGGTCATGAGCGCCGCAACCGCCACGCCCCCGATGAAAACCGCCTGCGTGCCCAGCATCAACAGGCCCTTGTGAACCCAGGCAAAACCCAGGTCGCTGCCGCGGTAGACCACCGTATCGATCGCCGCCTTGGCCTTGTAGCGCGACTGCCGGTCCACGCGGGTGTAGATGGTCTCGCGCGCCGGCTTGCCGAGCGAGAACTCGCCGGCGCGGGTGGCGATCTGCACCATCGCGACGAACAGCGGCAGCGGCGAGGCCGACAGCAGCGCGAAGCCGGCCAGGATCGCGAAGGCCGGGATCATCAGCGCCGGCCCGACGCCATAGCGGGTCAGGATCCGTCGCGTCAGCAGCACCTGGATCGCCAGCGTCAGCCAGTTGATCCACAGGTCGAGGCTGGAATAGAAGCGGGTCCGGAAAGCATCCTCCACCACCAGCTTGGCGATCTCGCGCTGCTGGTTGTACAGCAAGGTGCCGACGCCGACGCCGAAGAACATCAGCATCGCCAGCGCCCGCAGCAGTGGATCGCGCGCGACCAGGCGCAGTCCTTCGAGCACGCTGCCGCCCATCGCCTCGTCGAGGTTGCGGCCGCGCAGTTGTTCTGTGCGGCGCGCGTGTTCGCCGAGCTTGACGATGCACACCAGGCACAGCGCCAGGAAGGCCACCGACACCAGCATCATGTTCGCCACGCCCAGATCCACCACCAGCGTGCGCGTCAGCCACGGACCCGTCAGCCCGCCGAGCGTGCCACCGGCGCCGATGTAGCCGTACACCGTGCGCGCCTCGACGTCGCTGAATACGTCGGCCATGAAGCTCCAGAACACCGACACCGCGAAGAGGTTGAACACCGCCACCCAGATGAAGAACACCGCCCCGCGCCCCGGCGTCTCCTGGTGGAAGGCCACGTAGAAACCGAGCAGGCAGGCGATGAAAGCCAGGTACACCGCCGGCAGGAACACGCGCCGCGGAAAACGGCTTACCAGCCAGCCGTAGACCGGTTGCAGCACGAGCATGCCGATGAAGGTGCCGGTGAACAGGGCCTGCAAGGTGAAGTCGCCGATGGCGATGCCGCGTGCGGCGAACCAGGCGATGGTGGCCGGCGAGAACACCGCCTCCACGTCGGCCGCCGCGCCCATCGCGTCGCGCACCGGGCGCAGCACGTAGTACCCGCTCAGCAGGCAGAAGAAATACAGGAAGGCCCAGCGCAATGCGGTGTGCCGGCGATCGAGTTCCAGGGCGGACCGGACCCATCGTTGTGCGCTCTCGATCACGTTCCGCGGTCCTGCAAAGCCGACGGCGCACCATAATCGAAAGCCCCGCCGGGCTCCAGCGGTCGCGCCGAGCACTTGCTCTAGACTGCGGGCCTAGCCTCGCTGGGTAATCGAAGAAGGCCGCCTGGGTGTACGACTACATCATCGTGGGAGCCGGTTCCGCCGGCTGCGTACTCGCCAACCGCCTGAGCGAGGATCCGGCGGTGCGCGTGCTGTTGCTGGAAGCCGGCCCGCGCGACTGGCATCCCTTCGTGCACATGCCCGCGGGCCTGGCCAAGCTGGTCGGCCAGAAGGGCGTGAACTGGGACTACAACACGCAGCCCGAGCCCGCGCTCGGCGGCCGCCGCCTGTGGTGGCCGCGCGGCCGCGTGCTCGGCGGTTCGAGCTCGATCAATGCGATGTGCTACGTCCGCGGCAATCCCGCCGACTACGACGAGTGGGACGATCTCGGCGCGCGCGGCTGGCAATGGGACAACGTGCTGCCCTACTTCAAGCGCTCGGAAGGCAACGAACGCGGGGCCAGTGCGCTGCACGGCGGCAACGGCCCGCTGGGCGTGGCCGACCCGCGCCACCAGAACCCGCTCTCGTCGGTGTTCATCGAGGCCGCGCACCAGGCCGGCATGCCGCTGACGCAGGACTTCAACGGCGAGCTGCAGGAAGGCGTGGGCTGGTACCAGATTACTACCCGGGGTGGGGCCCGCAGTTCTTCGGCCGAGGCCTACCTCAAGCCGGCGCGCAAGCGTCCGAACCTGAAGGTCATCACCGGGGCGGTCGCGACACGGATCCTGTTCGAAGGCGATCGTGCGAGCGGCGTGGCGTATACGGTTGGCGGCAAGTTCTTCGCCGAAGGCGCGGCGCGCGAGGTGCTGCTGAGCGGCGGCGCGTTGAACTCGCCGCAATTGCTGATGCTCTCGGGCATCGGCCCGGCGGAGGAACTGCGCGCGCACGGCATCGAGCTGCGCGTGGACCTGCCGGGCGTCGGCGCCAACCTGCAGGACCACCTCGACGTCTGCACCATGCAGCGCTGCACCCAGCCCGTCACCTACGACAAGACCAACGATGCGCTGATCGCGCTGCAGTACTACCTGATGAAGAAGGGCGCGGGCACCAGCAACATCGCCGAGACCGGCGGCTTCCTGCGCTCGGAGCTGGCCGAGGACGCGCGCCCGGACATCCAGTTCCATTTCGTGCCCGCGCAGCTCGACGACCACGGGCGCAACCGCCTGCCGGGCTTCGGCTACACGCTGCACGCCTGCTACCTGCGTCCACGCAGCCGCGGCCGCCTGCGCCTGGCCAGCAACAACCCGAATGACAAGGTGCTGATCGAGCCCGGCTACCTGGGCGACGCCGAGGGCCGCGACTTGCGGATGATGCTCGAGTGCGTGCGGCTGTCGCGGCGTATCTTCGCGCAGCCGGCCTTCGCACCGTTTCGCGGCGAGGAGATCTTCCCGGGCGAGAAGGTGCAGGACGAGGCCGAACTGGTGGACTTCATCCGCCGCAAGGCCGAATCCATCTACCACCCGGTCGGGACCTGCCGGATGGGCGCGGCCGAGGATCCGATGGCGGTGGTGGATCCGGAGCTGCGGGTGCGCGGAGTGCGTGGATTGCGCGTCGTGGATGCTTCGGTCATGCCGAAGCTGATCGGTGGCAACACGAATGCGCCGACGATGATGATCGCGGAGCGCGCTTCGGATCTGATTCGAGGGATGCCTCAGCTTTAGTGTCATGGGCTGGGGCGCTTCGGCCCCTGCGGGAAGGGGTATCGCTCGCCCCCAGTCTATGAGCGACTCCTGTCCAATAACTGGGGTCCGGCTGGCCATCCATGGCCAACCTCGATCGATACCCCTTCCCTCCGGTGCCTACGGCTGTGCCGTGGCACGAGTGTTGCGCCGCAGGAGCTGACGCACTCCAACTGTTTGGGTGGATAGAAGCGGTTTGCGGTGGGAGCGTTGGGCCTCGGCGCGCGTCGCTTCGGTCGAAGACCGGGCTTGCGCTGTTTCCCGCGCCGGGGCGTGAGGGTGTCGGGGGAAGGGGGACGCGGAGAAGGCTGGCCAGGGATGGCCAGCCGGTCCCCACTTATTGGACAGGATGTCGCCCATAGAGTGGGGAGCGTAGCGTCCCCCTTCCCCCGGCGCCGTCATGCCACGGCCCCGACTACTGCGGCAAGCGCAGGTCCTCGACGCGAAGCGGCGCAACGCCGGTCGCGCTCACGGAACGCAGCACCGGTGTGATCACCTCATCGGTCGGCGCGGGTGCGCCGTCGGCGAGGTGCGCCCACATCGCGTCGAGGCCGCGATAGGCGTAGGGCAGCATCGGGACATAGCGCGCGGCCAGGGGCGGCAGGCCGAGGAAGGCGTCGAAGTGCTGGGCGTGGCCGATGCGCCAGTAGGCGACGTCGCGGCCCGCGGCCTTCGCCCAGCCTGCGTAGGCGCCGCCGCTGAAGGCTTCCGGTACCAGGCCGTCGTCGGCGCCGTGCATCACCAGCACCGGCAGGTCCGCACGAGGCAGGGTGGCGCGGGTCGCCGCCACGCCTTCGCGCACGCGCTGCGCCAGCGCGTCATCGGCTTGCTGCAAGGCGCGCAGGCACTGCAGGCCGGCGAACGTCGGATCGGCGCCAATCGCGCCGGGGTCGACCAGGCCGACGCCGGCGCCGGGCGGAATTCCGGACGCGTCCGACCACCAGGCGCGCACTTCGGTCGGCGTCGGCTCGCGTGCCTGTCCGTTCGCGTCGAGGGCGTGGAAACGGAAACCGCAGGGCATCTGCGTCGGGCCGGTGCGCGCATACGACGAGGCGTAGGTCACCGCGACCGCGCGCCACAGGTCGAAGGCCGTGCTGAGTGCGCCGGCCGCGATGGCCTCGTCGTTCCAGCCCTGCGCCAGCAAGTGCACGCGGGCAAGCTCTTCCGGTGCCTGCGTGGCCGTCGCCGGCAGCATGCCGGCCGATTGCAGCGAAGCGCAGCGCGCCGCGCCGAGGGGCGACCTGGCGCCGCCCGGCCGCGCCAGCGCCACCGAATCGAACGCAGCGGCGTTCAGCGCGCAGGGCTGCCAGAGCGCAGCTTCGGTCACGTAATCGTAGAGCGAGCGGCCACCCTCGCCCGCCAGCACGTTGGGCGAGATCGACACCACGCCGTCGAGCAGGCTATCCCTGCTCTCGGCGGCGCGCAGCACCGCGCCACCGCCGTTGGACACGCCGACGGCGATGACCCGCGTATTCGCGGCAGTGAACGGCGCCTGCGCCGGGAGCGCCTCGGCAAGCACCTGCAAGGCGAACTGCGCCGCCTGGTCGACGTGCCGCCCCCAGTCGGCCTCCGGGTTGTCACCGGAGTGCGCATGCTTGGTGGCGATGGGCGTAGGCGTAATGCCTGCCATGGCCGGCGCCTCGAACTCCACCGCCTCGTCCGCCACGGCGCGGGTGCCGTCCAGGCGCACGCCGGCATCGCCGGCGACGTAGCCCGTGCCCGCGCCCTTGTCGGTATAGGCCACCGCGCAACCGCTGGGCAATCCCCAACTACCGGCCAACGCGATCGCGCCGTACACGCCGCGCGAACCGGATGCCGCGGCCACGACCACGCAGCGCTTCGCGGCGTCGAAATCGTCCGGCAACTGCACCAGCACGCGGTGTGGCTGGCGGCCACCGGGCACGCGCGCGAAGGCATGGAACTCGCGCCCCGCGACCGGTGCGAGGCTGCCGTAGGCCTCGCCGAAACCACCACCCGGCGCGAGGTCGGCGATGCCGCGCCAGTTCGACCAGATTGCGCGCCGCCGCAACTCGGCGGCCGTGGGCGCGAGGGGATCGGCGAAGGCCGGCGGCAGCGGACTGCGCAATCCGGGGGCGCCGAGCCCGGCGGTGAGCAGGTCGTCGTCGCCCGCGTGGCGGCTCTCGATGAAGGCCAGGTCGGTAGCCGCCGGGCCGGCGACGGTCGTCTCCAGACCGGCGCAGGCACCCAGGGCAAGGGCCGCCGCGAGCGGCAGCAAGGTCAGCGGTCGAAAAGCGTCCATCGCCGCACCATAGCAACGCGCGCGCGTGTCGGCATCGTACTTTGGTACGGGTCCGCGGGGGCCGGCGCGCTGTTACCGTGCCCGTCCATCCCGACGGTCGGAGACCGTGCATGAGCGACCGCTTCCTGGAAGGCCGCAACGCGCTGGTTACCGGCGCCACCTCCGGCATCGGCCTGGCGATCGCCGAAGCGCTCGCGGCCGCCGGCGCCCGCGTCGGCATCTGCGGACTCGGCGATGTCGCGCAGGTCGAGGCGGCGCGACAGGCCGTGCTCGCCGCCGGCGCGCCCGAGGCGCGCCACTTCGCCGCCGACCTGCGCGATCCCGCCGCCATCGAGACCATGATGGCCGAATGCGCCAGCTGGGCCCCGCCGCAGGTGCTGGTCAACTGCGCCGGCGTGCAACGCACCGCGCCGATCGTGGACATGCCCGCCAGCGCCTGGGACGACATCCTGGCGATCAACCTCAGCGCCGCCTTCCACACCATGCGCCTCGCACTGCCGGCGATGGTCACGGGCGGCTTCGGCCGCGTCGTCAACGTCGCCTCGGTGCACGGCCTGGTCGCCTCGGTGCAGAAGTCGCCGTACGTGGCGAGCAAGTTCGGCCTGGTCGGCTTGAGCAAGGTCGCTGCGCTGGAAGTGGCCGGCGCGGGCTCGCGCGCCAGTGGCGGCGTCACCGTCAACTGCATCTGCCCGGGCTGGGTGGAGACGCCCCTGATCGAGCCGCAGATCGCGGCGCGCCAGCAGGCCGTCGGCGGCGAACGCGACGCCGGCGTGCGCGCGCTGCTGGCGGAGAAGCAGCCGAGTGGGCGCATGTCGCTGCCTGCGGAGATCGCCGACATGGTGGTATGGCTATGCCGGCCGCAGGCACACAACCTGACGGGCGCAGCGCTGCCGGTGGACGGCGGCTGGACCGCGCAATAAGGCTAGACTCCCTGCATGACGCGCCTGCTGATCGCCGACGACCACCCGCTCTACCGGCTGGCGCTGACCCAGGCCGTGCGCGGCATCCTGCCGGACGCGCGCATCGACGAGGCCAGCGACCTGGCGGAAACGCGCGCGGCGCTGGCCGCGCATCCGGACACCGACCTGGTGCTGCTCGACCTGCACATGCCGGGCAGCCACGGCCTGGTGGGCCTGGCCTCGCTACGGGCGGAACATCCCGGCGTCGCCGTGGTGATGATCTCCGCCCACGACGACCCGCAGACGATCCGCCGCGCCCTCGCCTACGGCGCCACCGGCTACCTCACCAAGCGCGCCGACCTGCAGGACCTGCAGGCCGGCCTGCGCGCGGTGCTCGAGTGCGAGGAGTGGCTGCCGCCGGCCTTGCGCGAATCGGTCGGCGCGACGCCGACGGCCGCCGGCGATCGCGAACTGGCCGCGCGCCTGGCCACGCTCAGCCCGCAGCAGTTCAAGGTGCTCACCCGCGTGGCCGACGGCCGCCTCAACAAGCAGATCGCCGATGAGCTCGGCATCCAGGAACGCACGGTCAAGGCGCACATGAGCGCGATCTTCGAGAAGCTCGGCGTCGGCAACCGCACCCAGGCCGGCGTGCTGCTGCGCACGCTGGCCTTGTCCGATCCCAGCCGCGGCGTCGGCGCCGCCTAGGCCGGCACTTTCCCCGACAGCATCCGCGCCATTACCGACTTCAGCGCGAGCGGCTTGAGCGGTTTGAACAGCAGCGTGCAACCGGCGGCGAGCACCGCCTCGCGCACGTCGGCGCCGTGGTCGGCGGTGATGATCGCGCAGGGCCGATCGGGGATGAGCGCGGCCAGCCGTTCGCGCAGCGCCAGCCCGGTCAGCCCGCCATCGAGGTGGAAGTCCAGCAGCATCAGGTCGGGCGTGCGCGCCGCCACCAGCGCCAGCGCACCTTCGGCGTCGCGCGCCGCGAGCACCTCGCACTGCCAGCCTTCCAGCAGCGCCTGCATGCCGCGCAGCACCTCCAGGTCGTTGTCCACCACCAGCACGCAGCCGCGGGTGGCGGGTGGCGTGGCCCGCACCGGCTCGACGACGCGCGGCGCGCGCGCCGCCGTCACCGGCAGCTGGAGGGCGAACATCGCGCCGCGACCCGGACGCGAGCGCAACTCGATGCCGTGGCCGAGCAGGCGCGCGATGCGTTCGGCGATGGCGAGCCCGAGCCCGAGGCCCTGGCCGCCGCGATCGAGCCGACGGAACTCCTCGAAGATCAGGCGCTGGTCGTCGTCGGCGATACCCGGGCCGGTGTCCCAGACCTGCACCGACACCTGCGCGCCACACCGGCGCACCCCGAGGACGATGCGTCCGGCCGTGGTGTAGCGCACCGCGTTGGCGAGGAAGTTCTGCAGCGCACGCCGCAGCAGGGTCGGGTCGCTGCGCACCCAGGCGCGGCTCGGCACGTAGCGCAGCCGTAGTCCCTTTTGCGCGGCGAGCACGCCGAATTCCATGGCCAGCGGCTGCAGCACCTCGTCCAGGCATACCGCGCGCACCTCGGCCGCCATGCCGCCGGCGTCCAGGCGCGAGATGTCGAGCAGGCCGGCGAGCAATCCCTCGGCCGAACCGAGCGCGCCATCGATGTTCGCCACCGCCTCGCGTTGCGGGGTGTGCTCGAGCTGCTGCGCCAGCGCATGGGTGAACAGGTGCGCGGCGTTGAGCGGCTGCGCGAGGTCGTGGCTGACCGCGGCCAGGAAGCGCGTCTTCGCGCGGTTGGCGCGCTCGGCTTCGGCCTTGGCGCCCTCGAGCTCGGCGGTGCGCGCGACGACGCGCTGCTCCAGGGTTTCCGCCACGCGCTTGAGTTCGCCTTCGGTGCGGCGGAAGGCGCTGACATCGGTGAAGGTCGCGACGAAGCCGCCGCCCGGCATCGGGTTGCCGCGGATCTCCACCACCGCCTCGCCGAAGCGCCGCTCGGCGACGTAGGGCGTGCCGGCGCGCATGTGGGCGATGCGCTTGTCCACTTCCGCGACGATGCGCGGCGCCACCAGTCCCTGCGCGGCGAGGTTGTGGGCCAGCAGTTCCGCCACCGGCATGCCGACGCGCAGCATCGCGGGCGGATAGCCGAACAACTGCGCGTAACGCCGGTTCCAGGCCACCAGCCGCAACTCGGCATCCACCACGCTGATGCCCTGGCTCATGTTTTCCAGCGCGGCCTCGAGCACACGCTGGTTGAAGCGCAGCGCCTGCGAGGCTTCGCCAACGATGGTGGCGACGGTGTCGAGGTCACGGCCCTGCCCGCGCCGCGCCGCGTCGAGCAGCAGGCGCGCCGAGGCTGCGCCCAGCACGGCGGCGAGCTCGCGCTCGATCGCCAGTTCCACCGCCGCGGGCACCGCGTCGCCGCCGCCGGACTCGGCGAGCATGGCCCGCACGCGCTGCTGCGGAAGGAAGCGCGCGGCGATTTCCTGCAGGCGTTCGCGCGCCAGGCCGGTGACGGCTTCCGGACGTGCGACGCTGCCCAGGCGCCCCGCCGCCAGCGCCGTCACCGCGGTGCCGGCCACCAGGCTGAGCGTCACCGCGCGCGCCAATCGGCTCCAGCCTTCCAGGCCCAGCAAGCCGTCGGGGGCCAGCCAGTGCAGGCCGAGCGGTCCCTCGCGCACCCAGGCGCCGGCGATGCCGAAGCCTTCCGCCAGCGCCGGCACCAGCAGGCCCCAGCTCCACACCGCGACCGCCACCACCAGCCCGAGGATCACCGCGCGCGGCGGCGTGTGCGGTCGCCACACGGCGAAAGCGACCGCGGGCGCCAGCGTCGCCAGGCCCGAGAAGGAGATCGCGCCGATGTCGGCAAGCGCATCGTTGCCCGCCACCGCACGGCTGTAGGCCCAGGCCAGCAACACCACCGCAAGGATGCCGATGCGCCGCTGCAACAGCACCGCGCCGCGCAGGTCACCGCCCACGCCCGCGGACCAGCGGCCGCGCACCAGCACCGGGGTCAGCCAGTGGTTGCCGATCATCACGCTCAGCGCCAGCGTGGCGAGGATCACCATGCCGGTCGCCGCGCTCAGGCCGCCGAGGAAGGCGACCAGCGCCAGCGCGTCCTGCCCCTGCGAGAGCGGCAAGGCCAGCACGTAAAGGTCGGAGGGCACGCCCTGCGGCGCGAGCAATGCCTGCCCGGCCTTGGCGATCGGCAATATCGGTAGCGCGATCAGCAGCATGTACAAGGGGAAGAGCCAGCGCGCCGTGCGCAGGTGCGATTCGTCGCGGCACTCGACCACGCCTACATGGAACTGGTGCGGCAGCGTGAGCATCGCCAACGCGCCGAGCAGGATCAGCGTCGGGAAGCCGCTGGCGCCGCCCGGCAGCGGCGTCGACGCGACCACCGGCAACTCGGGCATGCACGCCACGAAGACGCCCAGCGCGAGCATCGCGCCCAGCTTGAGCAGCGACTCGACCGCCATCGCCATCACCAGGCCGCGGTTGTGCTCGGCCAGCGACGCCCGCCGCGTGCCGAACAGCATCGCGAACAGCCCCATCGCCAAGGCCACGTACAGCGCGCTGTCCTGCCAGGGCGCCGGCGAGGCGGGTGCGCTTCCGCTGAGCAGCCCGTAGCTCATCGTCACCGCTTTCAACTGCAGGGCGATGTAGGGAAGGATGCCGAGCATCGCGACGAAGGTGATCAGGGCGGCCAGGCCGGAGTGCTTGCCCAGTCGCGTGGCTACCAGGTCGGCGAGCGAGGTGGAGTTCTGCTCGCGGGCGATCCGGTGCAGGCGCAGCAGCACGCCGAAGCCCAGCACGTACAGAATGATCGTGCCGATGAAGGTCGGCGGCACCGGCCAGCCGGAGCGCTGCGCCTGGGTGACGGTGCCGTAGAAGGTCCAGGACGTGCAATACACCGCCAGCGACAGGCTGTAGACCACGCCCCAGCCGCGCGCCGGCCAGGCCGGGCGCCGCTCCGCCCAGACCGCGGCGCCGAACAGCAACCCCAGCCAGAGCAGGGCGGCGAGCAGGATCACGGCGTCGTTGAGCATGTCGGCAGGATAGCGCGCGAGGCGGGTTCGGACTGCGCGCCCGCAGGCAAAAAAACGGGCCGCACGTGGCGGCCCGGGAAGGGTGAACGGGTCATGGGCGCGCGGCGCGCGCCGTGGCTCAGAACTCGTAGCGCGCCGACAGGCTCCACTGGCGCGGATTGCCGTAGAAGCCGGTGCGCACGCCGGTGGACGGGATCACGTAACCGGTGGTCAGGTAGGCCTTGTCGTTGAGGTTGCTGCCCTGCAACGAGAAGGTCCAGGCGCCGCCCGTGCGCCAGATCACGCCGGCGCCGAGCAGGCCGTAGCCGTCCTGGTGGATCGGCTCGACCACCGCCTGCGACACCGGATCCCTGGTGACTTCGGTGGTGGCGGTGACCTCGCTCTGGTAGCTGTAGGTCACGCGCATGCTCAGCTCGCCGCCATTGCCGACCGGCGTACGGTATTCGGCGTTCACCGCGCCGGACAAATCGGGCGCGTTGGTGAACTCCTGCTGGTCGGCGATGTTGAAGCCCTTGAACAGGTACTCGTCGTACTTCGCGTCGAGCTTGGCCAGGTTGCCGCTGAACGACCAGTGCTCGTTCGGGCGGAACTGGAACTCGACCTCGGCGCCCTTGACGGTGCCCTGGCCGGCATTGGTGAAGTCGCCGCAGAAGGTATCCACGCCGGCCACCGTGCAAGTGGTGAACACCGACAGCTGGATGTCCTTGTACTTGTTGCGGAACAGCGCGAAGTTCAGGAAGGCGCGCTGGTCCCAGAAGCCGAGCTTGGTGCCGATCTCCAGGCTGTCCACCTGCTCGTCGTCATAGGGCAACTGCGAGTTCGGCAGCACGCTGGCGCGGATGTTGTAGCCGCCGGACTTGAAGCCACGCGACCAGGACCCGTACACCAGCGCGTCGTCGGTCAACTGGTAGTCGATGCTGACCTTCGGCGACAGGTTGGTGAAGGTGATGCTCTTGTCGAAGGCGACCGTCAGCGTCGGCGGGTCGAAGTTGATGTCGGCGAAGCTCTGGTTGTTGACGATGCCGTGCTTCTCTTCCCGGGTCCAGCGCAGGCCGCCGCCGATGCTCAGGCGCTCGGTCACCGCATAGTCGAAGTCGGCGTAGGCCGCGATCGACTTGGTGAACACGATGCCGTCGGTGCTGCCGTACTGGCCGCCGAAACCCGGACCGCCCGGATTCGGGAAGAACGGCGGGATGTCGGCGCCGCGCAGGAAGATGTTGCGCACCAGGCCACCGGCCTCGCCCTTGAACCAGTAGATGCCCATCACGCCGGTCGCCTTGCCACCGGCGTCGTAGCTGGCCTGGAGCTCCTGGCTGAGCTGCTTGTCGTGGTAGCCCGCATGCACGTCGGTCAGCTGCGCCGGCAAGGTGTCGAAGTCGATCGAGGTCTCGGTGTCGGACTTGCGCCACGCGGTGATGGACTTGAACTGCCAGTCGTCGCTCGGCCGGTACGCCATCGTGAACGCGGCGCCGCCCGAGGTCGTGTCGTTGTCGGGATACATGCCGCTGCGCACGTCGTATCGATCCTCGAGCGGCGCGTGGTTGGGCACGGCCGGGTCGAGCGGATTGGCCATCAGCATCTGCGCGCCACGCACGCCGGACTTGTCGATCGTGTAGTCCATCGCCAGCTGCGCGTCGAAGCGGTCGCCGTCGGGGAACACGCCCAGTGTCAGGCGCATCGCCTTGGTGTCCTTGTCGCTGACGTCCACGCCGGTGACCAGGTTCTTGCCGAAGCCGCCGCGGGTCAGACTGGCCGCGGCCAGGCGCATGCGCACCGCGCCGCCCAACGGACCACCGACGGCGGCCTTCACGTCGAACTGGTCGTAGTTGCCGATGCCGAGCTCGACGTTGCCCTCGAACTCGGTCGGCAGCTCGCGGGAGATGTACTTGATGGCGCCGCCGACGGTGTTCTTGCCGTACAGCGTGCCCTGCGGGCCGCGCAGCACCTCGATGCGGCCGATGTCGAACACGTCCAGCAGCGCGCCCTGCGGACGGGCGATGTAGACGTCGTCCAGGTACAGGCCCACGCCGGCGTCCACGCCCCACAGCGGATCGGACTGGCCGACGCCGCGGATGTAGGCGGTCAGGGTAGTGTTGCTGCCGCGCGCGGCATAGATGGTCAGGTTCGGCACCTGCGCATCGAGGTCGCCGAGGTCGCGCACGTTGAGCTTGTCGATCGTCTCCGGGGTGAAAGCGGTCACCGCCACGGGCACTTCCTGCAGGGTTTCCTCGCGACGGCGCGCGGTGACTTTCACCTGGTCGAGCGTGGTGGCCTTGTCCTGCGCGTCGGCGGCCTCGGCGTCGGCGGGCGGAACCGCGTCCTGCGCCTGCGCGGCGAAGGACAGGCCCATGGCCAGGGCGATGGCGAGGCTGAGGTGGGTGCGCTTCATGGAATTCCTCGGGAACGGATGGAGGCCGGACGGCCGGTGTCCGCCGCAGACTAGGCGCGGCCGCCGCGGGCCGCACTTGTACCTTCGTACAGTGTGCCCGCGCGCGGGCAGCGCGGACACTTCCGCCATCTTTTCCCGGAAGGAACGAGGCATGGGCTTCGTCATCGTGCTGGCGGCGCTGTGCTTCCTGATGCTGGTCGCCTATCGCGGCCATAGCGTGATCCTGTTCGCACCGGTTGCGGCGATGGGCGCCGTTTTGCTCACCGATCCGTCCCTGGTCGCGCCGATGTTCACCGGCCTTTTCATGGACAAGATGGTGGCCTTCCTGAAGCTGTACTTCCCGGTGTTCGTGCTGGGGGCGCTGTTCGGCAAGGTGATCGAGCTGTCGGGCTTCTCGCGCGCCATCGTGGCGGCGACCATCCGCGTGGCCGGGCGCGAGCGCGCGATGCTGTCCATCGTGATGGTCTGCGCGCTGCTGACCTACGGCGGCGTCTCGCTGTTCGTGGTGGTGTTCGCGGTGTACCCGTTCGCGGCCGAGCTGTTCCGCCAGTCCGACATCCCCAAGCGCCTGATCCCGGCGACGATCGCGCTTGGCGCCTTCACCTTCACCATGGATGCGCTGCCGGGCACGCCGCAGATCCAGAACATCATCCCCGGCGGCTTCTTCGGTACCGACGCCTGGGCCGCACCGATCCTCGGCCTGGTCGGCGGCGCCTTCGTGCTGTTCGTCGGCCTGTCCTACCTGGGCTGGGCGCGACGCCGCGCCGTGCGCGCCGGCGAAGGCTATGGAACCGAACTGCGCAACGAGCCCGAGCCCTTCACCGGCGAGAAGCTCGCGCATCCGCTGGTGGCGCTGTTGCCGCTGGTGCTGGTGGGCGTGAGCAACAAGCTGTTCTCGGTGTTGATCCCGCGCGCCTATGGCGGCAGCCACGAGTTCGTGCCCGCGGTGATCGGCGCGCCGGCGCCCGTCGTGCAGGAAGTCTCGAAAGTCGCCGCGGTGTGGGCCGTGGAAGGCGCGCTGCTGGTCGGCATCCTGTCGGTGCTGTTGCTGGCCTGGCGCGAGATCCGCGGCCGCTTCACCGGCGGCAGCCAGGCCGCGGTCGGCGGTGCGCTGCTGGCCTCGATGAACACCGCCTCCGAATACGGCTTCGGCGCGGTCATCGCCGCCCTGCCCGGCTTCCTGGTGGTGGCCGACGCGCTGCGCGCGATTCCCAATCCACTGGTGAACGAGGCGGTGACGGTGACGGCGCTGGCCGGCATCACCGGTTCGGCCTCGGGCGGCATGTCCATCGCGCTGGCGGCGATGGCGGACACCTTCGTGGCGAATGCGAATGCCGCGGGGATTTCGATGGAGGTGCTGCACCGGGTGGCGGCGATGGCGTCGGGCGGTATGGACACGCTGCCGCACAATGGGGCCGTGATCACGCTGCTTGCGGTCACCGGGCTCACGCACCGGCAAAGCTACAAGGACATCTTCGCGATCACGATCATCAAAACCGCCGCGGTGTTCGTCGTGATCGGGGTTTTCTACGCGACCGGGTGGGTCTGAGAACACACGTCAGTCGCTGAGGCGCTTCGGCTCCTGCGGGAAGGGGTATCGCTCGCCCCCACTCTATGGGCGACATCCTGTCCAATAAGTGGGGTCCGGTTGGCCATCCCTGGCCAACCTCGATCGATACCCCTTCCCTCCGGTGCCTACGGCTGTGCCGTGGCACGGCACCGCGTATCCCATCGCAATCGCCAATCCCACTTTCTTGGGTTGAGAGGCAGGAGCGGATTGCGCTTGCGCCGCCTGACTCTCGCGCCGGGGCGTGAGGGTGCCGGGGGAAGGGGGACGCGGAGAAGGCTGGCCAGGGATGGCCAGCCGGTCCCCACTTATTGGACAGGATGTCGCCCATAGAGTGGGGAGCGTAGCGTCCCCCTTCCCCCGGCGCCGTCATGCTACGGCCCCGACAACCTTCAAGCGCGCAGGGGCGTATCCAGCATCGGCGGCAGGGGGCAGTGGAGGGAGGCGCAGATGGTGCGCAGGAGTTCGGCTTCGGCGACGGTGACCTGGCTGTCGTGGCTGATCGCCGCGACGATGCCTTCGACGAGCAGCTCCTTGCCCAGCGGTTGCAGCGCGTCGAGCTTGGGCCAGATCGCGTCGAGCGTGCCGTGCGTGTCCGCGGGCGGCGCGTAAGGCGCATCCAGACGCGGGAAGACGCGGCCCAGGCCGGCGACGTAGGCGCGCGGTGCGTCGGCGGGATTGGGGTGGCCGGCCTGCGCGACGATCGCCAGCAACTGCGTGGCGGGCGCGGTGGCGTCGGCCAGGCGCACGTGGCCCGGCACCCAGGCACGCGCCGGATCCAGCGCTTCGGCCACCTGCGTCTGCAACAGGCGCCCCAGGCAATACTCGAACAGGCTGACCTCGCCGTCGGCGTGCACCAGCGCGTAGACCGTTTCCATGAACTGCTGCAGTTCCGGCCTCGGGCGCCGGCGCAGCAAGGGGAAGGCCATCGCGGCGAGCGGCAGGCGCAGCGCGGGGTTCAGGCTCGACAGGCGTTCGGCGTGGTCGAGGGCCTGCTCCGCGCAGCGCTGGTCGGTGCGCGCGCGCAACTCGTATTGCTGTGCATCGCGGACCGGGCCGGGCGCGTCATGCAGCAGGCCGTACAGCAGCGGCACGACGTCGGCATGGTCGCGCGCGGCGCGCTGCAGCACGTCGGGAATGGCCTCGGTCAGCGCGCTGGCGCGCTGGTAGTCGTCGGCGCGGGGCGTGCCTACCTGCGACACCACGGACGGCGGCGTCAGGCGGACCGTCGCGGTCTCGGACGGCAACCGCGACATCGGCGGCGCGAGGCCCAGCGCGGCGTCCTCGTCGAGTCCGTTCGGAGGCTGCAACTGCCAGCGCGCTTCCAGGTCGGCCAGCGCCTCGGCCTTGAAGGAGGGCTCCAGCGCGCGGATGCGTTCCAGCAAGGGCGGGTGCGTCGCCATCAAGCTCGACAGCTTCAGGCCCTGCCCGAACAGCATGTGGCTGACTTCCTCGGTATCGGCGTTCGCCAGCTTCGAGCCGCCGGGCAAGCCGGCGATCTTCTTCAGCGCGCCCGCCAGGCCCTGGGTCTGGCGGGTGAACTGCACCGCCGAGGCATCCGCCAATGTCTCGCGCGTCCGGCTCACGCCGGCCTTGATCAGGCGGCCGAAGAACAGGCCGATGTAACCGACGATCAGCACGCCCACCGCCACCGCCATCAGCGGCGCGCTGTCCTTCGAGCGGCTGAAGCGCCCGTGCTCGAGGATCTTGCGGCCGATCAGCGCCAGCACCAGGATGCCGAACAGCAGCCCGATCAGGCGGATGTTCAGGCGCATGTCGCCGTTGAGCACGTGGCTGAACTCATGCGCGATCACGCCCTGCAACTCGTCGCGGTTGAGCCGCTCGAGTGCGCCGCGGGTGACGGTGATGCTGGCGTCGCTGGGCGCGTAGCCGGCGGCGAAGGCGTTGATCGCCGACTCCTCCTCCATCACGAACACCTGCGGCACCGGCACGCCGGAGGCGATCGCGATCTCTTCCACCACATTCCGCAGGCGGCGCAGGTTGAAGTCGCTGGTGTCCTCGGCCACCGGCGTGGCGCCGAGCTGCTGCGCCACCGCGGCGCCGCCGCTGCGCAGCGAGGCGGTGCGGAACAGGCTGGCGCAACCGATGATGCCCAGCGTGACCAGCGAGGACAGCACCAGCGCGCCCCAGAAGTCGGCCGGCGTGTCGTCCGGCCCGAGCCCGCCGAAGGCGAGCATGAACACCACGTCCACCGCCGCGACGATGGCCAGCACCGCCAGCGTGAACAGGATCACCAGGCGCCGGGACTGGCGCCTGGCCAGGTCCTGGCGCTCGAAGAAATTCAGAACGAGACCTTCGGCGCCTCGCGCTGCGCGGGCTCGGTGATCTCGAGCAGCGCCGCCGGCGCGAAGTTGAACATGCCCGCCACGATGCTGGAGGGGAAGACCTCGCGGCGGTTGTTGTAGGCCATCACCGAGTCGTTGAAGGCCTGGCGGGCGAAGGCGACGCGGTTCTCGGTGGACGTCAGCTCCTCCGACAACTGCATCATGTTCTGGTTGGCCTTCAGGTCCGG
>CAMPGW010000040.1 GCA_946885735.1 uncultured Gammaproteobacteria bacterium
GCGACCGGCCTGGTCGGCGCGCTGCGCGACATGTGGAACCCGACCTGCTTCGGCAACCCGGGCAAGATCAGCGACCAGCAGTACTACTGCGCGACGGTGGCCAACAGCAGCACCGACCAGGGCGGCGTCCACCTCAACTCCGGCGTGCCGAACCACGCTTACGCGTTGCTGGTGGACGGCGGAACGTACAACGGCGAGAGCATCACCGGCATCGGCCTGACCAAGGCGGCGCAGATCTATTTCCGCGCGCAGTCGGTTTACCAGAACCCGGTCAGCGATTTCGTCGACCATGCCGATGCCCTCGAGCAGAGCTGTTCCGACCTGGTCGGCACGGAGGTTCCGGACCTGCAGACCGGCGCCCCGTCGGGCCAGAGCATCAGCGCGGCCGATTGCGGCCAGCTGGCGACGACCTTGAAGGCCGTCGAGATGCGTTCGCCGCCGGTGCAGTGCAACTTCCAGCCCTTGCTGGATCCGGGCGAGGGGAACATGTGCGGTGCGGGCGAGAAGCCCTCGAGCTTCTTCAGCAGCAACTTCGACGCCGGAGACTCGGCGCTCGATCGCTGGACCATCAGCCGCACGGCGGTCAACCCGGCGCAGTTCGTGCCGCGCGACTGGTCACTGGTTGCCTCGCTGCCGGACAAGCGCCCGGGCCGGGCCTTCTTCGCCCCGGATCCGCACTACGGAACCTGCAGCTACAGCGATGACCAGTCGGGCGTGCTGCACCTCTACAGCCCGGTGATCACCATCGCCAAGTCCGCCGCCAAGCCCAAGTTGTCCTTCGACCATTGGGTGGCCACCGAACTTGGCTGGGACGGCGCCAACATCAAGCTCAGCGTCAACGGCGGCCCGTGGCAAGTGGTGGATTACACCCACTTCGAGCGCAACAGCTACAACTACCTGCTCAACGCCGCGCCGGGCAATACCAACCCGATGGCGAGCCAGCAGGCCTTCACCGGCGCCGACGGTGGGTCGCTCTCCGGCTCGTGGGGCCAGTCGATCATCGACCTGTCGCCCTACGTGACGGGCGGGCAGAAGGTGCAGGTGCGCTTCGACATGGGCACCGACATCTGCGGAGGCGGCGTGGGCTGGTACCTGGACGACGTCAACGTCTACACCTGCAAGAAGGGCAAGTAAGCCCTCCAACAAGCGGTAGCTGCATCGATGCAAGGGCTCCTTCGGGAGCCCTTGCTGTTTTCCGGGTTCAGAATTCCACGTCCAGCGCGGCACACAGGTAGTCCACGAAGGGCGCCAGGCCGGCAAGGTGCGACGCCACCTGCGCGCGCAGCCGGGGGCCGAGCACGATCTCGTCATCCACCGGCGCCATGGCGACGAAGTTCTTGCGCTTGAGGTCCTCGATCAACTCGTGGTCGGCGGGATAGCCGCGTGGCGGCCGCACCAGCGCCTCGCCATCCATGTCGTAGCGTCGCCGGAAAGCGGCGTCCCGGGTCGCGGCCTTCCACGCGCCGGGATTGTCGAAGATGAACTGGCGGATGCGGCGCTGCGTGTCCGGCTCGGGGTGCCAGAGCCCGGCGCCGATGAAGCACTGGCCCGGCTGCAGGTGCAGGTAGAAGGAAGGCGTCGGGACCTGCTTGTGGCGGGCGTGGAAGAAGCGCGCGCCCGACCAGGTCTTGTACGGCGTCTTGTCGTTCGAGAAGCGGGTGTCTCGGTGGATGCGGAACAGGGACCCGCCGACGCCGCGCGGATCGGCACGGTAATGCTCGCTCACCGTGCGCAGGTCGGGCGCCAGGTCGCCGATCAGGCGCAGGAACGGATCGCGCAGGCGGGACTCGTAGTCGCCACGGTGCGCGGCGAACCACTCGCGGTTGTTGTTGCGCGCGAGCGCGCGCAGGAAACGGAAGGTCTTCGCGTCGAAGTAGGGCTCGGCCATCGGGGATCAGAACAGCGGCAGGGTCTCGGGGGCGTCGGCAAGCTCCGCTTCCAGCATCCGGCCCCAGGATTCGAGTGCGTCCAGCAGCGCCTGGTCGGCGCCCTCGGGACGCGTGCCGCGCAGGCCCGCGATGGTCTCGAGGTAGGAAGCGAAGCAGTATTCGGACAGGCCGCAGTCGCTGCCCAGGCGACGGCGCCGGTAGTCGTCCCACTGCCGCCGTTCCTCCGGCGAGAGCGAGTCGGGCCAGTTGCGCGCGCGGTAGCGGAACAGCAGGTCGGGCATGCGCGGATCGCGCAGTTCGGCCGCCAGTGCGGCCAGGCCTGCGGGCGTGCTGCTGCGGATGCGTGCGAACAGGCGCTTGTCGGCGTCGGCGACGAAGCCGTCGTAGAGGCCGGCGTCGGCGTCGGAGGGCGCACGCGCCGACTCGCTCGCGAACACCCGCCGCACCTTCTCGGCCAGGCCCGGAGCGCCGCGCAGGCGGGCGGCATTCGCCAGGCACGCTTCGCGATCGATGCCGAGGCGATCGAAATCCGCATCGCGCAGGTGCGCCAGCGGCACCAGCACCGGGCAGCGATTGCTGTGGATTTCCTTGAGCGGAATGCGCGACTCGCCCTCCGGCAGGTCGGCGGCGGGCGTGTACAGGCGGTCCGCGATCTCGTCCGGCGACAGCGCGAGCAGGGCGGCCGGGTCGGCGTCCAGGTCGCAGGCAATCACCCGCGAGTCGATGCGTGGATGCCGGGCCAGCGGCAACACGAGGGCGGCGCAGTGGCGGGCGGCGGGATAGCGGCCGGAAATGTGCAGCAAGGGCTCGCCCGCCACCGGATCGAGCAGGCCGCCGCAGTGGCGCTTGTCGCGTAGCCTGAGCAGGTAGTCCCAGAACCGCGGCTGCGCCGCCCGCAACTTGCGGGCCAGGCCGAGCAGCGCGCGCACGTCCGACAGCGCCTCGTGCGCCATGCCTTCGCGCGTGCCGTTGGCGCCAGCCAGGTCTTCCAGACGGAAGCTCGGCGCGCCGTCATCGCGCAGCGGCCAGGCGAGGCCCTCCGGGCGCAGCGCGCGCGCCGCGCGCATCACGTCGAGCAGGTCCCAGCGCGAGTTGCCGTTGCGCCACTCGCGCTCGTAGGCGTCGTGGAAATTGCGGTACAGGCCGAAGCGGATGAACTCGTCGTCGAAGCGCAGCGAGTTGTAACCCACCGCGCAGGTGCCGGGCTGCGAGAACTCTTCCTGCAGGCGCCCGAAGAACTCCGCCTCCAGCAGGCCCTCGCGCAAGGCGCGTTGCGGCGTGATATGGGTGATCAGCGTGGCTTCCGGCGAGGGCAACAGGTCGGAAGCGGGCTGGCAGAACAACGAGATCGGCTCGCCGACCGGCTGCAGCTCGGCATCGGTCCGGATCGCGGCGAATTGCGCGATGCGCGCGCGCCGCGGGTCGCGACCGAAGGTCTCCAGGTCGTACCAGAGGAAGCTGGCCGGCTCGCCGCTCACGCCGCGTCCAGGGGCGCCAGGCGTTCGAGCACCAGCGTGTCCGCGCGGGCCAGGTCGACCTGGTCCAGGCGTTCGAGTCCCGAACAACACTCGACGAGGATCTCCCGCTGAACCTGTCCGCGGGCGTAGGCGGTCGCGTAGGGCACGCGCAGGAAGCTGACCATCGAGTAGCGCGGCACGAAGCGGCCCGGGTGGCGCTCGGCCAGCAGGCGCTCGAGCTGGCGACGCAACAGGAAGTCGGCATCGTCCACCTGGTCGCGCATCTCGACGTAATTCTCCAGCGCCATGTCCTGGATGGCCCTGGCATTGGGTTGCCGCTCCGCCTCGAAGCCGGCGAAGGCGGATTCCCAGTCGGCGGCGCCCGCGATGTGCCGCGCCAGCGCCACGCAGTCCTCGAAGGCGCAGTTCATGCCCTGGCCGTGGAAGGGCACCATGGCGTGGGCGGCGTCGCCGAGCAGCACGGCGCGCCCGTCGATGCGCCAACGCGCCAGTCGCAGGGTGGCAAGCCCGCCGGTCGGGTTGTCGATCCAGTCGCGCTCGAACCCGGGCAGCAGTTCGAGGGCATCGGCGAAGTCGCGCTCGAACAAGGCGCGTGCGGCGGCGACGTCGGCGATGGTGGAGAAGCCCGGATCGCCTTCGTTGGGCAGGAACAGCGTGACCGTGAAAGTCTGCTCGGTGTTGGGCAGCGCGATGCACATGTAGCCGCCGCGCGGCCAGATGTGCAGGGCGTTCGGCTCCAGGCGGAAACCGCCGCCGGGCGCGGGCGGGATTTCCAGTTCCTTGTAACCGTGGCCCAGCGGCTCGAAGCGCTCGCCCAGGTCGAGCAGGCCCGACAGCGCTGCGCGCACGCCGGACCCTGCGCCATCGGCACCGATGAGTACGTCGAAATCGAGTTCGCGTGCGCTGCGGTCATGGTCGTTGACCAGGCGCAGCCGGCGCGCCTCGAAATCCGCGCCATCCAGCCGCGCGTCGAAGTGGATGCGCGCGCCGGCGGCCTCGGCGGCCTCGAGCAGCGCCAGGTTCAGCCGGCCGCGATGCACCGACCAGATCACTTCGCTGTCGTCGCGGCCGTAGCGCAGCAACTGGGTGCCGCCATCCGCCGCATGCACCATGCGCCCGCGCATCATCACCGCCTGCGCCATCACCACGTCCTGCAGGCCGGCCTGGCGCAGCGCATGCAGTCCGCGTTCGGCCAGCGCGAGGTTGATCGAGCGGCCGCCCTCGTAAGCCCGCACCCTCGGATCCGGGCGCTTCTCGAAGACCTCGACCTGCCAGCCCTGGCGTGCCAGCAGGGTGGCGAGCAGGGCGCCTGCCAGCCCGGCGCCGGCGATGGTGACGGGCCGTGCGGTGGGCTGCATCAGGTCGCGCTCCATGCTTCGACGGCGCGGGCAAACCCGAGTACGTCGGCATGGGTGTTGTAGAGCGGCGCCGGCGAGATGCGGATGACGTCGGGTTCGCGCCAGTCGCCGATGATGCCCTGCGACGCCAGGTGTTCGAACAGCGCGCGCCCGCGCTCCCGTCCGCCGACGACCCGCAGCGACAACTGGCAGCCCCGGCGCTCCGGCTCGCCCGGCGTGACGATCTCCAGCACCCGGAACAGGCGCTCACGGATCAGCGCCTCGAGGTAGCCCGTCAACGAGAGGGACTTGCGCCGCAGTGCCGCCATGCCGGCCTCGGCGAACAGTTCCAGCGACACCCGCAGCGGCGCCAGCGCCAGGATCGGCGGATTGCTCAGTTGCCAGCCATCGGCGCCGGGCGTCGGCTGGAAGTCGGGGCCCATGCGGAAGCGCGTCGCCTGGTCGTGCCCCCACCAGCCGGCGAAGCGCGGGCGGTCGGTGTGCGCATGACGCGAGTGCACGAAGCAGCCGGCGACGGCGCCCGGCCCGGAGTTGAGGTATTTGTAGCTGCACCAGGCCGCGAAGTCCGCGTCGCTGTCGTGCAGGGCCAGCGGCAGGTTGCCGGCGGCATGCGCCAGGTCGAAACCAACGATGCAGCCACGCGCATGGCCCAGCCGCGCGACCTCGCGCAGGTCGAAGGCCTGGCCGCTGCGGTACTGCACGCCTGGCCACAGCACCAGCGCGACGCGCGCGCCGTGCTCGGCCAGCGCACGCTCGAGCGCCGCCATCGAGATCGTTCCGGCGGCCTCGTCAGGCTCGACTTCGATCAGCGAGGTGGCGGGATCAAAGCCGTGGAAGCGGATCTGCGATTCGACCGCGTACCGATCGGACGGGAACGCGCCGGCCTCGATCAGGATCGCGTGCCGCTCCGCCGTCGGGCGATAGAAGCTGACCATCATCAGGTGCAGGTTCACCGACAGGGTATTCATCGCCACGACTTCGGATGGCTCGGCGCCGACGCAGGCCGCCAGCGAGTCGCGCACGAAGGCGTGGTAGGGCATCCACGGATGGCGGCCGAGGAAGTGGCCCTCCACGCCGAGGCCCGCCCAGGCGTCGAGCTCCTCCAGCACGGCGGGGCGCACGGCCTTGGGCTGCAGGCCTAGCGAGTTGCCGCAGAAGTAGAGTTGCTCGCCGTCGCGATGACGTGGGATATGGAAGCGGTCGCGGAAGCCTCGCAGCGGATCGGCGGCGTCGAGGGCCGCCGCGTGCGAGGGGTCGAAAATACCGCTCATTCGAAGCGCGCCTTGCCCAGCCCCAGCCACTCCAGCGCGGTGCCGTGGTAGAGCCGCGCCTGCGCCGCTTCGTCCAGGCCCAGTGCCGCGATGCCACTGCCGGGTTCCTGCTCGCCGAGCGGGAAGGGGTAGTCGGTGCCGAGCATGATGCGCTCGATGCCGGCGGTATCGATCAGGTAGCGCAGCGCGCGCGGGTCGTGCACGCAGGAGTCGAAGAACAGGCGGTCGAAGTACTCGCGCGGGTTGCGCGGGTTGTCCACCGCCACCAGGTCGGGGCGCATGTTGAAGCCGTGCTCGATGCGGCCGATGGTGTAGGGGAAGCTGCCGCCACCGTGCGCCAGGCACACCCTCAGCTTCGGGTGCCGCTCCAGCACGCCGCCGAAGATCAGCGCGCAGGCCGCGCGCGATTGTTCCGCCGGCATGCCCACCAGCCAGGGCATCCAGTACTTGGGCATGGTGTCGGCGCCCATCATGTCCCAGGGATGCACGAGGATCGCCGCGCCCAGGCCTTCCGCCGCTTCCCAGAACGGCCGCAGTTCGTCGGCGTCGAGGTTCCAGTCGTTGACGTGCGAGCCGACCTGCACGCCCTGCAGGTCGAGCTGTTCCATGCAGTGCTCGAGTTCCTCCACCGCCAGGCGCGGCGACTGCAGCGGCACCGTGCCGATGCCCGCGTAATGGCGCCGATGGCTGCGACAGGTGTCCGCCATGTGCTCGTTGAGCGCGCGGTGCAGTTCCAGTGCGTGCTGCGGCTTGCTGGTGTAGCTGAACATCACCGGCACCGTGCTGATCACCTGGACCTGCACGCCGAAACGCGCGTAATCGGCCACCCGCACGTCGGGATCCCAGGTCTTGGGCCAGATCTCGCGGAAGAACTTGCCGTCCTTGTAGATGCGGTGGCGGCCGTCCTCGCCATGGTGGATCACCGGGAAGCGGGCGTCGCCATAGCGTGAGGCCAGGTCGGGCCAGTCGCGGGGCAGGTAGTGGGCGTGGGTATCGATCTTGAGCATGGCGCCATTCTACCGCCCGGGCCCGGCCGGGGCCGATGGATCCGCCGCGACGCGAGGTCAGGCTTCGTCGTAGCGGGCCGGGCGCGGGTTCAGGTGTCCGCAGGCGGCGCAGGTGCGCGCGTCGGACCGGTAGAAACGGTCGAACACCGCCGGGAAGTCGTTCTCGATGTCCACCAGGGTGAAGGTTTCTTCGTAGAGCTTGTGGTTGCAGCGCTCGCAGAACCACATCAGCCCGTCCTGCTCGTGCGGCAGGCGCTTGCGCTCGACCACCAGGCCGATGGAGTCGGCCATGCGCTGCGGGGAATGCGGCGTGCGCGGCGGCAGGTAGAACACCTCGCCGGCCTTGATCGGGATGTCGCGCGCCTTGCCGTCCTCCTGGATCTTCAGGACCATCTCGCCTTCCAGCTGGTGGAAGAACTCCGGGCCTTCCTCCCAGTGGTAGTCGGTGCGCTGGTTCGGGCCGCCGACGACCATCACGATGAAATCGCCGTCCACGATGCACTTGTTGCCCACCGGCGGCTTGAGCAGGTGGCGGTGGCGATCGATCCAGTCCTGCAGGTTGAAGGCGGCGGGAATCATCAGCGGACCTCCGGAATCACGGCGATGCACTTGAGTTCGATGGCGATCGGCGTCGGCAGCGCGGTGATCCCCAGCGTCGTGCGGCAGGGCGCCTTCGCGGCATCCGGGAAGTACTCGGCCCACACCCGGTTGTAGGCGCGGAAGTCGCGCGCCATGTCGGTCAGGTACACGGTCACGTCCACCAGGTCCTCCCAGCGCGCGCCGCTGGCTTCGAGCACCGCGCGCACGTTGGCGAATACCGAGTGGCACTGCGCGACGATGTCGTAGGTGCGCAGCCCGCCGTACTCGTCCACCACGTTGCCGGGGATGGAGTCGTCGGCGGCCGCGCGCGGGCCGATGCCCGACAGGAACAGCAGCTGCCCGGCACGGCGCGCATGCGGATAGTGGCCCACGGCCTTCGGCGCCGTGTCGGCATGCACGGACTCGCTCATTCGCGCACTCCCGGCTGGGCGCAGCGGGCGATGGCGTCGGCATAGGAGGCCGCCAGCGCGTCGCGCGAATCGATGTCCATGCCCAGTTGCCGCACCCGTCCGTCGAGCAGGCTGTACACCCAGCCGTGCACGGACAGGGCCTGCCCGCGCAGCCAGGCGTCTTCGACGATGGTGGTCTGGCAGACGTTCACCACCTGCTCGATCACGTTGAGTTCGCACAGTCGGGCGTGCCGCAAGGCTTCCAGGTCGACGTCCTCCAGCAGCGCCGCATGCTTGAGGGCGACGTCGCCGACGTGCCGCAGCCAGTTGTCGGCCAGGCCGACGCGGGCGCCGGTCAGCGCGGCATGTACGCCGCCGCAGCCATAGTGGCCGACCACCAGGATGTGCTCGACCTTCAGCACGTCCACCGCGAACTGGATCACCGACAGGCAGTTGAGGTCGGTGTGCACCATCACGTTGGCGATGTTGCGGTGGACGAAGACCTCGCCCGGCATCAGCCCGGTGATCTGGTTGGCCGGCACCCGCGAATCGGAACAGCCGATCCACAGGTATTTTGGCGCCTGCTGGGTGGACAGGCGCTTGAAGAAGCCGGGATCCTCCCGACGCACCTGTTCGGCCCACTCGCGGTTGCGCTCCAGCAGTTCACGCAGCTCGGCCATCGTTCACTCCAGGTGGAAGCACACGTTCTTGGGTTCGGTGAAGAAGCGCATCGCCTCCTGGCCGCCTTCGCGGCCCAGGCCCGACTGTTTCATGCCGCCGAAGGGCGTGCGCAGGTCGCGTTCGAGCCAGGTGTTGACCCAGACGATGCCGGCCTCCAGCTGCGTCGCCATGCGATGCGCGCGCCCGAGGTCGGAGGTCCAGACACTGGCAGCGAGACCGTAGTCGGAGGCATTGGCGAGTTCGAGCGCCTGCGCCTCGTCGTCGAAGGGCTGCAGGGTGACGACGGGGCCGAAGATTTCCTCGCGGTTGCAGCGCGCCTGCGGGCCGAGGCCTTCGATCACGGTCGGCGCGACGTACCAGCCGCCGCCCAGGTCCGGCGCCGTGCCGCCGCAGAGGATGCTTGCGCCTTCCTCGCGCGCCAACGCGAGGTAGCCCATCACCTTGTCGAAGTGCGCCTGCGACACCATCGGTCCCACCCGCGTGTCGGGAGCCAGCGGATCGCCCACCACCAGCGCCGATGCGCGCGCCACCAGTTCGTCGCGGAACTCGTCGTGGAAGGCACGCTCGACCAGGATGCGCGAGCCGCACAGGCAGATCTGCCCGGCGTTCTGGAACGCCGAACGCAGCACCGTCTCGTAAAGCCGCTCGCGCTGCGCATCCGCGAACACAACGGTCGGATTTTTGCCGCCGAGTTCGAGCGAGGCCTTCTTGAGCGCGCCGGCGCAATGCACGGCGATCGCGCGCCCCACCGCGGTGCTGCCGGTGAAGGAGACCGCCTTGATGCCGGGGTGCTCGACCAGCGCCTGGCCGGCCTCGGCGCCGCGGCCCTGCACGATGTTCAGCACGCCGGGCGGAAATCCGATGTCGCGCGAGAGTTCGCCGAGCATCCACGCCGTCAGCGGCGTCACTTCGCTGGGCTTGGCCACCACGCAGTTGCCCGCGGCCAGCGCCGGGGCGATCTTCCAGGTGAACAGGTAGAGCGGCAAGTTCCATGGGCTGATACAGGCCACCGCGCCGAGTGGCTGCCGCAGCGTGACGTTGAGGCCGGCCTCGCCCTGGTGGGATTCGCTGGCGAACTGCATCGCCGCGGCCGCGAAGAAACGCAGGTTGCTGATGGCACGGGGAATCTCGACGTCGCGGGCGAGGGTGATCGGCTTTCCGGCGTCGCGCGACTCGGCTTGCGCGAATTCCTCCAGCCGCGCCTCCAGCGCATCGGCGAGCCGCTGCAGCCAGCGCGCGCGTTCGCTGCCGGGCAGGGCGGACCAGGCGGGGAAGGCGGCCTGCGCGGCGCGCACGGCCGCGTCGACGTCGCCCGCATCGCCGGCGGGGCACTGGCCGTAGACCGTCGCCGTCGCTGGATCGTGCAGCTCCAGCCACTGGCCGGAGATGGCGTCACGCGCTTCGCCGTCGATCAGGAGCGAGAGCCGGATCATCGTGGCGCGTGGCCTGCTGTCATAGCGAGCGTGTCCTGCCGCCATCCACCGGAAGATTGATCCCGTTTATATAGCCCGCTTCCGGACTGCACAAGAAGGCCACGGCCGCGGCGATCTCGGCCGGTTCGGCGAAGCGCGCGGCCGGCACCGTCGCCAGCATGGCGGCGGCGATGTCTTCGCGCGACTTGCCCGACGCGGCGGCGCGCTCGTCGAGGATCTGTTCGAGTCGCTGCGTGCGCGTGTAGCCCGGCAACACGTTGTTGACGGTGATGCCCTGGCCGCCCAGCTCGGAGGCCAGGGTCTTGGCCCAGCTCGCCACCGCGCCGCGCACGGTGTTGGAGACGCCGAGGTTGGCGATCGGCTCTTTCACCGAGGTGGAGATGATGTTGACGATGCGGCCGAAGCCGGCTTCGCGCATGCCGGGCAACACGGCCTGCACCAGGATCTGGTTGGCGACGAGATGCTGGCGGAACACAGCTAGGTATTGGTCGATCGGCGCGGCGTGGGCCGGCCCGCCAGGCGGACCGGCGGTGTTGTTGACCAGCACCTGCACCGGGCGCTTCGCGCAAAGTGCCGCCACGGCCGAGGCCAGCCCCGCGCTGTCGTTGGCATCGGTGGCGACGCAGCCATGCACCTGGCCGTCGGACGCGGGCAACTCGGACACCAGTTCACGCAGCCGCTCCATGCGTCGCGACAGCACCGTCACCGACAATCCGGCGCCGGCCAGCGCGAAGGCGGTGGCGCGGCCGATGCCCTCCGACGCACCGCATACCAGGGCGTGGCGCGGGTTCAATGGCGCGGCCCGAGGTTGCGGATCATCTGCGGCAGCAGCGCCTCGTCGTCCTCGCCGTAGGGCGCCTGCAGTTCCTCGAGCATCATGCCGATCGCCTCCGCATCGTCTTCGTCCATGCCCTCGAGGGCGCGGAAGTCGGCGTCCATCAGCGCCGCGCGGGCCATGTCCTCGCTCTCGTAGGTCAGGGTTTCGCCGTGGCTGTCGAACACCTGCGCGACACCGGAGTCCAGCACCCGCAGGCGCGCCCAGACCAGCAGCGGCTCGGGCGAGGCGAGCCACCATTCCTCGCGTTCGATTCCGGTCTCGTTGCCGTCGTGGTCCTGCATGGCGTAACTCCTCAGCCGAACGAAGTGGCGGCGATGCACACGGCCGAACCCGCGATGCCCACCAGGGTGATCCAGCCCATGACGCCGGCGATGTTGCCGAACTGGCGCAGTGCCGGATCCGGCAGCGTGCGCTGGCCGAAGCGCATCAGCCACCAGCTGTAGGCCAGGCCGCCGTCCTCGGTTCCCGCCGGGAAGGCCAACTGGCGGTCGAGGTGCTGGCGAAAGGCCAGCACCCGCATTCCGAAATGCCCGGGCCCCGCCGATCCGGCCAGCCCGAGGAAGAGGAACAGCAGCGCCTGCGCCATGTCCCTAGAAGGTCGCCAGGCCAGGCGCGCGCGGGTAGGGGATGGCGTCGCGGATGTTCGACAGCCCACAGACGTAGACGATCAGCCGCTCGAAGCCCAGGCCGAAGCCGGCGTGCGGCACCGTGCCGTAGCGGCGGAAGTCGCGGTACCACTCGTAGTGCGAGGGGTCGAGCCCAAACTGCGCGATGCGCGCGTCGAGCACGCCCAGGCGTTCCTCGCGCTGCGAACCGCCGATGATCTCGCCGATGCCCGGCGCCAGCACGTCCATCGCCGCGACCGTGCGGCCGTCGTCGTTCAGGCGCATGTAGAAGCTCTTGATCTGCTCGGGGTAGTTCACCACCACGACTGGACGTCCGACATGGACCTCGGTCAGCCAGCGTTCGTGCTCGGTCTGCAGGTCCAGGCCCCATTCGACCGGGAAGTCGAACTTCACGCCGGACTTCTGCAGCAGCGCGACGGCATCGGTGTACTCGATCCGCTCGAAGGGCGCGGCGATGAAGGACTCCAGCTTGCTGATCGCGGTCTTCTCGACGCGCTCGGCCAGGAAGGCGAGGTCGTCGGCGCGCTCGTCGAGCACCGCCTTGAAGATGTACTTGAGGAATCTTTCCGCGAGCAGCGCGTCGTCGTTGAGGTCGGCGAAGGCGATCTCGGGCTCGATCATCCAGAACTCGGCCAGGTGGCGCGTGGTGTGCGAGTTCTCCGCGCGGAAGGTCGGGCCGAAGGTGTAGACCTTCGACAGCGCCAGGCAGAAGGCCTCGACGTTGAGCTGTCCAGACACGGTGAGGAAGGCTTCCTTGCCGAAGAAGTCCTTCGAGTAATCCACCTCGCCCGAGCCGGTGCGCGGCAGGTTCATCATGTCCAGCGTGCTGATGCGGAACATCTGGCCCGCGCCCTCGGCGTCGGAGGTCGAGATGATCGGCGTGTTGACCCAGTAGAAGCCCTGTTCGTGGAAGAAGCGGTGGATCGCCATCGCCATGCAGTGGCGGATGCGGGTCACGGCGCCAAACAGGTTGGTGCGCGGGCGCAGGTGCGCGACCTCGCGCAGGAACTCGAGCGAGTGGGCCTTGGGCTGGATCGGGTAGGTTTCCGGATCCTCGACCCAGCCGACGACCTCGATGGACGAGGCCTGCAGCTCGAAGCTCTGGCCCTGGCCCTGCGAGGGCACCAGCGTGCCGCTGGCGACGATCGCGCAACCGGCGGTCAGTCGCTTCACTTCCTCCTCGTAATTGCCGAGGGAGGAGGGCGCGACCACCTGCAGGGTGCCGAAGCAGGAACCGTCGCTGAGGTTGACGAAGCTCAGGCCGGCCTTGGAGTCGCGGCGGGTGCGGACCCAGCCCTTGACCGTGACCTCGCTGCCCGCGGCCGAGCCGCCGGCGAGCGCCTGTTGGACGCTGAGCACTGCCATGCCTTGAATCTCCGGGCGCCGTGGCCCACATAAGGTGAAGACCGCGAGTTTAACCGGGCGCGGGCCGCTTCACCCAGCCCGGCTATACTCGCGCTGCACCGGAGAACGATCCATGGCCGTCACCCTCAGTCCCGCCGC
This sequence comes from uncultured Gammaproteobacteria bacterium, assembly GCA_946885735.1. Next base: position 13,074 of record CAMPGW010000040.1, read on the forward strand.
CGTCGAACGCGTCCGCGAGTTCCTCGCCGCCACGCCGGGCGCGCATGGCCTGCGTTTCGGCGTGCGCAAGGCCGGCTGCTCGGGCTGGGCCTACGTGGTGGACATGGCGACCGAGGCCCGTCCCGACGACGCGGTGTTCGAGCAGGACGGCGTCGCGGTGCGGGTGGATGCGGCCAGCCTGCCGCTGGTGGATGGCACCCGCATCGACTTCGTGCGCAGCGGGCTCAACCAGCAGTTCAGCTTCGACAACCCGCGGATGGCCGCCGAGTGCGGCTGCGGCGAGAGCTTTACCACGTCCATCCAGCCCTGAGGGTCGGAGCGGGCCTCCGGCCCGCCGGCCTTCCACCCCCGCGAGCGCAGTGAAGGCTCGCAAGTCCCGGATTCCTCAGGCATAATGCGCGGCTCCCCGGGGTGGTTCGCCCCCTGGGGTCTTGCTCCACGGCATCCGGCCGGGGGCTGCGGCCAGTGAGCCGTATCCACAAGACTCAAGGAAACCCCATGCGTCACTACGAAATCGTGTTCATGGTCCATCCGGACCAGAGCGAGCAGGTGCCCGCCATGATCGAGCGCTACCGCGCCCTGATCGAAGGCGACGCCGGCCAGATCCACCGCCTGGAAGACTGGGGCCGCCGCCAGCTGGCCTACCCGATCGAGAACCTGGTCAAGGCCCACTACGTGCTCATGAACATCGAGTGCAACCAGAAGGCCCTGACCGAGCTGACCGACAGCTTCCGCTTCAACGACGCCGTCCTGCGCCACCTCGTCATCGCGCGCCCCGGCGCCGATACCGAGGCGAGCCTGATCCTGAAGAGCAAGGACGAGAAGGGCGACCGCCGTCGCCGCGACGATGAAACCACCGAAGGCGGCCCCGAAGCCGCTGCCGACGCCGCCTGAGGAGCACGCACATGTCCAAGTTCTTCCGCCGCCGCAAGTTCTGCAAGTTCACCGCCGAGGGCGTCACCGAGATCGACTACAAGGACCTGGGCACCCTGCGCCAGTACCTGAGCGAGAACGGCAAGATCGTCCCGAGCCGCATCACCGGCACCAAGGCCAAGTACCAGCGCCAGCTGCAGGCCGCCATCAAGCGCGCGCGCTTCCTGGCCCTGATCCCGTACACCGACAACCACAACGTCTGATCCACGGACGATCCGTCCTTACGGACAGCCACAGTTGCGGGGCCGTGCAGCGCACGCGCCCCGCTAACGTAACGGAGCAATGAAATGAAGCTGATTCTTTTGCAGAAGGTCGTCAACCTCGGCGGCCTGGGCGACACCGTCGACGTCAAGCCCGGCTACGGCCGCAACTTCCTGGTCCCGACCGGCAAGGCCGTGCCCGCCACCGCCGCCAATGTCGCCATGTTCGAGACCAAGCGCGCCGAGTACCAGGCCAAGGCCGACGCCGTGCTGGCCGACGCGCAGAAGCGCCTGGCCAGCCTCGAGGGCGCGGAAGTGACCATCACCGCCAACGCCTCCACCGAAGGCAAGCTGTTCGGCTCGGTCGGCACCCGCGACATCGCCGAGGCGCTGACCGCCGCCGGCCACAAGGTCGAGAAGTCGGAAGTGGTGATGGGCGAAGGCCCGATCCGCCGCACCGGCGAGTTCGAGGTCACCGTGCACCTGCACGCCGACGTCGAGACCAAGGTCAAGGTCATCGTCGCGCCGGAAGCGTAAGCCCCGCGCAAGCTGTTTGGAAAAGGCCGCCTTCGGGCGGCCTTTTTCGTTTCAGGCCGCCGCCGTCGTGGCCTCTGACTTGCGCCGGGCCACGAAGGCCACGCCCCAGGGCGTCTCCGTGCACACGACCTTGTCCACCTTCCAGCCATGCCGGTCGAGCAGGCCGCGGAAGTAGGTCTCCTGGAAGCCGAGCTCCAGCCAGCCGTTGCGACGAATCGCCCACAGCGATTCACCGTCCAGCCGCAGGCCCCAGGCGATGGGGAACTCGTCCAGGATCGGCTCCGCGGCGAACACCACCTTGCCTCCGGGGGCGACGATCCGCTCCAGTGCCGCCACCAGCGCCTGGTGGTCTGCGCAATGGTGGAAGCATTCGAAGAACAGCACCGCGTCGAAGCGCCGGTCGATCGTTTCCGCGAGCGAGAAATCGCCAAGGATCGTCTCGATCTCCAGGCCCTTCATCGCGGCACGCCGGTCGATCAGCGCCAGGAAGTTGGGCTCCACGTCCACCGCTGTCACCCTGCAGCCCATCCTCGCCAGCGCAATGGTGGTGTTGCCCCAGCCGGGGCCGAATTCCAGCACGCTTTGCCCGGGACCGAGGCCGAGCGTGCGCACCACGTGCCCGACTGCGATCAGCTGGTTGCCGACGGTGTCGGCGCTCTGGGTCAGGTACGGAAACGGCCGGCGCACCGCCGCTTCCACATCGAATGCCGAAACCTCGTTGACGACGGCATAGGGCTTGCCGTGCAGCCACTCGTACAGGCGCATCTGCGCGGCGCGCCACTCCGGCGAATCCGGATCGGCCGGAAGCTCCAGCGGGAACTCCATGCGGAAAGTGGCGAAAGTCCGGCGCAGGTCGTCGTCGGAGATCGCGGCTGCCGCTTCAAGCCGCGCGATCATGTCGTCGAGTTCATCGAGGGTGCGGATCACGCGAACTGCGTCGGCAGAACCCGGCTCGGCAGGCGAGACTGCGGGCGCCTGCACGGGGTCGGGCGGCGCGGCAGCGAGTTGCGGCGGCTGCGCCGGCGTGAGAGCCATTGGAACGGCTGCGGGCGCAAGCCAGCCACGCAGCCGCGTGGCTGCGTGCAGCACCGCCGGCGCGTGGCGCAAGGCTTGCGGCAAGCGCGACCAGGCTCGACGCGCGACCGAGAAAACCTGTTGCTTCATTCCGTCTCCAAGCGGGTGCGTCTGGGCCGGCCGATAGCATACGCGAGGCTGCGTCGCGGCCCATGAGACATCCGGGGGCTATGAGATGCGCACCGAATATCCACAGGCTTATGCGCAACGCTTCCACCGCCGAACCGGTACGATGGGGACCTGACGCCCGTCCTCGACGCCGTCCACGCTCGATCCCAGGGACCCGATGGCCGCCAGACCCGAATCCTTCCGCACCGACTCGCGCCTCGACACGCTGCGCGTCCCACCGCAATCGGTGGAGGCTGAACAGGCCGTCATCGGCGGCCTTATGCTGGCGCCCGAATCGCTCGACCGGGTCGGCGACTTCCTCACCGAGCACGACTTCTACCGTCGCGACCACCGGCTGATCTACCGCGCCATCCGCGAACTGTCGGAGAAGAACAAGCCCTTCGACGCGGTCACGCTCGGCGAATGGTTCGAGGCCAACAACCTCTCCGAGCAGATCGGCGGCACCGGCTACCTGATCGAGCTCGCCAGCACCACGCCGAGCGCCGCCAACATCCGAGCCTACGCCGAGATCGTGCGCGAGAAGGCGGTGCTGCGGCAGCTGATCGAGGCCGGTACCGAGATCGTCAACGACGGCTTCCAGCCGGAAGGGCGCGACAGCCAGGAAGTGCTGTCGGCGGCCGAGATGAAGGTCTTCAAGATCGCCGAGCAGGGCCGCCGCGGCCGCGCCGACTTCGTGCCGCTGCGCGAGGCGATGAAGGAAGCCTTCCAGCTGCTGCAGGAGCGCTACGAGAACCAGGGCACCGTCACCGGCCTGCCCACCGGCTTCCACGACTTCGACGAGATGACCGCGGGCCTGCAGCCCTCGGACCTGATCATCCTGGCGGCACGTCCGGCGATGGGAAAAACCACGCTGGCGCTGAACATGGCCGAGTACGCCGCGCTCAAGACCAAGAAGGCGGTGGCGGTGTACTCGATGGAAATGTCGGCCTCGCAGCTGGCCTTCCGCCTGATCTCCTCCATCGGCCGCATCAACGCCACGCGCCTGCGCACCGGCCAGCTCGAGGACGAGGACTGGTCGCGGGTGAACATGGCGATCAAGATGCTTTCGGACGTGAAGATCTTCATTGACGACACGCCGGCCCTTTCGCCGGACGTGCTGCGGTCGAAGGCGCGCCGGATCAAGCGCGAGCACGACCTCGGCCTGATCGTGATCGACTACCTGCAGCTGATGACCGTGCCGGGCACCGGCGAGAACCGCGCGACCGAGATCTCCGAGATCTCGCGCTCGCTCAAGGCGCTGGCCAAGGAGCTCAACGTCCCGGTGATCGCCCTGTCGCAGCTCAACCGCGGCCTGGAATCGCGTACCGACAAGCGCCCGGTGATGGCCGACCTGCGCGAATCCGGCGCCATCGAGCAGGATGCCGACATCATCGTCTTCATCTACCGCGACGAGTACTACAACAAGGAATCGGCCGACCGCGGGCTGGCCGAGGTCATCATCGGCAAGCAGCGTAACGGCCCGACCGGCACCTGCAAGCTGAAGTTCTTCGGCGAGTACACGCGCTTCGACAACCTCGCCCGCGACAGCGTCGGCGCCTTCGAGTAGGGCTCAGCCCGGCTCCGCGGCCATCGCGGCCGCATCCGCGGGACTCGCGTCCACGCGATCCTTCGCCAGCACCGAGGTCGCCGCCATGTCGGCGGTCACGTTGCCGACCGTGGCGAAGATGTCCGGCACCATGTCCACCGCCAGCAGCAGGCCGAGCGGTTCGACCGGCAGGCCCATGGCCTGCACCACCGGCAGGTTGGTGCCCATGAAGCTGGCCTGGCCCGGCAGCCCGACCGAGCCGATGCTGATGACCACCGAGAGGGCGACGCCCACGGCCATCTGCTGCATGGAGATGTCGATGCCATAGGCCCAGGCGATGAAGGCCGCCACGCCCATGTACTGGATCGGGCTGGTGATGCGGAACAGCGACACCGCCATCGGCAGTACCAGCGCGGTGACGCCGGTGGAGTAGCCGAGCTTGTTGCGGGTGCAATCGATCATCGCCGGCAGCGAGGCCAGCGAGGACTGCGTGCTGGCCGCCACCGCCTGCGCCGGCAGGATGCCCACCGCGAAGCGGCGCAGCGACTCGCGGCCGAACACCACCGCGACGCCGTAGAGCAGGGCGGTCATCGCCAGGTACATCGCGCACAACAGCAGGATGTACACGCCCAAGGCGCCGAGCATGCCGGCGCCGGCGCGCGCGCAGACCGGCAGGATCAACGCGAACACCCCGATCGGCGCCGCGCGCAGGATCCAGCCCACCACCACGCCCATGGCGTCGGCCAGCGACTGGAACACCGCCAGCAGCGGTGCGCGACGTTCGGCGTCCAGCCGCGCCAGCGCGAACGCAAGGAAGAGGGTGAACACGACCAGCGGCACGATCGCACCCTGCGCGGCCGCGGCGATCGCATTGGTGGGAATGACGTTGGCGAACCAGTCGGCGAAACCGGTCGCCACCGGGGCGGTCACCGGCCCGCTGATCGCTGCCCGCAGGGTTTCCACCAGCGCCGGATCGCGCGGCAACATCGAGAGCACCAGCGGCCCGACCAGCGCCGCCGCGATCGCCGCGAACGTCAGCAGTCCGACGAACCAGGCCATGGCGTCACGCGCCAGGCGCCCGGACGCGAGCGCATCGCTGGCGGCGGCCACGCCGATCACCAGCAGCGATACGACCAAAGGCACGATGGTCATCTGCAGCGCATTGAGCCAGAGGCGGCCGACCGGTTGCAGCACGCCGGCAGTGGTTTCGGCGGCGACCGGATCCACCCGCGCCAGGACCAGCCCGATCACCGCGCCCAGCAGCAGCGCCAACAGTACTTTCAAGGATTGCGACATCCTGCGTCCTCAGTCGTCGATCGAAGGCAGGCGCCACTCGGGCGCCAGACGGGCGGCATCGGCCGCGGTGAGCTGCACGAACACCGGCCTTGCATCGGCGCGCAGCCAGGCCAGCAGGCGTGCCATCGCCGCGGGGCCCATGGCGGTGCAGCCTGCGGTGGGTTCACCCGGGGCCTTCCAGAGGTGCGCGAAGATGCAGCTGCCGCCGCCGGCCTGCGCGTCGGCGTTGTGTTCGATGACGAAGCCAAGCCGGTAGCGCTGGTCGCCGCCGGCTTGCAGGTCGCGCCGCATCGGCTCGCTCGAGCCCTCTACCGCGGCGGCGCCGACCTCGCGTGAATCCACGATGCGGTTGTAGAGCGGCGAACCGTCCACGTCGATGCACCAGTGGTTCGCGCCCATCGGCGCGTAGTCGAGCCCGGTCGCCGCCCGCGGGGCATAGCCGAACGCGTCGCCGATGCGGAACACGCCGGCGGGCGCGCGGCCATCGCCTTCGCGCTTGGCGAGTCCGGGCTGCGGCGGGTGCAGGCCACGCCCCCAGGCGATCCCCGTGCGGCCGACGGTGATCGGGAAGGCATCGCCGGCCGGCTGCCATCCATCCTTTGTGCGTTCGAAGGCGCGCATGCGCCCGGTGGTGGAGTCGGCGCTTGGGGTGACCACCAGCACGAGTTGGCGCGCGTCGCGCCAGTTCGCGTCGGCCGCTGCGGTGGCGGTGGCGGCGACGGGGGTGGCTGCGCGGGTGGCGCAGCCGGCCAGCGGCAAGGACAGCCACAAGGCACAGGTCGCGGCGAGGATCGAACGAAGGTGGCGTGTCATGGATCGAGCAGGCTCCGGGCGCGGTCGAGGTTGGCGGCCAGCTGCGAAAGCCGGCGTTCGTCACCTTCGCACAAAAGCATGAAGACGAGGTCGAGCAGGTGCTGCAGGGCCGCGCGATACAGCAGCGGCTCGAGCTCCCCGCGCTCGTCATGGGCGGAAACGAGCAGGGCGACATCGGCGATGGCGCGCAGTGCATTCGAGGAATGGCGGGTCACCGAGATGACCACGCCGCCGTGGTCATGGAATTGCCGGGCGACCTGGCACAGTGCCGGCTGCCGGCCATGCTCGGAGAACGCCACCAGCACGTCGCCGCGCGCGGCGGCCGAACTGGCGCTGGCCATCAGCGCGGTGTCGAAATGGTGCAAGGCCAGGATGCCCAGCGTGGAAAGCGCCAGCGCGAAGGCCCGCGCCGGGATCCCGTCGGCGCCCAGGCCGATGACGAAGACCTTGTCGGCCGCGTTGATCATCGCGGCGATCGAGTCCAGCGATTCGGCTGGGTTGATCAGGCGCGTCTCGCGTTCGGCCTGCGACTTGGCCTGCCACAGGGCCTCGGACAGCGCCGAGTGCGGGGTGGCGGGCACCGCCGCGGCGGCCGCGGATTCCTCGGCGCCGTCGCCGCGGGCGAAGTCCTGGCCGACCGAGAACTTCAGGTCGGGATAGCCCTTGAAGCCGAGCTTCTGGCTGAACTTGACCACGCTCGACTGGCTGATCCGCAGCGCATCGGCCAGCTGCTGCGAGCTGTAGTCGCGCAGCAAGTGGGCGTTGTCGAGGATGAAATCGGCGATGCGCCGCTCGATGGCCGACATCTGGTCGCGTCCGGCCCGGATCTTGAGCAGCGAGGACATGCGCGGCGCGTCAGTCCGGCAGCATTTCGAGGCCGCGGATGGCGCGGATCCCCAGCCCCGGCGCGTCGGTCACCGAGATCTCCGATTCGTTGAACACCACGCCGCCGTCCACCGGGTCGAACTGGCACAGGGACGGGCCGTCCAGGTCCACCTTGGTGATGACGTCGGCCTTGGCCACGGCCAGGTGCACCGCCGCCGCCACGCTGATGCTGGACTCGATCATGCAGCCGATCATGCACTCCACGCCGTACAGCGAGGCGATGTCGGCGATGCGGATCGCATTCGACAGGCCACCGGTCTTCATCAGCTTGATGTTGATGATGTCGGCCGCGCGACGCTTGATCAGGTCGATCACCTCGGCGGGGCCGAACACGCTTTCGTCCGCCATCACCGGCGCGTTGACGCGCTCGGTGACGTACTTCAGGCCCTCGATGTCCTTCGCCCGGACCGGCTGCTCGAGCAGTTCCAGGTGCACGCCGGCATCCTCGAGCGCGTGCATGGCGGTGACCGCCTGCTTGGCGGTCCAGCCCTGGTTGGCGTCCAGCCGCAGCAGGGCGCGGCCCTCGACGGCGGCGTGGATCGCCTTGACCCGCTCGATGTCCACGCCCATGTCCTTGCCGACCTTGATCTTCAGCGACTCGAAGCCGCGGTCCACCGCGGCGAGTGAGTCGGCGACCATCTTGTCGATGTAGTCCACGCTGATGGTGATGTCGGTGGTCACCACCGGATCGCCGCCGCCGAGCAGCTTGTAGAGCGGTGCGTCGTACAGCTGGCCCCAGAGGTCGTACAGGGCGATCTCCACCGCCGCCTTGGCGCTGAAGTTGTTCTCCATCGCGCCCTGCACCAGGCGGGTGAGGCGATTGAGGTTGGCGACTTCCTGGCCGATGATGCGCGGCCCGATGACCCTGCGGATCGCCTCGATGATCGAGCCATGGGTGTCGCCGGTGATCACCGCGGTGGCCGGCGCCTCGCCATAGCCGACGTGGCCGGTGTCGGTGGTGATGATCACCACCACGTCCTCGACCGCCTCGACGGTGCGCAGCGCGGTCTTGAACGGCGTCTTCAGCGGCACGCGCAGCATCGCGAGCTGGATCCGGCTGATCTTCATGGAGGCCCTTGGCGGAATGTTGGGGAGGAAAGGTCGGATCAGCGACGCAGGTGGACGATATTGGTGGCCCGGTCGATGTAGCTGGCCTCGCCGTCGAAGCGCAGCGGCTCCAGCGGCGTGACCGACACGCCGTTGAGGCGCAGCGAACGCAGCCCGCCCTGGCCGTCGGCGACGGTGCCGCCGTTGGTGTCGTGGATGACGTAGGGTCGGCCGTCGATGCGGCCGAGCATCATCATCACGTGGCCGGGGATGTAGATGAGGTCGCCGACCTGCAATGCGTCGATCGCGGCGCGCCGTTCGGCGGTGCTCACGCCCGGCCCCAGCACCGTGCGACGCAGCGCCGGGCTGACCGACTGGTCGCTGGTGTTGCGCGGCAACAACACCCCCATCGAGGCGTAGATCTCCGACACGAAGCCGCTGCAGTCGCGGCCGTTGTAGCCGTGGCCCCAGCCATAGCGCTCGCCCAGGAACTTGAAGGCCTGGCGGATCAGGTTGGCTTCGGTCAGCGCCAGCGGCGCCGGCGCGGTGTCGGTATTGCGCTGCAGCAGCGCGGGCGAGAAGCCGAGCGATCCATCCGGCTCGCGCACCGGCAACTCGACGATCCACGCGGCGTGCGCATGCTGGCCATTGACGAGACCGTCGGCAGGCATCGGCAGCAGGGACAGGCGCACGCCCATGTCCAGTTGCAGCTCGGACACGCGCGGGGCTTCGATGGTATGGACGGTGAGCACCTTCGCGCCGGTGACGATGCGACCCGCCTCGGCGCGGGCGACGTAGTCGAACACGCGGGCCCGCGGACCCTCGGCGACGGCGGCGGCCTCGATCCAGGCCGCGTAGCGCGGCGAGACGACGAACAGCCACTGGCCATCGGCGCTGGCATGGGCGATCGCCACCGGCGTGCCCGGGAACAGCGCGCTCTCCTGGAAGCGGTCGATGTCGTGGTCGCCTGCGCGGCTGAAGACGCGCAGCGCGTTCGGGAAGCTGCGCAGCGAGGCGCGTCGCACCACCAGGCCGAAGCGGGTGGCTTGGCTTTCGGGAATGGCGTCCAGTGCGAGCTCGCGGACCATGCCATCGAAGACGGCGGCGGCGATGGGTGCGCCGGCGGCGTCGAAGCGTGGCGCCTCGGGCTTGCGCGAGATCCCTTCGATCCATCCCCGCACCTGGCTACGCGACAGCGTGTCAGGCAGCGCGTCCACGCGGTACAGGGAGTCGTCCTCGCGCAGCAAGGCGGCGTTTTGCGCCGCGATCGCCGCGGTGTCCATCAGCACGCGATCGGGCGTGGGCAGCTGCGCGATCCAGAAGCCGGGCTCCAGCTGTTCCGACTCGACGCCGGGAACGCCCGTGGACGTCGCCGGGGCCATGGGTTCCTTGGCCGCGATCGCGTGGCAGGCCAACGCGAGGCCGAGGGCGAAAAGCGGACGCAGCAGGGTGCTTGGTTTCATCTCGGATTCCCCCGTTGAGCGCAGGCAAGGGTTGCGCTCGGAATAGCTGATTCGCGGAATATAGCAGATAAGAATAAATTATTGACCATGCCCTTTTCATATGTTACACAGCGGTTTCACACGTTTTTCCGGGGGTAGGGGTGGGCAAGCTCGAGGTACGGGACTTGGCTCGCCCGGCCATGCGTGGCGGGCTCGGCGGCGCACTGCTCCGCGGTGGACTGGCGGCAATGCTGGCGACGTGCGCGCTCGTCGGGGCCGCGGCCGCGTCCGCGCCGGATGGCCCGACGGTCCTGGAGCGCGTCCGGTCGCTGGTCGACGAGGGTCGCTTCGTCGAGGCCGAGCGCGCGATCGCCCAGGCCGAGCCCGCGTCGTCCCCACCGGACGCCATTGCGTTGCGCGACGAGCGCGAGCGCATGCGTCGCATCCTGCTGGACTTCAGCCTCGACCGTGACCAGGCGATGGCGCGCGTGCGCCGCCAGGTGCCGGACCTGCGCGAAGACGAGTTCACGCGCTGGGACGCGGCCGGCCTGCTCGAGAAGCGCCTGATCGACGGCCGCGTGCGCTATTTCAATCGCGCGCCCTCCAACCTGTTCCGTCTCAGTCCCGAAGCCTTCGCGCGGCGCGATCCGCCCACGCCGCTCGTGGACGGGCCGATGGAGAGCCCCAACGCGCACCACCGCGAAGTCCGTGACGCGGCGGTCGCGGGCGGCGCCGCCTCGCGCAAGGTGCAGGTCGTCCAGCACCTGACCGTGGACGCCGATGCCGTGCCGGCCGGTGAGACCCTGCGAGCCTGGATTCCCTATCCGCGCGAGATTCCCGGGCATCAGGAAAGCCTGCGCCTGCTGGGCACCACGCCAGCGGCCCATGAAATCGCGCCGGCCTCCGCGCCGATGCGTACGGTCTACATGGAAGCCAAGGCGGAGGCGGGCAAGCCGACGCGTTTCGAGATCCGCTACGAACTCACCGTATCCGGCCAGTACCGGCTCGCCGATGCGTCGCGCGCGGGCGCCGCCGAGTCTGCGGAGGCATTGGCCGAACACCTCGGCGAACGCCCGCCCCACGTCGTGTTCACGCCGGCGATCCGCGAATTCTCCCGCCGCATCGTCGGCGACGAAACCGACAAGTGGGCGATCGCGCAGAAGCTCTTCGCCGCCGTGGACCGCATTCCCTGGGCCGGCGCGCTGGAATACTCCACCATCCCCAACATCAGCGAATACGCGTTGCACGCCGGCCACGCCGACTGCGGGCAGCAGACGCTGCTGCTGATGACCCTGCTTCGGCTGAATGGAATCCCGGCGCGCTGGCAGTCGGGCATGGTCTATTCGGACGGGGACTACGACAACCTGCATGACTGGGGCTGGATGCACGTGGCGCCGATGGGCTGGATCCCCATGGACGTGACCACCGGCCGCATGGACGACCCGGATCCTGCGATCGCCGGTTTCTACCTCGGTGGGCTCGACGCCTACCGGATCGCCTTCAACGATGATTTCGGCCGGCAGTTCACGCCAGCCAAGCAGCACCTGCGCTCGGACACCGTCGATTCGCAACGCGGCGAGGTCGAGTGGCGCGGCGGCAACCTGTACTTCGACCAATGGGACTACGGATTCGTAGCCACACCACAACAACCATGAGCACCACTCGGGGAGAGACCATGAGAAGCAGCACCCACCACAACTTGCGCAAGAACGTACTCTGCATGGCGATGGGTCTGTGCCTCTCGTCGCTC
>CAMPGW010000041.1 GCA_946885735.1 uncultured Gammaproteobacteria bacterium
GAACTCGGCTTCGACGTCGCCACCGCGCTGCGCGAGGCCGAGCGCTGCCTGAACTGCGACGTGCAAACGGTGTTCGCCAAGGACCTTTGCATCGAGTGCGACGCCTGCATGGACATCTGCCCGATGGACTGCATCAGCTTCGTCGCGCCCCTGCCGGAGCCTGACTTGCGGCATGTGCTGCGCGCACCGGCGCCGAACCTGGCGCAGGACCTGTACGTTTCCCCGGCGCTCAAGACCGGCCGGGTGATGGTGAAGGACGAGGATGTGTGCCTGCACTGCAGCCTCTGCGCCGAGCGCTGCCCGACCGGCGCCTGGGACATGCAGAAGTCGCTGCTCGACCTGGTGCGCGCCGGGCCGGGTTGCCGCGAGCGCATCGAGGCCGCGGCATGAACGCGGAATCCGCCAGCGACCAGCAGCGCCGCGCCGGGCCGCCGGCGATCGAGGCGATCAACGACTTCGTGGTCAAGTTCGCCAACGTCAACGGCTCGGGATCGGCCTCGGCCAACGAGCTCTTCGCCAAGGCCATCCTGCGCATGGGCGTGCCGGTGAGCCCGCGCAACATCTTCCCGTCCAACATCCAGGGCCTGCCGACCTGGTACGAGGTGCGCGTCACCGAGGCCGGCCATCTCGGCCGCCGCGGCGGCGTAGACCTGATGGTGGCGATGAACCCGCAGACCTGGGACGCCGACCTCAAGGAGATCGAACCGGGCGGCTACCTGTTCTACGACAACTCCAAGCCCCTGCCCGCCTCGAAGTTCCGCCCGGACGTGCAGGTGATCGGCGTGCCATTGACGGAGCTGTGCAACGCCGCCTATTCCGATCCGCGCCAGCGCCAGTTGTTCAAGAACATCGTCTATGTCGGCGCGCTGTCGGTGCTGCTGGACATGGACCACGCCACGCTCGAGGCGCTGGTCGCCGAGCAGTACAAGTCCAAGCCGAAGCTCATCGACGCCAACCTGCAGGCCCTGCAGATGGGCCGCAACTGGGCGGCGCTGCACCTCTCGCATCCGCTGCCGATCCGCGTGCGCGCGGCCGACGCGGTGGGCGATCGCATCTTCGTGGATGGCAACGCCGCCGCCGCGCTCGGTTGCGTGTATGGCGGGGCGACCGTCTGTGCCTGGTACCCGATCACGCCCTCGTCCTCCTGCGCCGAGGCCTTCCAGGCGTACTGCCAGAAATACCGCGTGGACAAGGACACCGGCGAGAACCTGTTCGCGATCGTGCAGGCCGAGGATGAGATCGCCTCGATCGGCATGGTGGTCGGCGCCGGCTGGAACGGCGCGCGCGCCTTCACCACCACCTCCGGCCCGGGCGTGTCGCTGATGACCGAGTTCATCGGCCTGGCCTACATGGCCGAGATCCCGGTGACGATTATCGATGTGCAGCGCGGCGGACCTTCGACCGGCATGCCGACGCGCACCCAGCAGGCCGACCTGCTCAGCTGCGCCTACGCCTCGCATGGCGACACCAGGCACGTGCTGCTGCTACCGCAGGATCCGCGCGAGTGCTTCGACTTCTCGGCGCTGGCGCTGGACCTGGCCGAACGCCTGCAGACGCCGGTGTTCGTGCTCACCGACCTCGACATCGGCATGAACCAGCGCCTGTGCGAGCCCTTCGCCTGGGATCCGGACCGGGTGTACGACCGCGGCAAGCTGATGACGGCGGACGAACTGGCGGCCGGCCGTGATTTCGGCCGCTACCTGGACGTGGACGGCGACGGCATCCCCTACCGCACCCTGCCGGCGACACATCCGGAGCGCGGCAGCTACTTCACCCGCGGCACCACCAAGGATGCCTACGCCCGCTACTCCGAGCGCGGCCCCGACTACGTCTACAACATGGAACGGCTGCTGCGGAAGTTCGACACCGCCAAGGCGCTGGTGCCCGCGCCGGAGTTCCGTGCCGCCCGTGCGCCGACGCCGCTGGGCGCGATCTACTTCGGATCCACCACTCCGGCGATGGACGAGGCCGTTGAGGCGCTGCGGGCGCGCGGGATCCACCTCGACCTGCTGCGGGTGCGCGCCTTCCCCTTCCCGGCGATCGTGGACGAGTTCATCGCCGCGCATCCGCGCGTGTTCGTCGTCGAGCAGAATCGCGACGCCCAGCTGCGCAGCCTGCTGGTGAACGAACTGGGCACCGATCCTGCGCGCCTCGTGCCGGTCCTGCATTACGACGGCACGCCGATCACCGCCCGCTTCATCGTCCGCGAGATCGCCGCCCGCGCGGAGGCGGGCTCCGCATGACCTATCTCGCCAAGCCGAAGCTGCACCACCCCTCGCTGACGCGGAACAAGGCCTGTTACACCCGCCGGGACTACGAAGGCAGGATCTCCACCCTGTGCGCGGGCTGCGGCCACGACTCGATCTCGGCCGCCATCATCCAGGCCTGCTGGGAGCTCGACATCGAGCCGCACAAGGTCGCCAAGCTCTCGGGGATCGGCTGCAGTTCGAAGACGCCGGATTACTTCCTCGGCCAGTCGCACGGCTTCAACACCGTGCACGGGCGCATGCCCTCGGTGCTGACCGGCGCCAACCTTGCCAACCGCGAACTCCTGTACCTCGGCGTGTCCGGTGATGGCGACTCGGCCTCGATCGGCATCGGCCAGTTCGTGCACGTGATGCGCCGCGGCGTGGACATGGTCTACATCGTCGAGAACAACGGCGTGTACGGGTTGACCAAGGGCCAGTTCTCCGCCACCGCGGACCAGGGCTCGACCTCGAAGAAAGGCGTGGTGAATGCCGACTCGCCCATCGACATGGCTTCGCTGGCGCTGCAGCTGGGCGCGACCTTCGTGGCCCGGGGCTTCTCCGGCGACAAGGAACAACTGGTGCCGCTGATCAAGGCCGCCATCGCCCACCGCGGCGCCGCCTTCATCGACGTCATCAGCCCTTGCGTGGCTTTCAACAACCACCCCGGCAGCACCAAGAGCTACGACTACGTGCGCGAGCACAACGAGGCGGTCAACCGCATCGACGTGATCACCCCGCGTGAGGAGATCGTGGTGGCGTATGCGCCCGGCGAGGTGCTCGAGGTCGAGCAGCACGACGGCAGCCGCCTGCGCCTGCGCAAGCTGCACGAGGGCTACGACGCCAGCGACCGCATCGCCGCCATGACCTGGATCCAGCAGCGCCAGGCCGAGGGCGAGGTGGTGACCGGGCTGCTCTACCTGGACCCTGCGGCGCGCGACCTGCACCAGCACCTCAATACCCCGGCTGCGCCACTGAACCGGCTGGAGGGCGACCGGCTGTGCCCGGGGCCGGCGGTTTTGGATCGCATCAACGCCGCCCTGCGCTGAACGCGGGCGCCGCGCTATAGTCGGCGCAGTCCCTCGGGGGTGCGGCCATGGTGGAAATTCCCGGCTACGGCATCCGGCGCGTGATCGGCCACGGCGGCATGGCCACGGTGTACCTGGCCGTGCAGGAATCGCTCGGCCGCGACGTCGCGCTGAAGGTGCTGTTGCCGCATCTCGCCCAGGACCCCGTCTCCACCGAGCGCTTCCTGCGCGAGGCGCGCTTCGCCGCGCAGCTGCACCATCCCAACATCGTGGCCGTGCACGACGTCGGCATCCACGACGGCGCGCCCTACATGTCCATGGGCTACGAGGCCGGCGGCACCCTCGCCGGCTGCGCCGAGGCGCGCGGCAATCCCGAGCTGGCGCTGCGCATGCTGCGCGACGTCGCCAGCGCGCTGGAGTACGCGCACGCGCGCGGCGTGGTGCATCGCGACGTCAAGCCGGAAAACATCTTGCGCCGCGACGACGGCAGCTGCGTGCTGTCCGACTTCGGCATCGCCCACGCGCTGGCGGCGCAGACCGGCCTCACCGGCGAGGGCACCAGCGTCGGCACGCCGCATTACATGAGCCCGGAGCAACTGCGGGGCGAGAAGGTGGACGGCCGTGCCGACCTCTACAGCCTGGGCGTGGTCTTCTACCAACTGCTCACCGGCAGCCTGCCCTTCCAGGGCACCGACGGCTGGGCCATCGGCATGCAGCACCTGCAGGCGCCGATACCGCGCCTGCCGCCGGAGCATGCGCGCTTCCAGCCCCTGCTCGATTCCCTGCTGGCCAAGGACCCGGCGGACCGGCCGCAGGACGCCTCGACGCTGATCCAGGCCATCGACGCGCTGGCCTCCGGCCGCACCGTGGTGGTACCCAGCGACTCGCGCACCGACCTCGGCCAGCAGCGCGCGCGGCCGGTCAACCTGAAGGTGCTGGTGCCGATCGCCTTGATCGCGGTCGCCAGCCTGATGTTCGTGCAGGATCGATTGCGGCACCGGCGCGACACGGCGGCCGCCGCGGCCAGCGCGGCGGTGGCGGCCGTGCCGACTCCCGCGCGTGTCCCGCAGGCTTCGATCGCGGCACTTCCCTTCGTGGACCTGAGCGAGGCCAAGGACCAGGCCTACTTCTCCGAAGGCCTATCGGAGGAGCTGATCAACAAGCTCGCACAGATGCCGGGCCTGCAGGTGGCCGGACGCACCTCGGCCTTCAGCTTCAAGGACCGCAACCTCGACATGAAGGCGATCGGCCGACGGCTAGGCGTCGCCCACCTCCTGGAAGGCAGCGTGCGCACCAATGGCGAACGCGTGCGCATCACCGCGCAACTGGTGAAGGCCAACGACGGCTTCCACCTGTGGTCGCAGAGCTACGATCGCGAACTGACCGACGTCTACGCGGTGCAGGAGGAAATCGCATCGGCGGTGGCCGAGGCGCTCAAGCTCAAGCTGCTCGCGCGCGCGGTGCCGGGCGCGCAGCGCGAAGTGAAACCCGCCGCGTATACGGCCTACCTTCGGGCCCGCCAGTTGCGTGGCGGCGGCGCGGAAGGTGCGAAGGAAGCGATCGCCGTGCTGGAGCAGGCGCTGGAGATCGATCCGGGCTTCGCCGCGGCCTGGGCGCAACTCGCGGTCACCCAATCCTGGGCCGCGGACAATGCCGAAGGCCCGGCGGAACTGGCCGAATGGCAGCGCAAGGCGCTTGCCTCGGCCGACAAGGCGGTGGAACTCGATCCGGGCCTGGCCGATGGCTATTGGGCGCGGGGCAACCTGCGCGCCAGTGTCACCTGGGATTGGGAAGGCGCGCAGACCGATTTCCGCAAGGCGCTCGCGCTCAATCCCGGCGACGCGCGCATCCTGCAAGGCTACGGCTCACTGCTGGCCTCGCTCGGCCGCCTGCCGGAGGCCATCTCGACGATGCAGCAGGCGACCGAAGCCGAGCCCCTGCTGTTCTCGGTGTGGCAGGCGTTGGGTTATTTCCAGGAAGCCGCGGGCGACCTCGCCGCGGCACGGCAGTCGCAGGAACGCGCACTCGCGCTCAAGCCGAAGTTTCCCTTCGTGCACTTCCGGCTCGGCACGCTCGCGCTGCAGCAGCGCCAGCCGAAGCAGGCCGCGGCGGCATTCGAGGCAAGCGGATACGAGCCGCTGCAGCTGCTCGGGCGCGCCCTGGCTGAACACGAGCTAAGGCACGGAGCGCAATCGCAAGAGGCCCTGCAGGCCCTGATCCAGGGTTACGGGCACAACGCGGCGTACCAGATCGCCCAGGCCTACGCGTGGCGAGGCCAGCGCGACGAGGCTTTCCAGTGGCTCGAGCGCGCATTCACGCAGCGTGACGGCGGCCTGGCCGAACTCAAGTACGACCCGCTGATGCGCGGCCTGCGCAAGGATCCGCGCTGGCCGGCCCTGTTGAACCGCGTCGGCCTGCCGCCATAATGGCAGCCAGACCCCGCAAGGACGCAGGCCCATGGAAGAGAAGCGACGCAGTCCCCGCGAGGACGTGTTCACCACGATCATGATCTCGCCCAACGGGCACGAGAACCGCGCGACCGTCTACAACGTGTCCGAAAGCGGCGCCCGCGTCGGCCTGCCTCCCGACTTCAAGCGTAACGTCGGCGCGCCGGTGCGCCTGTTCTTCACCGTGGACGAGGATGAGACCATCATCCTCGAGGCCGAGGTCGTGCGCGTGGCCGTGGACCACCTCGGCGTGCAGTTCATGCCCTCGCAGGAAGAAGGCATCCGCCACGTGATGCGCGAGTTCACGCAGTCACGTTGAGCCCTCAGGGGCGCGGCCACGGCCACCAGCCGCGGCCGGTCATCGCGTAGCGGTCGGCCGCCTGCTCGAAGCGGTTGCGCGCCGACACGCCGCCGCAGCCGAAGTACAGCGGAAGGAACAACGGCCCCAGTGCCAGGTACTGGTAGACGTGCGCGCGCTCGTGGTCGCCGATGCGGACGCAGTCATTGCCGCCGTGCAGGCGACAGGCGTAGGTCCGCGCCACCTCATCGAGGCTGGCGCCGGTGTGCAGGATCACGTTGCCCAGGGTCATCGCACCACCCGGGCCCAGCGGGAAATGATGGAAGACGAGGGCGGCATCGGAGAAGCGCGGGCGCGCGCCGAAGGGCCAGGCCGCCAGGCCCGCCACTACGCCCGCCAGCGTGATCGGCAGGGCCCACAGGGCGCCCAGTGCCTGCGCGACCCGCAACAGCCAAAGCGGCAACCCTCGATCCATGCGCAATAATTAACACAGCCCGGCGCCCGCACGGGGATGGAAGCCGCATGGACCTCGCCGACTCGCCCTGGGACCTCGCGCTGCGCGACGCGCCTGCGGCGCTGCACAATCGCACGGGGCGCGGCTCCGCCCTGCTGCTGTGCGAACACGCCAGCGCCCGGATCCCGGAGGCCTTCGCAGGCCTCGGCCTGCACGAAGCCGACCGCCAGCGCCATATCGCCTGGGACATCGGCGCGCTCGCGCTGGCCCGCGGCCTGGCCGATGCGCTCGATGCCCCGCTCGTCCATGCCACCTACTCGCGGCTCCTGCTGGACCTCAACCGGCCGGTGGATGCACCCGATTCGATCGTCGAGCGCAGCGAAGGCACCGACGTGCCCGGCAACCATGCGCTTTCGGCCGCGCACCGCGCGTTGCGCCAACGGCGAATCTACGAGCCCTTCCACTCGGCCGTGTCCGCGCTGATCGACGAGCGGCTAGCCGCGGGCCTTGCGACCGCCGTCGTCTCCATCCACAGCTTCACGCCGCGCTTCCATGGCGTGGCCCGGCCCTGGCACGCCGGCGTCATCGCCCGTGGCGACCGGCGCCTGGGCGATGTGCTACTCGATTCGCTGCGTTCCGAGCCAAACCTGTGCGTAGGCGACAACGAACCGTATGCACCCGTGGCCGGCGTCTTCCACAGCATCGAGCGGCACGCCGAGACACGCGGGCTGCCGGGCGCGATGATCGAGGTGCGGCAAGACCTGCTGGGTGATCGGCACGGGCAGGCGGAGTGGGTCGAACGCCTCGGCCGTGCGCTCGCATCCGCGCTGGAAGCCTGCGGTCCCGCCTGCTGAACCCGGTCGATCCTGTGTCACCATCGCCGCTGTCCCGACGCCGAGCCTCCCATGCACAACGAGCCTGACGACGCCGCGCCCAACACCCTGTCGCCGCGCACCACGCCCACCTGGGAACTGGAGTTGCTGGTCTTCGGCGCCACGATCTTCGGCTTGCTGCAATTGCCGGAGCTGCTCGACCACGCCTACGCACGCGCGCTGAACCTGAGCCCGCGTGACTACGTGGGCATGGTTTCGCCGCTATGGATGTACGCGAAGTTCGCGCTGATCACCCTCCTGGTGACCTTCATCGTCCACCTGTGCCTGCGCGGCTACTGGGTCGCGCTGGTGGGGCTGGACTCGGTGTACCCCGGCGGAATCCGCTGGGACCGCGTCGAACCCACGCCGCTGGCCGCCGCCAGCGCACGGCGCCAGGACCCATCGATGCCGGGGTTGATCGAGCGCGCGGACAATCGCGCCTCCCGGGTGTTCGGAGTCGGTTTCGGCTTCGCGATGATCATGCTGATGCCGGTGGCGCTGGTGGTGGTGTGCCTCGGGCTGGGACTGGTGGTGGACGCCGTCGCCGGACCGGGTCACGCGGGGTGGGTCTTCGGCATCGTCCTTGCCGCCTTGATGCTGCCCTGGGCCGCGGCGCGCCTGCTCGACAAGCGCATTGGAGCTCGCCTCGATCCTGACAGCGGGCTCGGCCGAAAACTCGTCGCCGTGCTCGGCTTCTACGGGCGGATCGGCATGGGTCGCGGCAGCAATCCGCTGGTAGCCCTGTTCGTGAGCCACGAAGGCCGGTTGCGCGCCGGCACGGCGGCGATGCTGGTGACCGTGCCGGTGCTTGGCTTCCTGCTGGCGCAGATGGTGCTGGTGCGCGGAAACCTGCCGCTCGGGTTTTTCGTCGGCCTCGAGGTCGAGGACCCGACGTCGCCGAATGCATCCATGGCTGCCTTCTACTCGGAAAATGCATCGTCCGATCCGGCCATGCTTCCGCTGCCGCGAATCCGCTCGCGCGTGGCCACCGGTCCCTACCTCGAATTGTTCGTTCCCTTCCTGCCCCGGCATCACGGCCCGGCGATGGAGGCTACCTGCCCGACCGCGCTTGCCGTGGCGCGCGAGCCCCAGGCCACGCGCGCGCGGCTGGACTGCCTGGCCGAAATGACGGGGCTGCAGCTGGACGGCAAACCGCTGCGCATCACCCTGGATGCAAGCAGCGACGCCGCCACCGGCCAACCCGGCATGCTGGCCATGGTGCCGATCGCGCGGTTGGCGGCCGGGCGCCACGAACTCTCGCTGCTGTCGCCGGCACGGCCCGGCCGCACGCCAAAACGCTATCGCATCGCGTTCTGGAAGTAGGCACCGGCGCAATGAAAAAGCCGCCCGAAGGCGGCTTTCCCAGGGTCGCGACTGGCGGGGCGATCAGACGCCCTCGCCCTCCTCGACGGCCTTGATGGACAGGCGGATGCGGCCCTGCTTGTCCACTTCCAGCACCTTGACCTTCACGACGTCGCCTTCCTTGAGCTTGTCGCCAACCTTTTCCACGCGCTCGCTGGAGATTTGCGAGACGTGCACGAGGCCGTCCTTGCCCGGGGCGATGGTGACGAACGCACCGAAGTCCATGATCTTGGCGACCTTGCCTTCGTAGATGCGGCCCGGCTCCACATCGGAG
Organism: uncultured Gammaproteobacteria bacterium; assembly: GCA_946885735.1. Next base: position 8,982 of record CAMPGW010000041.1, read on the forward strand.
GTGATCTGCTCGATCCTGGCCTTGGCGGCGGCCGCGGCAGCCTGGTTCACCGACGCGATGATGATCGTGCCGTCGTCCTGGATGTCGATCTGGGTGCCGGTCTCCTTGGTGATCGCCTGGATCACCGAGCCGCCCTTGCCGATCACTTCGCGGATCTTGTCCGGATGGATCTTCATGGTCAGCAGGCGCGGGGCGAACTCGCTCATCTCCGAGCGCGGCGCCGACAGCGCCTTGGCCATCTCGCCGAGGATGTGCAGGCGTCCGTCCTTGGCCTGGGCCAGGGCGACCTTCATGATCTCCTCGGTGATGCCGTCGATCTTGATGTCCATCTGCAGCGCGGAGATGCCGTTCGCGGTGCCGGCGACCTTGAAGTCCATGTCGCCGAGGTGGTCCTCGTCGCCGAGGATGTCGCTGAGCACGACGTAATCGGAACCTTCCTTGATCAGGCCCATCGCGATGCCGGCGACCGGCGCCTTGATCGGCACGCCCGCGTCCATCAGCGCCAGCGAGGAACCGCAGACCGAGGCCATCGAGGAGGAACCGTTCGACTCGGTGATCTCGGAGACGACGCGGATGGTGTACGGGAAGGACTCCATCGACGGCATGACCGCGAGCACGCCGCGCTTGGCGAGACGGCCGTGGCCAATCTCGCGACGCTTCGGGCCCATCATGCGGCCGGCTTCACCCACCGAGTACGGGGGGAAGTTGTAGTGGAACAGGAAGTGTTCTTTGTACTCGCCGGCGGCCTGGTCGATGATCTGGCCGTCGCGGGCGGTGCCCAGGGTGATCGCGACGATCGCTTGGGTCTCGCCACGGGTGAACAGCGAGGAGCCATGCACGCGCGGCAGCACGCCGGTCTTGACGGTGATCGGGCGCACGGTGGTCAGGTCGCGGCCGTCGATGCGCTTGCGCGTCTTCAGCACGTTGGCGCGCATCTGGTTGTACTCGAGCTCGCTGAACTCCTTGCCGAGGTCGGCGGTGTTCCAGCCCTCGTCTTCGGCCTGCGGCTTCAGCGCCTGGATGATCTCTTTCTTCAGCCTGGAGATCGTGTCACGGCGATCGAGCTTCTCGACCACGGCGTAGGCCTGATTGAGGCGGTCGCCCACGGTCGAGGCGATCGAGGAGATCAGCGACTCGTTCTTGGCCGGCGGCGCCCAGTCCCAGCGCTTGACGCCGACTTCGGCGACCAGCTCGTTGATGGCGGCGATGGCGACCTGCAACTCGCGGTGGCCGAACATCACGGCGCCGAGCATCACGTCTTCCGACAGCTGCGCGGCCTCGGACTCGACCATCAGCACGGCCTTGGAGGTACCGGCGACGACCAGCTCGAGCTGCGAGGACTGCAGCTGGGTGGTGCCCGGGTTGAGCACGTACTGGCCGTTGACGTAACCGACCTTGGCGGCGCCGATCGGACCGGCGAAGGGCAGGCCCGACAGCGACAGCGCCGCGGAGGCGCCGATCAGCGCGGGGATGTCACCGTCGATCTCCGGGTTCAGCGACATCACCGTGGCGATGACCTGCACTTCGTTGGTGAAGCCTTCCGGGAAGAGCGGGCGGCAGGGACGGTCGATGAGGCGGGAGATCAGCGTCTCCTTCTCGGTCTGGCGGCCTTCGCGCTTGAAGAAGCCACCCGGGATGCGGCCGCCGGCGTAGAACTTCTCGATGTAGTCCACGGTCAGGGGGAAGAAATCCTGGCCTTCCTTCGCGTTCTTGTTGCCGACCGCGGTGACGAGGACGACGGTGTCGCCCATCTTCACGATGACGGAGCTGGCCTGGCGTGCGATCTCGCCGGTTTCCAGGGTGACCTGGTGCTGGCCGTACTGGAAGGTCTTGGTCACTTTTGCCACGTGTCTATTCCTTTCTGGTGTCGCCCCGACGGCACCCTGCCGGTGGGGGTGGCCGTTTCAGCGGCCGGAAACGAGGACGCGGCGCCAGGGGCGCCGCGTCGGGTGTCGGTGTCTTAGCGGCGCAGGCCGAGTTTCTCGATCAGGGCCTGGTAGCGCGCGGCGTCCTTCTTCTTGAGGTAGCCGAGCAGGCTGCGGCGCTGGTTGACCATCATCAGCAGGCCGCGGCGCGAGTGGTGGTCCTGCTTGTGGGTCTTGAAGTGCTCGGACAGGTGTTCGATCCGGGCCGAGAGCAGCGCCACCTGGACTTCCGGCGAACCGGTGTCGTTGGGAACGCGCTTGTGTTCTTCGATGATCTTCGCGGTATCAATGGACATGTGTGCTTTTCTTCTCAGTGACGCGAGGCCCGCAGGAACGCCTGGATGGCGCACCGCGCGACCCGCCGGTGGAGGGAATGCCGGCGGTTTGCAGGCCGCCGAGCCCCGCGATTGTACGGCCCCGGGCCGGTCCGGACAAGGCGAAGTGCGTGAAGGACGCGCGCCTCAGCCCCTGGCGGCCCAGCGAAACAGCCGCTTCGCGCGCAAGCAACCGTCCGCGTCCACGACGCCCAGGCCCAGCGTGCGCCCGTCGCCATCGAGTACCTGCACGTCGCCCGGGCCCTCCTCCGGTCCCAGCGCCAGCCGCTGGCCCTGGCCGAGCGCGAGCGCCTGCGCGGCATCCAGCACGCACCGCCGCCAGCCCGACAAGCCGGCCTCGACGGGCAACAGCAGCGCATCGAGCGCCGCCTCGCCCGCGGATTCCCGTAGCGCCTGAAGCGCCTCGAGCCCATGCATGGGCTGGCCCACGAACGGATCCACCCAAAGCCGTCGCAGCGCGCCGACATGCGCGCCGCAGCCCAGGGCCTCGCCCAGGTCGCGCACCAGGCTGCGCACGTAGGTGCCGGAACCGCAGGCGATGCGCAGGTCGAGTTCGCCCTGGCGCAGCGCCAGCAGTTCGATCGAGTCCACCCGGGCCTCGCGTTCCGGCACCTCGATCACTTCCCCGCGCCGGGCCTTGGCATACAGCGGCTCGCCACCCTGCTTGAGGGCCGAGTAGATCGGCGGGCGCTGGCGAATCCGACCGACCAGCGGCGCCAGCGCCGCCTCGACGGCCGCTCGGTCGAGCGTCGGCACCGGCCGCTCGCGCAGCACGCTGCCGTCGGCGTCGTCGGTATCGGTGGTGCTGCCGAGGCGGGCCGTGGTGTCGTAGGCCTTGCCGTGGCCGAGCAGCAGGCCGGCGATCTTGGTGGCTTCGCCGAAGCAGATCGGCAGCATGCCGGTGGCCAGCGGATCCAGGCTGCCGGTATGGCCCGCCTTCTCGGCGCGGAACAGGTGGCGGACGCGTTGCAGCGCCTGGTTGGAACTGATGCCGGCGGGCTTGTCCAGCAGCAGGATGCCATCGAGCGGCCGGAACACGGTGCGCGGCCGCGTCACAGTGCGGACCCACGCCGGGCGACGAGGCTCATTCGCCGGCCGGCGGCTCGCGCAAGAGCGCGTCGATCCGCTCGCCGCGGTCGACCGAATCGTCGTAATGGAAGTGCAACTCCGGCACGTGGCGCATGCGCACGGCACGGCCGAGCTGGAAACGCAGCTCCGGCGCGAGTTCCTTCAGGGCCTTCACGCCCGCCTTCGCCTGTTCGGGCAGCAGCGCGGTGACGAACACCTTGGCATGCGACATGTCGCGGCTGATCTCGACGTCGGACACGCTCATCGAGGGCAGGCCGTGCTCGCGCACGGCGTGGTGCACGATCTGCCCGAGGTCCCGGCGCAACTGCGCCGAGACCCGGTCGGTGCGATGGAAGCTCTTAGAAGTCATAGCGCCCTCCAATCGTCCGCTGCCACGTGGTGCAAGGCAATCCCGGCGTCACAGCGAGCGCTTGACCTCGATGCGCTCGAAGCACTCGATCTGGTCGCCCGGCTGCACGTCATTGTAGGCCTTCACCGCGATGCCGCACTCGGTGCCGCTCTGCACGGCGTCCACGTTCTCCTTGAAGCGGCGCAGGGATTCCAGCTCGCCCTCGAAGACGACGACGGAATTGCGCAGCACGCGGATCGGCTTGTTGCGACGGACCGTGCCTTCGACCACCAGCGAACCGGCGACCGCGCCGAACTTGGAGCTGCGGAACACGTCGCGGACCTCGGCGACGCCGATGATCTCCTCGCGGATCTCGACCCCGAGCATGCCCGACGCAACCTGCTTCACCTGGTCGATGACGTCGTAGATGATCGAGAAGTAACGCAGGTCCAGGCCGTTGTTCTCGATGACCTTGCGGGCGCTGGCGTCGGCGCGCACGTTGAAGCCGATAATCACGGCCTTCGCCGAAGCGGCTCGGGTGGCGTCGGACTCGGTGATGCCGCCCACGCCGGACTCGATCACGTTGATGGTGATCATCTCGTTCGACAGCGCCACCAGCGACTCGCGCAGCGCCTCCGCCGAACCCTGCACGTCCGCCTTGACGACGATGTTGAGGGTCTGCATGCCATTCGCCGCGCCCATCTGGGCGATGACGTCCTCCATGCGCTGGCCGGGCTGCTTGACCAGGCGCGACTCGCGGCGCTTGGTCTCGCGCTGCTGGGCGACCTCGCGGGCGAGCCGCTCGTCGGCCACCACCACGAAGTCGTCACCGGCATCCGGCACGCCGGACAGGCCAAGCACCTGCACCGGGATGGACGGTCCGGCCGAGTCGGCCTGGCGGCCGTTCTCGTCGAACAGCGCGCGCACGCGGCCGTACTGCACGCCGCAGACCAGGTAGTCGCCCTTCTTCAGCGTGCCCTGCTGCACCAGTACCGTCGCGACCGGGCCACGGCCCTTGTCGAGCGAGGCTTCGATCACCACGCCAGTGGCGCGTGCGTCCACCGGGGAGCGCAGCTCCATCAGCTCGGCCTGCAGCTCGATGGCTTCGAGCAATGCGTCCACGCCGTCGCCGGTCTTGGCCGACACCGGAACGAACTGCACGTCGCCGCCCCACTCTTCCGGCACGACCTCGATCTTCACCAGGCCCTGCTTGATGTTGTCCGGGTTGGCTTCCGGCTTGTCGATCTTGTTCATGGCCACGATCATCGGCACCTTGGCCGCACGGGCGTGGTTGACCGCCTCGATGGTCTGCGGCATCACGCCGTCGTCCGCCGCCACCACCAGCACGACGATGTCGGTCAGCTTGGCGCCGCGCGCGCGCATCGAGGTGAAGGCCGAGTGGCCGGGCGTGTCCAGGAAGGTGATCACGCCCTTGTCGGTCTTCACGTGGTACGCGCCGATGTGCTGGGTGATGCCACCCGCCTCGCCGGTGGCGACCTTGGTGCGACGGATGTAATCGAGCAGCGAGGTCTTGCCGTGGTCGACGTGGCCCATGATGGTGACCACCGGCGGGCGCACTTCGCCCTCGCCGACGGCCGCCGTGGCGACCTGCGCCTCGAGCGCCTGCTCGGCGTCGTCGTCGGAGGTCTTGCTCGCCCTGTGGCCGAGTTCCTCGACCACCAGCACCGCGGTGTCGTGGTCGATCACCTCGTTGATGGTCGTCATCATGCCCATCTTGAACAGCGCGCGGACCACCTCGCTGCCCTTCATGGCGAGCTTGTTGGCCAGCTCGGACACGACGATGTTCTCGCCGATGAAGACCTCGCGCTGGATCGGCGCGGTCGGGCGCGAGAAACCGTGCTGGCCCGAGGACGTGCGCGACTGCTCGGCCGGGCGGGCCTTGGGCTTCTTGCGGTTGCCGGCGGAACTGCGGCGGGCGCGCTCGTCGGCGGTCAGGTGCAGCTGCCCGGTGACGAACAGCGGCGTCGAGCCGTCCTCGCCCTCGTTGTCCACCATGGCGTGCGAACCGCGCGCCTTGTGCTTGGGCGCGGCGTTCTTGTCGGGCGTGCGCGCCGGCGGCTTGTTGGCCGGAGGGCGGCTGGCCGGGGCGCGCGTCTCGCGCGCCGGCTCGACCTTGTGCGGGCGTACGACGCCATGCTTTTCCTTGCGCGCCTCGACCACGTCCGGGTCGGCGACGGGCGCCTCGCTGGCGGTCGCGGCGGCGGCGGCTTCCTCGCGCGCCTTGCGGGCGGCCTCCTCGGCCTCCTTGCGCGCGATCTCCTCCATCTTGCGCTTGCGGTCGCCGGCATCGAGCGCATCGAGCTCGGCCTGCTGGCGGGCCTTGGCCTCAGCCAGCTTGCGCAGCACTTCCTCGTGCTCGGTGGTGGCGGGCGGCGCCTCGGCCTGGTCGCGCTTGAGGTAGGTGCGCTTCTGGCGCACTTCCACCGCGACGGTGGTCTTGGCCTTGCCGGCGCTGACCGTCAGCTCCTCGACCTTGCGGCGCTTGAGCGTGATCTGCTTGGGAGCGGCCGCATCGGCCGGCTTCTCGTCCTTGCCGTGCGTGCGGCGCAGGAAGCCGAGCAGCTTCATCTTCTCGGTGCTGCTGACCACCTGATCCGGGCCGCTGAAGGCCATGCCGGCGCCAGCGAGCTGCTCGAGCAGCTTCTCGGCGGGCATGCCCAGCACTTTGGCCAGTGATGCGACGGTGACTTCGGACATGTGTTCTTCCTTGCGTTCGGCGCGGATGTCGCGCCAGGGGCGATGCGGGGTGCTGCTTACTCGAACCAGTGCTGGCGCGCGGCCATGATCAGCTTGGCGGCGTGCTCGGCGTCCATGCCCTCGATGTCGATGATCTCGTCCACCGCCAGCTCGGCGAGGTCGTCACGGGTGACGACGCCGCGCGAGGCGAGGATGTAGGCGGTGTGCTCGTCCATGCCCTCGACCGCGAGCAGTTCCTCGGACGGCTTGTGCTCTTCCATGTCCTCTTCGGCCGCCAGCGCCTCGTTGAGCAGGGCGTCGCGGGCGCGGGCACGCAGTTCCTCGACGATGTCCTCGTCGAAGCCTTCCACCGCCAGCAACTCGGCGGCCGGCACGTAGGCGATTTCCTCGACCGTGCTGAAGCCCTCGGTCACCAGGATGCCGGCGATCTCCTCGTCGACTTCCAGCTTGTCCATGAACAGCTGGCGGGCCGCGGCCTGCTCGCCCTCGGACTTGGCGGTGACCTGGTCCTGGGTCATGACGTTGAGCTGCCAGCCGGTCAGGCGCGAGGCCAGGCGCACGTTCTGGCCGCCCTTGCCGATCGCCTGCGCCAGCTTGTCCTCGGCAACCGCCAGATCCATCGAGTGCTTTTCCTCGTCAACGATAATTGACTGCACTTCCGCCGGCGCCATCGCATTGATGACGAACTGCGCCGGATTGTCGGACCAGAGCACGATGTCCACGCGCTCGCCGTTGAGCTCGTTCGACACCGCCTGCACGCGCGAACCGCGCATGCCGATGCAGGCGCCGATCGGGTCGGTGCGGTGGTCGTGGGCGAGCACGGCGATCTTGGCGCGGTCGCCCGGATCGCGGGCGGCGGCCTTGATTTCGACGAGGCCCTGGCCGACTTCCGGCACTTCGAGCTTGAACAGTTCCATCATGAATTCCGGCGCGGTGCGGCTGATGAACAGCTGCGGGCCACGCGGCTCGGCGCGCACGTCCAGCAGGTAGCCGCGCACGCGGTCGCCCGGGCGCAGCACGTCGCGCGGGATGGCCTTGTCCTTGGGGATGAAGGCCTCGGCGTTGCCGCCCAGGTCCACGTAGACGCTGCCGCGCTCGACGCGCTTGACCACGCCGTTGATCAGTTCGCCGACGCGGTCCTTCCAGGCGTCGATGACCTGCGCGCGCTCGGCCTCGCGCACACGCTGCACGATCACCTGCTTCGCCGCCTGCGCGGAGATGCGCCCGAACTCCGGGTTCTCGATCTGCTCCTCGATGAAGTCGCCGACCTCGGCGCCTTCCTTCTCGTCCACGGCGTCCATCAGGCGGACCTGCCGGTCGGGCGATTCCATCACGACGTCGTCGGCCACCACTTCCCAGCGGCGGAAGGTCTCGTAGTCGCCGTCCTTGGGATCGATGCTGACGCGGATGTCCACTTCCTGGTCGTGGTAGCGCTTCTTGGCGGCGGAGGCCAGCGCGGCTTCCATCGCCTCGATGATGACTTCGCGCGGCACGCCCTTCTCGTTGGCGACCGCTTCCATGACCAGCAACAGTTCCTTGCTCATTTCACTCGCTCCGTGGGGGCGCCGACGTGGCGTCCCGGGTGTCGTCGTCGCCGGCGGCGCCGGCGTCGTTCTTGCGGCGGCGGCCGCGCGGGCCGCCCGGCTTGGGCTGCGGGGCCAGGCCCAGCGCCACCAGGTCCGGCTGCAGCCGGGCCTTCTCGATGTTTTCGCTGGCGACGGAAATCTCGCCGACGCCTTCGACGTCGAAGCGCACGCGTCCCTCCGCGGCGCCGACGATGCGCCCGCTGAAGCGGCGGCGGCCGTCCTGCGGCAGGCGCAGCGTCAGCTTGGCCTGCTCGCCGATGTAGCGCGCGAACTGCTCGACGGTGAACAAGGGGCGATCGATGCCCGGCGAAGACACCTCGAGCGTGTACTCGCTCTCGATCGGATCCTCGACGTCGAGCAGCGCGGACACTTCGCGGCTGGCGGCTTCGCAGTCCTCGATGCCGACGTGGCGACCGGGCGCGTCGATGTACAGGCGCAACAACGCGCTGTGCCCCGAGGGCACGAACTCGACGCCGAGCAACTCCAGCCCCAGCGACGCGACGGTCGGGGCGAGCAGTGCCTGGATCTGTTCCGCCTTGCCTTGCATTCTTCGGTGTTGCCTCGTTGTGCTTGCGCGAAAAACAAAAAAGGGCCGTGAGGCCCTTTTCCGGTACAGCTTGGTTCCGGTGCCGGCCTGCCCGAAGGCAGCCTCGGCAAGACCGTTACGATCCGGTGACCTGGACCGCCTCGAACGTGGTAGCGGGGGCAGGATTTGAACCTGCGACCTTCGGGTTATGAGCCCGACGAGCTGCCAGACTGCTCCACCCCGCAGCAGGTGCGAGAGTATAGCGGGCGCCGCTGCGCCCGCGCAAGGTAGATTCGACCTTGGCCGATCAGCCGGGGAACGCCGCCTGGCACCAGGCCAGCAGCGGTTGCGCGAACAGGCCCAGCACCAGCAGTGCGCCGGCGTTCAGCGCGAAGGCCGCCCGCAGGTGGCTGTCCGGATGGATCTGGGCGCCGTCGCCCTCGGCTTCCTCGAAGAACATCGCGCGGATGATCCGCAGGTAGTAGAAGGCGCCGAGAACCGCGCAGACGACGGACAGGATGGCCAGCCAAGTCATGCCGGCGTCGAGCGCGGCGCCGATGACCACCAGCTTCGACCAGAAGCCGAGGAAGGGCGGCACGCCAGCCAGCGAGGCCATGATGAACAGCACCAGCAACGCATGCCCCGGGTGGGTCTTCCACAAACCGCGGAAATCGGCGATGCGATCCGCCTCGAAGCCGCGCCGCGAGAGCAGGATGATCGCGCCGAAGGCCGCCGCCCCCATCAGGGCGTAGCTCAGCGCATAGAACATCGCCGCCGCGTAGCCGAGCGGGCTGGCGTTGGCCAGGCCCATGAACAGGAAGCCGACGTGCGAGATGGTCGAATACGCCAGCAGCCGCTTGAAGTTGGTCTGGGCCAGCGCAATGACGTTGCCGACCACCAGCGAGGCCGCCGCCAGCCACGACAGCATCACCCGCCAGTCGGTGTCGAGCGGACCCACGCCCGCCTCGAGCAGGCGGTATGCCATGCCGAAATAGGCCAGCTTGGGCGCGGAGCCGATGAAGGCGGTGATCGCCGTCGGCGCGCCCTGGTAGACGTCCGGCAGCCACATGTGGAAGGGCGCGGCGCCGAACTTGAAGGCAATGCCCACCAGCATGAAGACCACGCCGAGCGCGAGGATGGTGTCGTTGCCGGCGGTCGCGCTGGCGGCGTAGATCTCGTCGAGCTGCAGGCTGCCGGTGGCGCCGTAGATCATGGACATGCCGTACAGCAGCAGGCCCGAGGCCATCGAGCCGAGGATGAAGTACTTCATCGCGGCCTCGGAGGCGACCTTGTTCTCACGGTCCATGCCGACCAGGCCGTAGGAGCTCAGTGCCAGCAACTCGAGGCCGAGGTACAAGGTCACCAGGCCGGCCGAGGACACCATCAGCATCATGCCGAGCACGGCGAACAGCACCAGCGCGTAGAACTCACCCTTGAACAGGTCGCGATCCTGCAGGTAGGGCTTGGCGAACAGCAGCACCAGCGCGGTGACGCCGAACATGCCCAGCTTGAGCACGTCGCTGGCGACGTCGCGAACGAAGAAGTTGCTGAAGGCGAAGCTCTGCACGGTGGCCATGTCGCGGACCACCAGGACCGAGGCCGCCACCAGGATCAGCAGCGCCAGGAAGTGGGTCAGTCCGCGCCGCTGCGGCGACAGGAACAGGTCCACCATCAGCAGGCCGAAGGCGGCGGCGCAGACGAAGATCTCCGGGATCAGCAGCTGCAGGTCGGCGACGGTGACGAGGTTGGGCAGCATGTCGGTTCCCTTACAGCTTGCTGGCGGTGATCTGGACGACCAGCTGCGCGACCGAGGCGTCCATCAGGTCGGTGAGCGGCTTGGGGTAGACGCCGAGCGCGAGCACGCCGGCGGCGAAGATGCCCAGCACCCAGGCCTCGCGCGCGTTGATGTCGGTGAGCTCGGCGACGTGGTGGTTGGCGACCTTGCCGAACACGACGCGCTTGACCATCCACAGCGTGTAGGCGGCACCCAGGATGAGCGTGGTGGCGGCGCCGAAGGCGACCAGCTTGTCGTACTGGAAGGCGGCGATGACGATCATGAACTCGCCGACGAAGCCCGAGGTGCCCGGCAGGCCGGCGTTCGCCATCGCGAAGAACACGAACAAGGCGGCGAACCACGGCATGGTGTTCACCACGCCGCCGTAGTCCTTGATCATGCGGCTGTGCACACGGTCGTACAGGACGCCGACGCAGCTGAACATGGCGGCCGAGACGAACCCGTGCGAGATCATCTGCACCATCGCGCCCTGGATGCCCAGCCGGGCGGCATCGCCGGCGCCGTAGTCGCGGGCCAGCTTGAAGGCGATGAAGGTGCCGAGGGTGACGAAGCCCATGTGCGCGATCGACGAATAGGCGATCAGCTTCTTCATGTCCTGCTGGGCCAGGGCCACGAAACCGATGTAGATCACCGCGATCAGCGACAGCGCCACCACCAGCCAGGCGAACTCGCTGCTGGCGTCGGGGACGATCGGCAGGTTGAAGCGCAGGAAGCCGTAGCCGCCGATCTTGAGCATGATCGCCGCCAGCACCACCGAACCCGCGGTCGGGGCCTCGACGTGGGCGTCCGGCAACCAGGTGTGCACCGGGAACATCGGCACCTTCACCGCGAACGCGGCCAGGAAGCCGAAGAACAGCCACATCTGCTCGGTGCGGTCGAGCGGCAGCGCGGCCAGGTCGGCCAGCTGGAAGCTGCCGCCCTTCAGGTACAGGTAGATCAGGCCGATCAGCATGAAGACCGAGCCCAGGAAGGTGAACAGGAAGAACTTCACGCTCGCGTACACGCGCCGCGGGCCGCCCCAGACGCCGATGATGATGAACATCGGGATCAGCATGGCCTCGAAGAACACGTAGAACAGCATCGCGTCGGTGGCGCTGAACACGCCCACCATCAGGCCTTCCAGGATCAGGAAGCTGGCGAAGTACTGGTGCACGCGGCGATCGATGGCCGACCACGCGCCGAGCAGCACCGGGATGGTCACCAGCGTCGTCAGCACGATCAGCGCCACCGCGATGCCGTCGGCGCCGAGGTTGTAGCCGATGTCGAAGGCCGGGATCCAGGGATGCGATTCGACGAACTGCATGCCGGGGTTGGCGTTGTCCACGCCGGCCAGCAGGCCGAGGCTGAGCACGAAGGTGATCAGCGCCACCAGCAGTGCGAAGCTGCGCGCCTGCGCCGCGCGCTGGTCGCCGAACATCAATGCCAGGGCGCCGCCGGCGATCGGCAGCCAGATCAGCAGGCTGAGGAGGGGCCAGGTCGTGGGCATGGAGGCGTCCAGGTTCATCCCTCGCCCATCCTGCCGAGCATCGCCAGCAACACGATGAGGCCGAGGATCATGGCGAAGGCGTAGTGGTAGAGGTAGCCGGACTGCAGGCGGCGCGCCAGCAGCGCGAAGCGGTCGACCAGCCAGGCGCTGCCGTTGACGATGCCGTCGATCAGCCAGGTGTCGCCGAAGCGCGAGGCGAGCTTGCCCAGGCCGAGGCCGCCGCCGGCGAAGCCCTTGATCCACAGGTCGTCGAAGCCGTACTTGTTGTCGAGGATGCGGACCGGCAGCGCGAGCATCGTGCGCGCCCGGGCGGCGAGGTCGAGGCGGAACAGGTAGAGGAAGGTCGCGAGCGCGAAGCCCGCGAGCGCGAGGTAGAGCACCGGCGTCTTGAACCCGTGCAGGGCCATCGCCCAGGCGCCGTGGAAGCCTTCCGCCAGCGCCGCCATCGCGCCGTGGCGCTCGGCGACTTCGATCGCACCCTGGAAGAAGGGCTGGACGGCATGGTGGCCGGTCATGTCCTTGCCGAACAGCATCGGGCCGATGGTCAGGAAGCCGATGAAGATCGACGGAATCGCCAGCAGCACCAGCGGCACCGTCACCACCCAGGGCGACTCCTTCGGCTCGACCGGGCCATGGTGGCCGTGATCATCGTGCGCGTCGTCATGGGCGCCGTGGCCCGCATGGGCATGCTCGGACTCTTCGTGGCCCGCATCCACCGCGGCCTGCGCGGCGTCCGCGTCGTGCGCGGCGGCCGCCTGCGCATGGTCGTCGTGCGTACCATGGGCGACGTCGCGGAAACGCTCCTTGCCGTGGAAGGTCAGGTACAGCAGGCGGAAGCTGTAGAAGCTGGTGACGAACACGCCCAGCAGCACCGCCCAGTAACCGTAGGTCGCCACCCAGGTATGGGCCTCTTCGGCGTGGTGCGCCGCGGCCTCGATGATGGTGTCCTTGGAATAGAAGCCGGACAGCAGCGGCGCGCCGGTCAGCGCCAGGGTGCCGATCCACATGGTGATGAAGGTGACCGGCATGTACTTGCGCAGGCCGCCCATCCGGCGCATGTCCTGCTCGTGGTGCATCGCGATGATCACCGAGCCGGCGCCCAGGAACAGCAGCGCCTTGAAGAAGGCGTGGGTCATCAGGTGGAACACCGCGGCCGAATAGGCCGACACGCCCAGCGCCACGGTCATGTAGCCGAGCTGGGACAGGGTCGAGTACGCGACCACGCGCTTGATGTCGTTCTGGACGATGCCGATCAGGCCGGTGAACAGCGCCGTGGTCGCGCCGATGAACAGCACGAAGGCCAGCGCGCTGTCGCTGAGCTCGAACAGCGGCGACATGCGGGCGACCATGAAGATGCCCGCGGTGACCATCGTCGCGGCATGGATCAGCGCCGAGATCGGAGTCGGGCCTTCCATCGAGTCCGGCAGCCAGACGTGCAGCGGCACCTGCGCGGACTTTCCCATGGCGCCGATGAACAGGCACACGCAGATGAAGCCGGCGACGCTGACTTCCCAGCCAGGGAAGTTCAGCCAGCCGATGGCGGGCACGAGCTCGAAGGGCTGGGTCGGGATGGACGAAGCGTTGGCGAACACCGCGCTGTAGTCCAGGGTGCCGTACCAGTAGGCCACGCCGGCGATGCCCAGCAGGAAGCCGAAGTCGCCCACCCGGTTGACCAGGAAGGCCTTGAGGTTGGCGAAGATGGCGCTCGGCCGCGTGTACCAGAAGCCGATCAGCAGGTAGGACACCAGGCCCACCGCCTCCCAGCCGAAGAACAGCTGGAGGAAGTTGTTGCTCATCACCAGCATCAGCATCGAGAAGGTGAACAGCGAGATGTAGGCGAAGAAGCGCTGGTAGCCCGGGTCGTCCTTCATGTAGCCGATGGTGTAGACGTGCACCAGCAGCGAGACGAAGCTCACCACCACCATCATCATCGCGGTGAGCGAATCCACCAGGAAGCCGACGTGGGCGCTGTAGCGGCCGACCTCGAAGAAGGTGTAGATGTTCTGGTTGAAGGGCCCGACCTCGCCCATCGCCAGCTTCCACAGCACCTGGCAGGACACCAGGAAGCTGATGGCGACGCCGGCGATGGTGGCGGAGTGGGCGCCCGCCCGGCCGATCCGGCGGCCGAACAGGCCGGCCAGGATCGCGCCCAGCAGCGGCGCCAGCACGACGATCAGCAATTCCCGCGCGGTGAGCTGGTACATGCGGTCAGCCCTTGAGCGAGTCGAGTTCGGCGACGTTGATCGTGCGCCGGTTGCGGAACAGGGTGACCAGGATGGCCAGGCCGATCGCGGCCTCGGCCGCTGCCACGGTGAGGATGAAGAACACGAAGACCTGGCCGGCGGCGTCGCCGGCGAAGCGCGAGAAGGCGACGAAGTTGATGTTCACCGACAGCAGCATCAGTTCGATGCACATCAGCAGCACGATCAGGTTCTTGCGGTTGATGACGATCCCGGCCACGGCCAGCGCGAACAGGATGGCGCCGAGGATGAGGTAGTGGTTGAGCGTGATCACTGGCCCTCCCCCGGGCGCGCGTCGGCCTTCATCTTGACCAGGCGGATGCGGTCCTCGCGGCGGACCATCACCTGCCGCGAGGGATCCTGGTGCTTGGTGCCCTCACGGCGGCGCAGGGTCAGCATCACCGCCACCACGATGGCGACGGTGAGGATCACCGCGGCGATCTCGAACGGCAGCATGAACTCGGTGAACAGCGAGCGGCCCAGCCACTCGATGTTGCTGCCCGCCTCCGCCGCCGGATCCAGCGGCGGCAGCGTGGACTGCACCTGCGCCTGCTTGGCGCCGACCAGGCCCACCACCTCGAACAGCATCACCGCCGCGACCACGGCCGCGACCGGGAAGTAGCGGGCGAAACCCTCGCGCAGCGGGGTGACGTTGAGGTCGAGCATCATCACCACGAACAGGAACAGGATCATCACCGCGCCGACGTAGACCAGCACCAGCACGATGCCGAGGAACTCGGCCTGCAGCAGCAGCCACAGGCAGGCGGTGGAGAAGAAGGCCAGGATCAGCGAGAGCACCGCGTGGACCGGGTTGCGCACGGTGATCACCGAGATCGCGGACAGGACCGTGACCAGGGCGAAGGCGAAGAAGGCGATCAGTTCGAAGCTCATGGGATCCCCTGCCTCAGCGGTACGGCGCGTCGGCGGCGCGGCGGGCGGCGATTTCCGCCTCGAAGCGGTCGCCGATGGCCAGCAGTTGCGGCTTGGTAACGATATTTTCGCCGCGGTTCTCGAAGTGGTACTCGTGGATGCTGGTCTCCACGATCGAATCCACCGGGCAGCTCTCCTCGCAAAAGCCGCAGAAGATGCACTTGAACAGGTCGATGTCGTAGCGCGTCGTGCGGCGGGTGCCGTCCTCGCGCGGTGCGGCGTCGATGGTGATGCACGAGGCCGGGCACACCGCCTCGCACAGCTTGCAGGCGATGCAGCGTTCTTCGCCATTGGGATAGCGGCGCAACGCGTGCAGGCCGCGGAAGCGCGGCGACTGCGGGAACTTCTCGAACGGATAGTTCACCGTGTACTTGGGCTTGAACATGTACTTCAGGGTCAGCCACATGCCCTGCAGGAACTCCAGGAGCATGAGCGACTTGAGGTAGCTGGCGACGCGCGTCATGGCATCAGGCTCCCAGGACGAACCAGTCGTTGTAGGCGGCGATGGCGGTGAAGAAGATCCACGCCAGCGTGATCGGGATGAACACCTTCCAGCCCAGCCGCATGATCTGGTCATAGCGGTAGCGCGGGAAGCTGGCGCGGAACCACAGGTAGGCGAAGGCGAAGAACCCGGCCTTCAGGAACAGCCACCACCAGCCATTGGCCGACAGCAGCGGCACGCCCCA
>CAMPGW010000042.1 GCA_946885735.1 uncultured Gammaproteobacteria bacterium
CCCACGCCCAGCTCGACGCCCTCCAGGCCAAGCTCGGCGGCCTGCCCAACCTGTTCCGCACCCTGGCCCACGCCCCGGCGGCGCTGGACGCCTACGTGAAGCTGTCCGGCGCCAGCGCCGGCGGCACGCTCAGCGCGAAGCAGCGCGAGCAGATCGCCCTGGTGGTCGGCGAGGCCAACGGCTGCGATTACTGCATCGCCGCGCACGGCGCGATCGGCGCGATGGTCGGGCTGACGCCGGCGCAGGTCGACGCCGCCCGCCACGGCCGCGCCAGCGATCCGCGCGACGCCGCCCTGCTGGTGCTGGCGCGCCGCATCGTCGAGACCCGGGGCCATGTGCCGACCAGCGAGCTCGACGCCTTCAAGGCCGCCGGCTTCGACGATGGCGCGATCCTGGAAGTGCTGGTCGCGGTAGTGCTGAACGTGTTCACCAACTACACCAACCACCTGGCGCGCACCGAAATCGATTTCCCCGTGGTCGAAAAATCACTGGCGGCGTGACGGGCGTCGCGGCGCGCCGGTCCGCGCATCGGGCCGGCGCGCATTCGCGTCGCTGCGACACGGGCCGGCGCGCCATCTGTGCCAGACTGGCGCATCACTCGCACGCTGGGGAGCGTCGCAATGCTGCTGACTTCCATGGTCCTTCTCGCCGCCGCCGCGGTCGCCGCGCTGGTCGCGGTCATCCTGTTCTTCTGGGTCATGGGCCTGCGCCGCGTCGTGCCCGTCAACGAAGTGCACATCCTGCAGACCCGCAAGAGCACCGTGTCCTACGGCAAGGGCTTCGACAGCAACACCTACTACGAGTGGCCCTCGCGCATCCCGGTCATCGGCCTGACCAAGGTGATGCTGCCGGTGTCGAACTTCGCCATCAACCTGCCCGACTACGCCGCCTACGACAAGGAGCGCGTGCCCTTCCTGGTGCACGTGATGGCCTTCTTCCGCATCAGCGACTCCAACACCGCCGCGCAGCGCGTGGCGTCGTTCGAGGAGTTGCAGGAACAACTGACCGCGATCGTGCAGGGCGCCGTGCGCACCGTGCTGGCCGGCCACGAGATCGACCAGATCATGCTCGACCGCAGCCGCTTCGGCGAGGCCTTCACCAAGGAAGTGCAACCGCAGCTGGGCAGCTGGGGTGTCGAAGCGATCAAGAACATCGAGCTGATGGACATCCGCGACGCCCCCAACAGCGACGTCATCCACAACATCATGGCCAAGCGCACCTCGGGCATCGAGCGCGAGTCGCGGCTGGTGGTGGCCGACAACACCCGCCAGGCCGAGATGGCCGAGATCGCCGCCAAGCGCGAGATCGAGATGGCGCGCCAGCTGGCGGCCGAGCAGGTCGGCCTGCGCACCGCCGAGAAGGACCAGAAAGTCGGCGTTGCGAACGAACAAGCCGCGCAGCTGGTGAAAGTGCAGCAGCGCGAAACCGCCGCCAAGGACATGGACGTGCTGCAGGTCAAGAACGTTCGCGGCGCCGAGATCAGCCGCGAGGTCGCGGTGATCACCGCCGCGCAGGCCAAGGAAGTGGCGATCGTGCAGGCCGAGGCACAGAAGCAGGTCTCGATCGTTTCGGCCGAGGGCGACAAGTCGCAGACCGTGCTGACCGCCGAGGGCAAGCTCGAGGCCGCGCGGCGCAACGCCGAGGGCATCGCGGTGGAAGGCGCGGCGCGCGGCACCGCCGAGACCGCCATCCTGATGGCGCCGGTGGATGCGCAGATCAAGCTCGCCGAGAAGATCGGCAGCGACAAGGGCTACCAGGATTACCTGCTCGGCATCCGCAACATCGAGGCCGCGCAGGCGGTCGGCGAGGCGCAGGCCGGCGCGCTCAAGACCGCGCAGGTCAAGGTCATCGCCAACGCCGGCACGCCCGGCAAGGGCCTGTCCTCGGTGATGGACCTGTTCTCGGCGAACGGCGGCACCGCCGTGGCGTCCATGCTCGAAGGGCTGGCGCAGTCGGACGAGGGCCGCAAGCTGCTGGAGAAGTTCAGCGGAGCCCCAGCCGCCGAAAAGTAAGCTCGGGCGCGATCCTCGAGCTAGCGTGCGCCATGCCTGAAGCCCGCCGCCTGTTCTTCGCCCTGATGCCGCCACGCGAGGTGCGCGTGGCGATCGAGGCGGAGTGCGCCAGGTTGCAGTCGCGATCGCAGCCCGGCGGGCGCGCCACCGACGCCGAACGGTTCCATGTCACGCTGTCCTTCCTGGGGCAGTTCAGCGCCGATTCCGATGCGCCGGCACGCGCGACGTGGGCCGGCGATCGCATCGCCGAGCCTGGCTTCGAACTCTCGCTGGATTCAGCGGGAAGCTTCGCGGGCGCGCGGCCGCCGTGGGTGCTGCTCGGCGCGCAGGCACGCAGCGCCTGCCTGCCCTTGCACCGCGCGCTGCAGCACGAACTGCACGCGGCCGGGTTCGCGGTCCGCGAAGACCCCGACTTCACCCCGCATGTCACCTTCGTGCGCCATGCCGAGCGCGCCTTGCCGGCGACGCCGATCGCGCCGATCCGCTGGCCGGTGCGCGAGTTCGTTCTGCTCGACAGCCATCCCGCCGAGCGGCGCTACGACGAGCTCGCGCGCTGGTCGCTGGCCTGAGGCGCGTCGGTCCTCAGTCGAACAGGTTGCTCAGTCGAGGAGGTTCGCCGGCACCTTGCCGCCGTTGGCGGCGACGCGGCGCAGCACTTCCTTGTGCAGCCACAGGTTCATCGAGGCCGAATCCTCCATCAGCTCGGCCGGTGCGCCGAGTTCCTTCGCCAGTTCCTTGCGCTCGGACAGGCTGCTGTCCATGCCCAGCAGCTTCATGAGGTCGACGATGGAAGTGCGCCAGTTGAGCTTCTGCGGATTGTCGGCGGCCAGTTTCTCGAGCCTGGCTTCGACATCCACCTCGCTCATGGGCGTCGGCGCCGGGCTCGCCGTCGGCGTGCGTGCGGGCGGCGCACCGGCGGCACCACCGGCGGGCAGATCGGTGCGCTTGGGCGGCAGCGGCCGGATGTCGGGCTTCGGGTCGGCCTTGCCGTGGCCGATGCCGAGCTTGTCCAGGATGTTGGCGAAGATGCCCATTTGCGTGTCTCCATGGCAGAGGCGGAAGCGCGCGCATCCGTTGCGGCGCCGAATTCCGAGCATGTACGGCCGCTGCGGTATTGGGACTGAACGTGCCGAAGCTCAGCCGGATTCACTGCCAGTTCCGCGCCCGCGCCGCATCATCGTGGCTGGATCGCGAGATCCGCGGCCGGCAGGACGCCGGCACATTCGATCAAGGAGGATTCCGACGATGACGTCGACACCCATGGATAGCGCCGGGTCATCCCGGCCCAGCAGTGCGCCGCCACCCGGCGGACCCGCGGCTTGGGAGCAGGCCGCCGGCATGGCAGATCGCGCTGGCCTCGAAGCCGGCGCGAAACTCGGCACCGCGCGGCAAGGCGCGGCGACGCGCATGGACACGCTCGCCGACAGCGCGCGCGCGGCTTCCGAGCGCTTGCGCGGCTCCGAACTCGATCCCCTGTCCGGTTACATCGAACGCATGGCCGACGGCATGCAGCGGCTGTCGGGCGGCCTGCGCGAGCGCTCCGGCGACGAACTGGTGCACGAGCTCGGCCGACTCGCCCGCGAGCATCCCGCGATGTTCCTGAGCGGAGGCGTCGCGCTCGGCATGGGTCTGAGCCGCTTCGCGAAGGCGGCGAGTCCGCAACGGCGCAGCAGCCTGGACGCGCAGAAGTCGGCGCGCAAGAAGAGCCCCGACGACATCGTGGCGATCCAGATGCCGGCGCAGCGCCCCATCCCCCGACGGGAGATCTGCCCATGAACGCGCAACGCGAAGACCTTGGATACCGCGTCGACCGGCCCGGCAACGGCGCCAACGGCTCCGGGCTCGGCACGCCGCCGGGACTCGGCGGCACGCCCACGGGCACGGCCGCACCCGCGGACGCGTCGGTGGGCGCGCTGCTCAAGGAGCTGGCGCATGAAGTGCCGGCCTTGCTGCGCGGCGAGGTCAACCTCGCCAAGGCCGAGGCGCGCCAGTCGCTGCATGCCGCCCAGCAAGCGGCGGCGGCCAGCGCGGTCGCCGGCGCGGTCGCCACCGGCGGCTTCATCGTCCTGCTGCTGGCGGCCGTCTACGGCCTGGCGGCGGCGGCGGACATGGAGCTGTGGCTGTCGGCACTGATCGTCGGCACGGTTGCCCTGGCAGTCGGAATGATGATGCTGCAGTCGGCGAAGAAGCGTCTGGCCGAACAATCGCTGGTGCCGCGGCACACGCTCGATTCACTGCGTCGCGACAAGGACGCCCTGCGCGGGAGGACATCGCCATGACCCATCACGAGAACGCCCGCCAGGAACTGGAGCGCCTCGAACAGGAACTGGCCGCACGCCGCGAGCGCGTCAGCCAGCTGATCGGCGCACTGGAGAAGAAGGTGTCGGCCGGCGAGCTGCTCGGGCACGGCGGGGACCTCGCCAAGCAGTTCGGCCGCACCGCGAAGGAACATCCCGTTCCCAGCCTGGTGGCCGCCGCCGGCCTGGCCTGGCTGTATGCCGTCAAGGACCAGCGCCCGGGCGAGCACGGCGCGGGCGAGGGCAAGCTGCATGGACTCAAGGACAAGACGCATGCGGCCGGTGATGCGATCCGCAATCGCACGCACGCCGGCATGGAAGGCGCACGCCATCTGTTGGAGGACAATCCGGCCGCCGCCGGCGCGATCGCCATCGGCGTCGGCGCGCTGCTCGGCGCGCTGATTCCGCCGACGCGCAAGGAAGACGAGCTGTGGGGCGAGACCCGCGACCGGCTCGCCGAGCGCGCCCGCGAGTTGAGCGCGCGCGCCGCCGAGCAGGCACGCCAGGCCGAGCGCGATGGCTCGGGCCCGCGCCCGGGTTACGGGCAGGGCCGCGACGGCGCGGGCGATGCGTCCATGCCGCCGGGCCTGTCGCCAACGCCCGGCTACTCGCCGCCGATGCAGGGCGCGCCCTCGGGCCTGCCTCCGGGTCCACTGCCGCACTAGCCGGCGCAAGCCCGCACGCGACAGGGACCGGGCGCAGCCGGCGCGCCTCTCCGGTGCCGGCTGCGCCCGACTTTTTCGTGCAGGGTCCTCCCTCAGCGTTCATCCCGTGCGCGGCGCGGGACCCGGACGCTCCTCCGCGGCATGAGCCCGCGTCATGCCCACTGCGCGCAGTTCCTCGCGCAGCGCCGTCACTTCGCGCCGTAGCGCACGCAGCTCCGCCGCGCCGGCAACGTCGCCGTCGCGGTCCTCGGCATCGCGGCCGATGAAGAAGGTCGCCAGGGTCGCGGTCACATACCCGAACACGGTGAAGGCGTACAACGCCAACACCAGGCACAGCACGCGCCCCTCGCTGGTGCGCGGCCAGAACTCCGTGCCCATGGTCGCCATGATCATCGCCGTCCACCACAGCGCCTCGCCATAACTCGACAGGCCGCCGCCGTCGGCGGTCGACTCGAAGGCGTACATGCCGGCGGCGCCTCCGAAGGTCACCGCCAGGGTCAGCAACGCCACGTAGGCGAAGCCACGCCGGCGCACCGTCTTGCCGAGCGCGCGCATGCCGCGATTGAGCGAGGTGAGCAGGCGCGCGAGCCGCACGCCGCGCAGGGCGCGCGCCGCACGCAGCGCCCGCAACGCCCGAAACGCGCGAAGCACGCGGAGCGCCGGCAGCAGCAGCGCCAGCGCCGTCAGCCATTCCTTGCGCAGGTAGTCGCCCTTGTCCGGCGCCAGCAGCAGGCGCAGGGCGAAGTCGGCGATGAACACGATCCAGATCGCCACGCCCAGCGTTTCCAGCGCCGGCGAAAGGCCCCAGGCCAGTTCGACCACGAGCAGGGCGAGCCAGACCAGGCCCAGCACCACCATCGGGATTTCCAGCGCACGCGCGACGCGGCGCAGCAGGACCAGGCGTTGCCGGCGAACGGTGCGCGCCGCGGGATCCGGCTCGGCGATGGCGGCATCGGGCATGCGGCGGTCCTTCGCGGCAGCAGGCCTCCACCATAGCCCGGCCGGCATGAACGAACCGACCCCAGCTTATGGCAGGGGCCATCGCGGACCCCGGTTTCTAAACTCCCGCCTGCCATTTCGCATCCGAGATGGCATCGTCGTCGTTCGCGCAGGCCCCCATGTCCCGATTCCCGAAGTCCCCCGGCCCCCGCGCCCGCACTCTCCTTCTGCTGGCCGCACTCGCGCCGACCAGCGCGCTGGCCCAGGTCACCGTGGACGGACGCATCGATCCGGCCGAGTGGGCGGGCGCCGAGCACGTCACCGATTTCCGCCTGGTCGAGCCGCTCACCGGCGCACCCTCGCCGTATCCGACCGAGGCCTGGATCCTCGCCACGCCCGAGGGCCTGGCGGTGGGCTTCCGCAACACCCAGCCGGCGAACGTCGAACGCACGCGCCGGCGCACGCAGCGCGACGAGGACGCGCAGGTGGACCGCGTCAACCTGATGGTGGACTACGACGGCGATGGCCGCAGCGGCTACAACTTCACCCTCAACCTCACCGACGGCATCGTCGACGCCACCATCACCAACGAGAACAACTTCCGCAAGGACTGGGACGGCAACTGGACCCACGCCGTCAGCGAGGACGGCGAGTCCTGGTCGGCGGAAATGCTGGTTCCCTGGTACGTGGCGCCGATGCGCAAGGGCGTGGACGGCAAGCGCACGCTGGGCATCTACCTGGACCGCGTCGTCGGCTCGACCGGCGAGCGCGTGGCGTGGCCGCAGGCGAGCTTCCAGCGGCCGCGCTTCCTGTCCGAGTTCAGCAAGCTCACGCTGCCGCAGTACAGCCAGTCGCTGCTGGCGATCACGCCCTTCGTGGTGGCCGGCCACGACATCGTCGGCCACGACGGCCACACCGACGCCGGCGCCGACATCGTCTGGAAGCCGAACGGCCAGACCCAGCTCACCGCCACCATCAACCCGGACTTTGGCCAGGTCGAAAGCGATGACCTGGTGGTGAACTTCAGCGCCAACGAAACCTTCTTCAGCGACAAGCGCCCGTTCTTCACCGAGAACCAGGGCATCTTCGACTTCGGCACGCCCTCGGACTTCAGCCAGTTGCTGTACACGCGCCGCGTCGGCGGCCCGGCCGACGATGGCACCGGGCCCGGCGACATCGTCGCCGCGCTCAAGCTCAACGGCAGCCTGGGCGCCTACAAGTACGGCGTGTTCCTGGCCGAGGAAGCCGACGCGGCCGGCCGCTCCTTCCGCGCGCTGCGGCTGGTGCGCGACTTCGAGACGCAGAACCTCGGCCTGATGGTGACGCAGGTGGACCGGCCCTGGCTGGACCGCCTCGCCACCGTGGTCGGCGTGGACCACAACTGGCGGCCGAGCGCGCGCTGGAACATCCGCAGCCGGCTGATCGCCAGCGACGTCGACGAGGCCGGCGGGGAAACCCGCGGCACCGGCTTCACCAGCATCGTGGACTACGAGCTGGACCGCGGTTGGCGCCACCAGTGGCTGGTCATGCACTTCCAGGACACGCTGCAGATCAACGATTTCGGCTACCTCTCGCGCGCCAACCTCAACTACGCGCACTGGCACGTCACCCACCGCGTCACCGACCTGCCGGCGGAGTCGCGCTTCGCCTCGCGCGAGTGGCGCTACCGCATCAGCGGCACCAACAACGAGCACGGGCTGGCGCTGCAGCGGCAGTTCCGCCTCGGCCTGTCCACCCAGCGCCGCGACGGCGGCGGCGATTTCGCCCAGCTCAACGTCAACGCGCCCGGCCATGACGACCGCCTGCTGCGCGGCAACGGCATCGTGCGCACGCCGTCGAACTTCAACCTCTATTACGAGCGCTCGCGACCGCGCAAGGGCGACTGGCAGTTCTTCGCCAGCGTCGGCGCCAACAACGGCGGTGTCGGCCACGACCGCGAGATCGGCTACAACGCCACCTTCCGCCCGACCTACTTCTTCAGCGACGCCTTCAACGCCTACGTGCAGCTCTACCTGGAGCACACGCCGAACTGGAGCATCTGGCAGCGCGAGAACCTGTTCGGCAGCTTCGACGAACACGCCGCGCAGTTCGACGCTGGCGTGAACTGGACCATCGGCGACAAGCAGGAACTGCGGGTGAAGCTGCAGGCACTGGGCCTGGATGCGCCGCTGCGGCAGGCCTGGCGCACGGCGCCGGACGGCACGCCGGTGGCGGTGGCGGAGTCGGTGGACGACTTCAGCGTGCACACGCTCGGCTTCCAGGTGCGCTACCGGCGCGAGCTGGCGCCGCTGTCGGACCTGTACATCGTCTACGGCCGCGGTGGCTACGTCTACGACGAGGCCGCGAACGACCCGTTCTCGCTGCTGGGCAACAGCTTCTCGCTGCGCGACAGCGAGCAGTTGCTGGTGAAGCTGAGCTATCGCTTCGAGCGCTGAGCGCGGATCCGGCCGCGTTCTTAACGTTTTGTTGCCAAGCCGCGCGCTCCATCTGCCTACGATGGTCCGGATGGAGCGCGGTAGATGAATTTCGGCGACTGGAAGCAGTGGGCGGCCATCGGCGACCTGGTCGACTGGTCGATGGCGCTGGGCCTGGCCTCGCTGGTGCTGCTGGTGCTGATGGCCGTGCGCCACTTCATCCGCAGCCGCTACCGCGACATGCTCGCCACCGATCACCGGGAAGTGCTCGAGCTGCCCTTCGGCGTGCTCTCGCGTACCGCGCTGCCCTTCCTGATCGCGGTTTCGCTGATCGTCGGCCTGAAGTTCCTCGAGCTGCCCGATCGCGCCGAGCGCATCCTCAACGGCGGCATCGCGGTGGTGCTGTTCTGGCAGGCGGGCGTGTGGCTGTCCGCGGCCTTCCTGGCCTGGCTGGACCGCAAGCGACGCCAGTCCATGGCCTCCGATCGCGCCCAGGTCGGCTCGCTGAGCATCATCGGCCTGGTCGTGCGCGGGTTGATCTGGGTGCTGGTGACACTGCTGGCGCTCGACAACCTCGGCGTCAACATCACCGCGCTGGTGGCGGGCCTGGGCATCGGCGGCGTGGCTGTCGCGCTGGCGCTGCAGAACATCCTCGGCGACCTGTTCGCCTCGCTGGCGATCGCGCTGGACCGGCCCTTCGTGGTCGGCGACGCGCTGGCGGTCGGCGACGTGATCGGCACGGTGGAGAGCATCGGCATCAAGAGCACGCGCCTGCGCAGCCTGTCGGGCGAGCAGGTGATCGTCTCCAACGCCGACCTGCTCGGCAGCCGGGTTCGCAACTACGGCCGGATGGCGGAGCGGCGGGTGGTGTTCACCCTCAACCTCATCTACGAAACGCCCGCCGAGGTGCTGGCGCAGGTGCCGGGCTGGGTGCGCGAATGCATCGAGGCGCAGGAAGGCGTGCGCTTCGACCGCTGTCACTTTTCAGCGCTGGGCGCGCACTCGCTCGACTTCGAGTGCGTGTACTACAGGCTCTCGTCGGACTACAACGCGCACATGGACACCCTGCAGGCGGTGAACCTGGCGCTGGTGGCACGCTTCGCTGAACAGGGCGTCGAGTTCGCCTTCCCGACCCGCACGGTCCATCTCGTCGGCGCGGACCCGCGCTGAGGCGCGGGCCGCGGAAAGTGTGCGGTGCAGCACGCCGGCCGCGACCGAATGCACGACGCGGCCGCGGATTCAGGGTGCGTGCGTGGCACGGGTTCAAGTAAATTGGCGCGATGCTCTTCGCCCGGGATTCCGGCTTGACGCCCACCGCCACCGCCGACGAGTTGCTCGCCTCCGCCCAGGCTTCGATCCGCTCGCTGTTCGACGGCGTGCCGTTCCAGATGGGCATCACCGAACTCACCGCCGACCAGGACATGCTGCTGGTGTCGGTGAACCCGGCCGCGGCCGAATTCCTGGGTCGCCCCGCCCTGGAGCTGCAGGGCATGCGGCTTTCCGAGCTCGGCCTGCAGGGCCCGGGCGCGGTGGTGTGGCTGGACCAGTACCGGCGCGCGATGCACTCCGGGCAGGCAGTGAACTTCGAGCATGCCGGCGCCGCCGACGGGCAGTGGTGGGACGTCACGCTCTCGCACATCGGCCCCGGTCCCACGGGCTTGCCGCGGTTCTGCTACATCGTCCAGGACGTCACCGAGCGGCGTCGCGAGGAACGCACGCGCGAGGCGCTGTACCGGATCTCCGAAGCCGCGCAGGCCGAGGGCAGCCTGCCCGAGCTCTTCCGGCGCATCCACGAGATCATCGGCGAACTGCTGCCGGCGAAGAATTTCTTCGTCGCCCTGCACGACGGCGATTCGCGGCGCCTGAGCTTTCCCTACCACGTCGACGAGTTCGACCCGCCGCCGGCCTCGCGCACGCTCGACGACGGCACGCTGTCGGGTCGGGTGATCACCCTGGGCCAGTCCTTGCTGTTCACGCCGGAGACGCCGAACGAAGGCGTGCACCACGAGGAGGCGATCTTCGGCACGCCCTCGCTCGATTGGCTGGGCGTGCCGCTGAAGGGCAAGTCGGGCACGATCGGCGCGATCGTCGTGCAGAGCTACGACGGCACCGTGCGCTACCGCGACCAGGACCGGGTGCTGCTGGAGTTCGTGTCCGGCCAGGTGGCCGCGGCCATCGAGCATCGCCAGCTCGCCGACGCGCTGGCCTGGCAGGCGCACCACGACGCGCTGACCGGATTGCCCAACCGCCAGCTGTTCCAGGACCGGCTGCGGCAGGCGCTGGCGCAGGCGCGTCGGAACGACCGCCAGGTCGCGGTGATCTACGCCGACGTGGACCGCTTCAAGCAGATCAACGACACCCTCGGCCATGCCACCGGCGACGCGCTGCTGCGGCAGATCGCGGCGCGCCTCGGCGCCTGCGTGCGCAGCAGCGACACGCTGGCGCGTCTGGGCGGCGACGAGTTCACCCTGGTGCTGACCGACCTGCACGAGCCGGCCGATGCGATGCGGGTGGCGAGCGCGGCGATCGAGGCCATGCGCGAGCCTTTCCAGGTCGAGGGCCGCGAGCTGTTCGCCTCGCTCTCG
Source organism: uncultured Gammaproteobacteria bacterium (assembly GCA_946885735.1). The sequence goes on from CAMPGW010000042.1 coordinate 10,913, forward strand.
CTGGGCATCAGCCTGTTCCCGGACGATGCCGGCAGCGGCGAGGCGCTGATGGTAAACGCGGACGTGGCGATGTACCGGGCCAAGGACCTGGGCCGCGACAACGTGCAGTGGTTCGACGCCGACATGAACCTGATGGCGCGCGAGCGCATGGAGCTGGAAGGCCACCTGCGGCATGCATTGCAGGCCGGCGAGCTTTCGCTGGCCTACCAGCCGCAGTGCGACGCGCGCGGGCGCTTGCTCGCCTTCGAGGCGCTGATGCGCTGGAACCATCCCGCGCTCGGCCCGATCCCGCCATCGCGCTTCATCCCGCTGGCCGAGGACAGCGGCCTGATCGTGCCGATGGGCGAATGGGCCTTGCTGCAGGCTTGCGCGCAGGCCGCGGCCTGGCGGCGCGCCGGCCATGCCGACCTGCGGATGTCGGTGAACGTGTCCGCCTCGCAGTTCCAGCGCCCCGACTGGGTGGCGACGGTGCGGCGCGCGCTGCGCGACACCGGGCTGGCGCCGGAGGCGCTCGAGCTGGAGATCACCGAGAGCCTGCTGCTGCAGAGCGGCAAGACCACGTCCGCCAATTTGTTCGAACTCCGCCGGCTCGGCGTGGGCATCGCCATCGACGACTTCGGCACCGGCTATTCCTCGCTCAGCTACCTGCACCGCCTGCCGATCACCACGCTGAAAATCGACCAGAGCTTCGTCCGCGAGATCGGCCTCGAGCCGGCCGACGGCGCCGAGGACGCGCCGATCATCCGCACCATCATCTCGCTCGCCCACAACCTGGGGCTGTCGGTGGTGGCCGAAGGCGTGGAAACCCAGGCACAGCGCGACGTGCTGGTGACCCTGGGTTGCGAGGCCCTGCAGGGGTACTTCCTGCACCGGCCGCTGGAGCGCGACGCCGCCGAGGCGTTGTTGCGCGATCGCGAACCGGCCGAGGTCGGCGCCTAGGGCGTAAGCCTGGTCGGCGCCTAGCGCGCAAGCCCGGCCAGCGACTAGGGCGCAAGCCCGGCCAACACCTCGGCGTAGCGCGTCTCGAACTCCTGCGTGGTCAGGTTGCCGTCGTTGTCGGCATCGGCCTCGCGGAACATCAGCGACGCCGCGTCGCGGTGCTCGGTGCGCGAGAGCACGCCGTCGTCATTGGTGTCGAGCTCGCGGATCTTGCGCGCGGCCACGCCGGGCCCGATGTTCACCCGCCCGGATACCCGCTGGCGCGCCGCCTGCATTTCCTCCAGCGTCACGTCGTCGTCCTTGTCGGCGTCCATGGCGTCGAACATGCTGCGCGCCACGTCCTCGAACTCGCCGGTGGACACCAGCCCGTCGCTGTTGCGATCCATGGCCTTGTACTGCTGGGTCGCGGGTGGCGGCGTGTCCGGGCGGGCGCCCGGTGCGGGCGAAGGCGAGGGCGCGGGATCGACCTGCGATTGCGCCAGCGCGCCGCCGGCGAACGCCAGCGCGAAGAAGGCGGCGAGCGAAACGGCGGCGGGACGGGTCATGGCCTGGCTCCGGCATCGGGAAGCGACAGTCTCCGCCGCGGCGGCTGAATTCGGACTGCATCGCCCGAAGCGTCAAGGCTGAATGCACGGCAAGCAGCGGCAGCCGTTTTCACCGCCTCCTAGCGCCCGCGTTGGTGTACTGGAGGCCCGGATCCACGGAGCCATGCGCATGGAACGCAACCAGGAATTCGAAGACAAGCTGTGGAAGGCGATCAAGTCCGACCGCACCCTGATGCTGGGCCTCGACGGCGTCGAGGACGGCCACGCGCGGCCGATGACCGCGCAGCTCGACGGCGACACCGGCCCGACGCTGTGGTTCTTCACCGCCACCGACAACGCGCTGGTGCGCAACCTCGGCGCCCGCGGCGGCCGCGCCATCGCCGCCTTCGCCTCCAAGGGCCACGACCTGTTCGCGTCGATCTCGGGCACGCTGCGCGAGGACACCGATCCGGCGATGGTGGAGAAACTGTGGAATCCCTTCGTCGCCGCCTGGTACAGCGGCAAGGACGATCCGAAACTCTGCCTGCTGCGCCTCGACGCCGAGGACGCGGAAGTGTGGCTGGACGCTTCCAGCCTGGTGGCCGGTGTCAAGATGCTGCTGGGTATCGACCCCAAGCGCGAGTATCGCGACAAGGTGCGCGAGATCGACCTCGGCGGCGACGCCCGCCACTGAAAGCGGGCACGGCCGGTCAGGCAGCGCGGCGCGCGGTGCGCGTTTTCAGATCAAGTTCACCGCGGCCGTCGCAGGCTCGGGGACGGCATCGAACGCCGCCCAAAGCATGAGGAGAGTCCGCCATGGCAGGCAAACGTGAACTGATCGCGCCCAAGGGCGACAAGCGGCTGGTGCGCCGCGACGACAAGGGCCGCATCCAGGAAAGCGACGACCTCGGCAAGTCGCTCTCGCAAGACGTGCGCAAGAAGGCCAAGACCAAGACCAAGCCCGGCCAGGGCGATCGCGGCGACCGCACGCTGCACTAGTTGGGCTAGCCCTCGAGAAGTGCTTCGAGGCCCGGCACCGGCTGGTACACCAGACGCTTGCCGGAGCGTGACTGGCGCAGCCAGCCACGCGCGACCAACTGCTGGAGGTCCGCCCGCGCCGTTACTCCGGAAATGCGGTGCGAGTTGCCGTGGGAATCGTGGGTATACAGTGCGTCCGAGTGGCGCAGTGCGTGGTCGAGCAAGGCTAGCTGCCGATGGTTAAGGTCGTCGCGGCCCTTGAGTCGAAGGCGAAGTTGGCGCTGCGCCCGACTCTTCCTGTCGACATAGTCAAACAGGTCGGACACGGCGCGATCCAGTACTTCCAGCTGCTGGAGGATGAAATAGGTACCGTCCTGCTCGTCGCTCTCGACGAACTGGTAGGCAAGTTCGTACGGATGGCGCTGCCGGTACAACGGCCTGGAAATGGAGAAGAACTCAGCCAGCCAATAGCCGCGGCGCAGCATTGACCAGTAAAACAGGGCGCGCGCCGTCCGGCCGTTCCCGTCGTAGAACGGGTGGTCGTACGCCAGCTGGAAGTGCAGCAGGATCGAACGCAGCACGGGATGGACATACTGCCCGTGGGCGACATCCGGCGCGTTCGCGAAGGCGACCAGCCTTTCCATGCGCTCGGGCAACTGCTCCGCGGGCGGCGGTGAGTACACGATCCGATGCAGTCTGTCGTCGACGATGTTGACGCGCTCCTCGCCGGGCAGTTGCAGCTTCCCTGCCTCGTGCTCCCGGTCAAGCGTGCCTTCGGTCAGGATGCGGTGCAGCTCGAGCACGGCTTCCGCCGAAAGTGGCTGCGTGGCCATTTCCCGGAGGCGCACCATGGCGGTATGGTTGTTGAGGATCATGCGCTCATCCCGGTTCACGGGGTGTCGCTGCGAGCGCAGCATGTCCTTGGCAACCTCGCGCGTGCTCACGGCGCCTTCGAACAGGCTGGAGTGAATCGCCTCTTCCATCAAGGAGCTGGCGATGAACTGTTCCTTGGTGGCTTCGTTCGTGGCGGCCTCGGGCATGACCACCTGGCCGCCCAGGAACCGGTCCATGCGCGCCAATCCGGCATCCACCCGCGCATGGCGGGTCACCGAAAGCGCGCGACCGCTGGTCGAGAGCAGCTCCGGCAGCACGATCCGGCTTCCGGCGCGCTTGAACTTCAGGGCGAACCACCAGTCGAGGTGGGCAAAGCCTTCCGGAGGAGACCGATGCTTGAGCCGGTCCCAATGCAGGTAATCGCCGTCGTCCAGCGCTGCGGCCCTCGCCGCCAGGGCGGAAATTCGCTCCGGCGGCTGGGAGAACAACTGCTTGAGGGGTGGCGAAGGCGGTAAGGCTTTCATTGCTTTAAGTTACGGAAAAACTTAAAGCAAATCTATAGTTGGATGAAAGCCTTATATTTCAATGATTTGGGTGCCGAGCGGTTGCTCGGCACCCCGATGCCGCGCGGCGATCACCAGATCCGCACGCGCTCCGCCGGCGCGACGTACAGCTTGTCGCCTTCCTTCACGCCATAGGCGGTGTACCAGGCGTCGAGGTTGCGCAGCGGCCCGTTGATCCGGTACATCGCCGGCGAATGCGGGTCGGACTTGATCAGGTTGACCAGCGCCTGTTCGCGGTACTTGTTCTTCCACACCTGCGCCCAGGACAGGAAGAAGCGCTGGTCGCCGGTCAGCCCATCGATCACCGGCGCCGGCTTGCCGTCCAGCGAGAGCTGGTAGGCGGTGTAGGCCATGGACAGGCCGCCGAGGTCGCCGACGTTCTCGCCCATGGTCAGCTTCGGGTCCACGCAGGTGTTGGCGATCGGGCAGTAGGTCGCGAACTGCTTGGCCAGCATGTCGAGGCGCTGCTGGAAGCCGGCGCGGTCGGCGTCGGTCCACCAGTTGCGCTGGATGCCGGCGAAGTCGGACTTGCTGCCCTGGTCGTCGAAGCCGTGGCCCATCTCGTGGCCGATCACGCCGCCGATGGCGCCGTAGTTGACCGCCGGGTCCGCGTTCACGTCGAAGAACGGCGCCTGCAGGATCGCCGCCGGGAACACGATCTCGTTGAACTGCGGGTTGTAGTAGGCGTTGATGGTCTGCGGCGTCATGAACCACTCGTCGCGGTCGGTCTTCTGGCCGACGCGGCGGTTGTCGTCGGCTGCGTAGTACTTGCGCAGCTCGACCACGTTCGCCATCAGGTCGCCCGGCACCACGGTGATGGTGGAATAGTCGCGCCACTGCTCCGGGTAGCCGATCTTCGGGCGGAAGCTGGCCAGCTTCTTGCGCGCCTCGGCCTTGGTGGCCGCGCCCATCCACTCGATGCCGTCGATGTTCTGGCCCAGCGCCTTGCGCAGGTTCTCCACCAGCTCGTCCATCGCCGCCTTCGATTCCGGCGTGAAATGGCGATCCACGTAGATCTTGCCGATCGCCTCGCCCAGGCCCTGGGTGCTGCCGACCAGCGCGACCGCGCGCTTCCACGGATCGCGCTGCGCGGTCTGGCCGCTGAGCACCGGACCGTTGAAGGCGAAGGCCGCCTCGTCGATCTGCTTGCTCAGGTAACCGGCGTTGCCGCGGATCGCGTGATAGGTCAGGTAGTCGCGCCACACGTTCAGCGGCGTCGCCTTCACCACGTCCAGCACCGGCGCCACCGCGCTCGGCGTCGGCACGTTCACCTTGTCCGGCACCGGCATGCCCTGCGCCTTGAAGTGCGCGGCGAAGTCATAGCCCGGGTAGGTCTTCGCCAGTTCGGCGAAGGGCGTGACGTTGTAGGTCTTGTCGCGGTTGCGGCGCTCGGCGCGGGTCCACTGCGGCTTGGCCAGCGCAGTCTCCAGCGCGAGCACGTCCTCGGCGCGGGCCTGGCCGTCCTTCACCCCGGCGAAGCCCAGCAGCGTGGCGATGTTGTCCACGTAGGCCTTGCGGATCTTGACGAAGCGCTCGTCCTGGTTGGTGTAGTAGTCCTTGTCCGGCAGGCCGAGGCCGGAGACGCCGACGCTGACCAGGTAGGCGTCCGGATCCTTGCGGTCGATGTCGATGCCCACGCCGATCGGCGCGATGTGGCCGTTGACGTCGGCATGGCCGAAGGCCGCGGTCAGGCGCGCCATGTCGTCGATGGCGGCGATCTCGTCGAGCACCGGGCGCAGCGGCTCGATCCCGCGGGCGTCGCGCGCGGCCTGGTCCATGTAGCTGGCGTAGAGGTCGCGCACCTTCTGGCCGTCGCTGCCCGGCGCCAGGTCCTTGCGCTCGGCGATCTCCTTGATGATCGCGTTGACCTGCTCTTCCGAACGCTCGTAGAGGAAGTCGAAGCTGCCGAAGTCGCTCTGGTAGTCCTTCAGCTCGTAGGTGTCCTTCCACTTGCCGTTGGCGTAACGGTCGAAGTCGTCGCCCGGCTTGGTGGCGAGGTCGCGGTTGGACAGGTCCACGCCGAAGGTGCCGAGCTCGGGCTTGGCGGGGGCGTCGGCGGCGACGGCGGTGCCCAGCAGGGCGAGGGACAGGCTCAGGGACAGCAGGGTCTTGCGCATGGGCGGCACTCCGGGGTGGACAGGCTTTGTACCGCCTGCCGGCCCGCCCCGGGCCCTGCCGAAAGTCATGGTTCGCTCAGATCTGCGACGCCATCTGGGCGATGACCAGGGCGACGAGGATGCCGATCACCGGCAGCGCCACCACCACCAGCAGCACCGCCAGCCCGCAGCCCGACAGCGAGCGGTCCTGCCGCTCCGGATAGGCGGTGAAGGCCCACTGGTCCACCACCAGGGTGCCGGCCACCATGTCGTGCAGGGCGCGCTTCTGGTCGGTGAAGGCCGCCATCAGGAAGCCGATGTAGAGCGTGAGGTAGGACAGCGCCGCCGCGAACCAGCGCCCGAGCGCATGCCCGAAGCTGATCCGCTTGCCCTCGCGGTCGGTGACCTTGATGCGCATCGCGCGCTTGCCGAGCGTGGCCTGCGCGGCCGAGCTTTCCTGCAGCGCGTAATAGAGCGGCGTGACCACCAGCCACAGCAGTTGCTGCGGGCCCTGCGCCAGCATCGCCGCGCTGAAGGTTTCCCAGGGGTCGGCCGTGGGCAGGGGCGTCGGCCCGCCCAGCAAGGCGCCGACGATCGAGAGCGGGACGATGATGATCAGCGAGTCCAGGAAGTAGGCCGCCAGCCGCCGCAGGAAGCCGGCGTAGACGATGTCGGTGCTGTCCGCCCGCTCCATCTCCAGCGTTTGCGGGGCGCGATAGGGATCGGCCTCGGCCCGCGGCGCGGTGGACGTGGGCGGCGGCGGCGTGAACGCGGGTGCAGGCGCGGCACTCGTTGGCGGCGGCGCGGTGATCGCCAGCCCCAGCTCCTGCGCCAGCGAGGCGATCGGCTGCCAGCCCTCCAGGCCGTCGCGCCAGGCCAGGCAGGCGGGAGTGGCGCGGCCGAGCCGCACGGCCTCGCGCAACTCGGCCGCCGTGCAGGGCCCGAACTGCACGCCGGCGCTGTCCAGGTAGAACCAGCGGTCGGTGCTCATGGCCGGTCTCCGCCGCTGCCGGTGCATTCGCAGCTCGACGGACACCACTTCTGCCTCAGCTCATCGCTCACGCAGGTCCAGGTGACGCCGCCGCCGTCCGCGGGACTGGCGAGCAGGTACAGGTGCTTGCCGTCGATCGCGGGGTTGGCCTTCTGCGGCGGCTGCGCGGAAAACGCGATCTCGAGGCGCTCGGGGTCCTGCGCCACCCGCACCGACGACACGTAGAGCCCCTGCGCCGCGTCGTCGAGCCGGGCCGAGGCGTTGTCGCGCGGGAAGCTGCCGTTGGCCTGGACGTAGGCGGCAACGCCTTGCTTCGCCGCGTCCGCCATCGAGCTGCCTTCCGACACCTGCGAGCGGATCACGTAATCCTGGTACTGCGAGATCGAGATCGCCGCGAGGATGGCGATGATCGGCACGCACAGCATCGCGATCAGGAACACCACCAGGCAACCGTTGAGGCCGCGCTTCTGCCGTTCCGGATGCTGCGTGTAGGCCCACTGGTCCACCACCTGCGTCCCGGCGACGTAATCGTGCAGGGCCTGCTTGCGCTCGGTGAAGGCGGCCATCAGGAAGCCGATATACATCGTCAGGTAGGACAGCGAGGCCGCGAACCAGCGACCGAAGGCGCGGCCGCGGCCAATGCGCTGGCCTTCCATGTCCACCACCTTGATGCCGAGCGCGCGCTTGCCGAGCGTGGCCTGCGCGGCGGAGCTCTCCTGCAGCCCGTAGTAGAGCGCGGCGAACAGGAACCACAGCGGGTATCCCAGCAGGATGATGGCCGTCTCCGCCGCAGTCGGCTCCGGGTTCGGATCCACGCCCATGGCGGCCAGGATGGCGAAGAGCACTGCCACCAGCGGAATCGCCAGCACCAGCTGATCGATGAACAACGCAGCCCAGCGCCGCACGAAGCCGGCCTGCACCACGTCGTTGCCGGCACCTTCGCGGAACACCAGGCCCGCGCCCGGTGGTTGGTAGGGGTCGTGCGCGCTGGCGGGGCCGGCGTGTGGCGGGGGCGGCGGTGTCGCCGCGGCGTCCTCCAGCCCCAGCGCCGCGCGCAGCTGCGAGATCGGTTGCCAGGCCGGCAATCCTTCGTGCCAGGCCAGCGCATCGCGGCCGATCGCGTTCGCGAGCACGGCGGCGCGCACGTCGGCGGCTTCCACCGGCCCGACCTGCGTGCCGGCGGCATCCATGTAGTACCAGGCGCGCGCGCCCATCGCGGTGTCCCCTTCGCCCGTTCCGCGTTTCCCCGCGCCGACTTTGCACGTTCACGCGGAAGCCGGCAATGGGGGCGCCGGCGCAAGCCTGCGACGCGCGTGACCGCCCGCGTCAGGGCGGCGCGGCGTCAGCGGGTCTGGGCGTCGTCGAGCACGACCGTCGCGCATTCCTTTGCCGTCGGCAACTTCGACGCCTGGCAGGGGCCGTAGTCCTTCAGGGTGAAGTTGCGGCCGCCCACCGCGCCGGTGGGATTGCGTTGCTGGGACAGTTCGAAGGCGCGCTTGCCGGAGCCATCGTCGAAGTCGAAGGCCAAGGTCACCTCGCCGGCCCAGATGCAATGCGCGCCCTCGGGGCAACGGCTGTCGTTGACCACGCGCAGCAGGCGCAGGCGGCCGTTGCCGATCCTGGCGGTGTCGCCGAGGGCAAGCTTCGCGCGGGCAGGGCCTTCGACGGGCGCAGGCGCGGGCGCGGGTTGCGCCTGCGGACGCGGCGTGGCCTCCGGCGCGTTGGCCTCGGGCGTGTTGGACTCGGGCGGGCTGGCGTCGGGCGGGGTCGCGCGCGCGGCGGGCTGGCAGGCGCAGAGCGCGATCGCGGCCAGGGCGGGGACGAGGAGCGGACGCAGGGTCGTCTTCATGGTGGGCCTCCAGAGGGGCATGCCGAGCATAGCGCGGCCATGGGGTTGGCCCGCGGCCCGGGCTTAGCGCCGCCTGAAGCCGCGGCCGGGTTTGCTCCTAGAATGCGAGGCTGTGAATCTTCCGGAAGGTTTCGAATGCGCCGACTGCTTGCCACCGCCATCGCCCTGGGCCTCGCCGCCTCCAGCCCGCACGCCGTCGCCGCCGAACCTGCCGCGCCCGAACGCGCCTCGTCCTCGCCGACCACGCAGCTGCCGACCAGCGTGCGACCGCTCGAGTACGCCATCGCGGTGACGCCGAATGCGCAGGAGTTGCGCTTCGACGCCCACGCCAGCATCGCCGTGCAGGTGTTGCAGCCGACCGATCGCATCACCCTCAACGCCATCGACATGAGCTTCGCCAACGTCGTGCTGCGGCCGGAGAACGGCCTGGACCGCGAGCCCGCCGCCATCCACATCGACGCGGACGCGCAGCAGGCGAGCTTCCAGTTCCGCGGCGCCATCGCGCCCGGGCTGTATCGCCTGGACATGGACTACACCGGCAAGATCGGCACCCAGGCCAACGGCTTGTTCGCGATGGACTACGACACGCCGAAGGGCCGCAAGCGCGCGCTCTACACGCAGTTCGAGAACTCCGACGCGCGCCGCTTCGTGCCCAGCTGGGACGAGCCCGGCTTCAAGACCACGTTCACCCTCGAGGCCACGGTGCCGGCCACGCAGATGGCGGTCAGCAATATGCCCGTCGCCTCGCGCAAGGACCTCGGCAACGGCATGGCGCGCGTGCGTTTCCAGCCGAGCCCGAAGATGTCCACCTACCTGCTGTTCTTCGGCCTGGGTGATTTCGATCGCCTGACCGACAAGGTGGGAAAAACCGAGATCGGCGTCGTCACCCAGGCCGGGCTGGCCGAGCAGGCGCGCTGGTCGCTACAGGCCTCGAAGGAAATCCTGCCCGAGTTCAACGACTACTTCGGCACGCCGTACCCCTTGCCCAAGCTCGACAACATCGCCTCGCCCGGCGCCAGCCAGTTCTTCGGCGCGATGGAGAACTGGGGCGCGATCTACACCTTCGAGTACATCATGCTGGTGGACCCGGACTTCAGCACCGAGCTCGACAAGCAGCGCATCTGGCAGGTGGCCGCGCACGAGATCGCCCACCAGTGGTTCGGCAACCTGGTGACCATGCAGTGGTGGGACGACCTGTGGCTCAACGAAGGCTTCGCCTCGTGGATGGAAGGCCGCACCACGGCCAAACTGCATCCGGAATGGAACACCGCGCTGGAGGCGGTGGCCGACCGCGAGGCGGCGATGGCGCAGGACGCCGTGGCCAGCACGCATCCGGTTGTGCAGCACGTCGAGACGGTGGAGCAGGCCGCGCAGGCCTTCGACGACATCACCTACCTCAAGGGCAAGTCGGTGCTGAACATGCTCGAGGCGCACGTCGGTGAAGCGGCATGGCAGGCCGGCGTGCGCCGCTACATGCAGCAGCACGCCTACGGCAACACCGTGTCCGACGACCTGTGGAAGGCGATCGAGGCCGGCGGCGACACGAAGCTGCTGGACATCGCGCACCAGTTCACCCTGCAGCCCGGCATCCCGCTGATCCGCGTCGGCGCGCCGGTGTGCGAGGGCGGCCGCAGCAGCGTGACGCTGACGCAAGGCGAGTTCACCGCCGACCGCCCCGACAAGACGCCGCTGCGCTGGCAGGTGCCGGTGACCGCGCGCACGCTGGAAGGCGCGCCCGCGCGCACGCTGGTGACGGATGGAGCGGGCACGTTGCAGCTCGAGGGCTGCGGCCCGGTGCTGGTCAACGCCGGCCAGGCCGGATACTTCCGGACGCTGTACACGCCGGCGCAGTTCCAGGCGCTGGCCGGATCCTTCCAGGGCCTGGCGCCGATCGACCAGCTGGGCTTGATCGGCGACAGCAGCGCCATGGGCCTGGCCGGCGTGCAGCCGGCCTCCGACGTGCTCGAGCTGGTCGCCGCCACGCCGGTGGACGCCGACACCCAGGTGTGGGGCCGCGTCGCACAAGTCCTGGTCGGCCTCGACGGTTACTACGCGGACGGCGACCCGGGGCGCGAGGCGCTGCGCGATTTCGCGCGCAAGCGCCTGAACACGAAGTTCGCCCGCGTCGGCTGGGACGCGAAGCCCGGCGAGCCCGCGACCGTCGCCATCCTGCGCAACGGGCTGCTGGAGTCGCTAAGCGCGCTCAACGACAGCGCGGTGATCGCCGAGGCCCGGCGCCGCTTCGCGTCCACGGACGCGATCCCCGGCCCGATCCGCAAGTCGGTGCTGGGCATCGTCGCGCGCCACGCCGATGCCGCCACCTGGGACAAGCTGCACGCCATGGCCAAGGCCGAGACCACCCCGCAGGTCAAGGACACGCTGTACTTCCTGCTCGCCTTCAGCCAGGACAAGGCCCTGGCGCAACGCGCGCTCGACCTGGCGCTGACCGACGAACCGGGCGAGACCAACACCGCCGGCATGATCGACGCCGTCGGCGAGCTGCACCCCGCGCTGGCCTTCGACTTCGCCATGGCGAACCGCGAGGCGATCGACAAGCGCGTGGACTTCACCTCGCGCAGCCGCTACTACCCGGCCCTGGCCGATAGCAGCAGCGACCCGGCGATGGTGGGGAAGATCCGCGCGTACGCGGAGCAGCACCTGGCCCCGGGGTCGCGGCGCAGCGCGGAGATGGCGGTGGGCGCGGTGCAGCAGCGCGTGGCCATCCAGACGCAACGCCTGGCGCAAGTGCAGGCGTGGCTCGCGGAGCATGCGCCGAAGGGTTGAGCCCCGCGATCCGCCGACACCGGTTCGACGCCATGCCCGCCACCCCCGCGGGCATGGCGTAAGGTAGGCCCACGGCGGCACCCGGGGAGGGCGCGGCATGGCGGGGACCCTGTTCGACGAACTCAAGCGCCGCAAGGTGTTCAAGGTGGGCGCGGCCTACCTGGTGGTGGCGTGGCTGGCGGTGCAGGTGGCGAGCGTGGGCTTCCCGGCCTTCGACGCGCCGGCCTGGGTGCTGCGCGTGTTCATCCTGGTCACGCTGATCGGCTTCCCACTGGCGATCGTGCTGGCCTGGGTGCTCGAATCCACGCCCGAGGGCGTGCAGGTGGATCGCGTCGGCGTCGGCACCAAGCGCGTGGTCGGCACGGCGATCCTGCTGGTGGGGCTGGCGCTGGGCTGGTTCCTGAAGGGGCAGCCGGCCTTCCGCGCGAGCGACGTCGCCGGCGCAACGCCTGCGTCGCCGGCAAGCGTGGCAGTCGCCGCGCCCGCCGCCATCAACGACCAGTCCATCGCCGTGCTGCCCTTCGAGAACCTCAGCGCCGACCCGGACAACGCCTTCTTCGCCGACGGCATCCAGGACCAGATCCTCACCAGCCTGTCCAAGGTCGGCGGGCTGAAGGTCATCTCGCGCACCAGCACGCTCAAGTACGGCGCCAAGCCCGACAACCTGGGCGTCATCGCGCGCGAGCTGGGCGTGGCCAACGTGCTGGAGGGCAGCGTGCAGCGCGTCGGCGGCCGGGTGCGCGTCAACGTGCAGCTGATCGACGCGCGCAGCGACAGCCACCGCTGGGCCGAGACCTACGACCGCGGGCTGGCCGACGTGTTCGCGGTGCAGAGCGAGGTCGCGCAGACGATTGCCGATGCGCTGCGGGCCAACCTCAGCCCGACCGAACGCGCCGAGCTGGCGACCCTGCCGACCAGGAACCCGGAAGCCTACGAGCATTACCTGCGCGGCCGCGCGCTGATCCTCAACGCGCCCACCTACGAACGCGGCGCCACCGAGGAAAGCATCCGCGAGCTGGAGGCGGCGGTCGCGCTGGACCCGAACTTCCTCGATGCCTGGTCGAACCTGGCCTTCCAGCACGTGTGGCTGTACTTCAGCGGGATGGAGCCCACGCCGGTGCAGCTGGGCAAGGCGCGCGCCGCGCGCGATCGCCTGGTCGCGCTGGCCCCGCAGGCGCCGGAGACCGACTTCGCCCGCGCGCTGGTGCTGTACTACGGCGACCATCGCTTCGCCGACGCGCTGGTGCTGGCGAAACGCATCCAGGCGCAGCGCCCCAACGACGCCCGCGCCCATTACCTGGGCGCGATCCTGTCGCGGCGGCTTGGACGGTGGAAGGACGCGGAAGCCGCGTTCCGGCGCGGTCGCGAGCTGAGCCCCAACGACTACACCATCGTGTCCGAGATGGGGCTGACCTACTTCTACGAGCGCCGCTACGCCGAGGCGCTGCCGCTGATCCAGGGAGCGCTGGCGCTGGAGCCCGACGACACCGCCATGATGAGCATCAAGCTGCCGACCCTGATCAACCTCGAGGGGCTGGCCGGCGGCACCCGGATGATGGCGGGGCTGAAATCGCGCAAGCCCGGCGCCATCGCGCTGCGCGCCCGCCAGGCCGAGTACGAGCGCGACGACGCCCGCGCCCTGGCGCTGTACCGCGAGTCACTGTCACTGCCGCAGGACGAGGACAGCTGGCCCGCCGACTACGGCGGCTACGTCGCCGCCGCGGTGGACACGCGCCTGCGCCTGGCCGCGCTGGAAACGCGCATGGGCCTGCCCGAGGGCGCGGCGCGCTTCCGCGCGCTGGTGGCCGAGGCCGACGCCGGCCTGCGCGACAGCGAGGTGCGCTACGTGGACGCCGCCTGGCACGCGGTGCGGGGCATGGCGCTGGCGGGCCTGGGCCGCAAGCAGGAGGCGGTGGCCGCGGGCAAGCGCGCGGTGGCATTGGTGCCGGAAGGTTTCGATGCGCTGGAGAGCCCGCACTGGCTCAGCTACCTGGCGCGGATCCATGCGGTGAATGGGGAGGCGGAGGAGGCGGTGGTCTTGCTTAGGAA
>CAMPGW010000043.1 GCA_946885735.1 uncultured Gammaproteobacteria bacterium
CCGGCGAGATGGGCGAGCTCGGCATCGCGCCGCGGCACGCCCCGCTGATCACCCGGCTCAAGCCCGGCAAGCTGGTGCTGACCCTCGCCGACGGCGAACGGCTCGACATCGTCGTGTCCGGCGGCATCCTCGAGGTGCAGCCGCAGGTCGTCACCATCCTGGCCGACACCGCGATCCGCGCCGAGAACATTGATGAGCTCGCGGTGCAGAAGGCCAAGGAAGAGGCCGAGCGCGTGCTCGCCAACCGCGGCGAGGCGATGGAAATCGCCGAGGCGCAGGCCAAGCTCGCCGAGGCGATGGCGCAGCTGCAGGCGCTCGAGCGCCTGCGCAAGAACCTCAAGCACTAGGCCTGCAGGCCATTTGCGAACCTGGAACGCCGGCCTCGTGCCGGCGTGCCCGCATCAGCGGCCAGCGCCGCGGCCGCGCCGGCTCAGCGGAATACCCACTGCCGCCAGACCACGAAGCCGAGGGCCGCCAGCAAGGCCTCGACCACGGGCTTGGCGAGCCAGGCCGCCTGCAGGTCGAAACGCCCGGCCACGGCCGAGACGAGCAGCGTGCTCAGCGCGGTCAACACCAGCCAGGCGATGACGAACCGGGCCAGGTGTTCGCGATCCAGGCGCGGCCTTCCACCGGCGGCAAAGGTATAGCGACCGTTCAACCAGAAGCCGAGGCAGGCGCCGCTGACGCGTCCGGTCACGTTCGCGGCGACCACGCCCATGCCCGCGTAGCTCAGGCCGACGAACACGGTCCAGTCGAGAAGCACCTGCGCGGCGCCGACCAGTACGAACATCAGCAGCTGGTGCGCAAGCAGGCGAAACATGCGGCATGCTAGCAGCCCACGGCGTTCGCGCCGAGGCCCACCGATGCAGGATGCAACCATGACCGATTCGAGCCACGCCCGACCCTTGCATGTGATCATCCTCGCCGCCGGCGAGGGCAAGCGGATGAAGTCCGCGCGGCCCAAGGTGCTGCAGCCGATCGCCGGGCGCCCGATGCTCGGGCGCGTCGTGGACGTGGCGCGGGCGCTTGGCGCAGAGGCGATCCACGTCGTCCACGGCCATGGCGGGGACCAGGTGCGCGAAGCCTTCGCGGCCGAGGCCGACCTGCGATGGGCCGAGCAGGCGCGCCAGCTCGGGACGGGGCACGCGGTGCAGCAGGCGATGCCCGCCGTGCCCGACGAAGGTCACGTGCTCGTCCTGTATGCCGACGTGCCGTTGATCCGCACGGAGTCCCTGCGCGCGCTTCTGGAGGCGCCCGGCGCGCTCGCGGTGCTCGCTGCCGAGCCTGCGGACCCGACCGGCTACGGGCGCCTGCTGCTCGACGGCAACGGCCGCGTGCGCGCGATCGTCGAGCACAAGGACGCCGACCCGGCCCAGCGCGCGATCCGAATCATCAACACCGGCATCATTGCCGCCGATGCGCACGCGTTGCGCGACTGGCTCTCGCGCCTGCGCACCGACAACGCGCAGGGCGAGTACTACCTGACCGACGTGTTCGCGATGGCCGCCGAGGCCGGACAGGAAGCGGCCGTGGTCCGCGTCGGCGATGCCGTCGAGACCGAAGGCGCGAACGACGCCTGGCAACTGGCCGCACTCGAGCGCGCATGGCAACGGCGCGCGGCGCAGGAGCTCGCCCTGCAGGGCGTGCGCTTCGCCGACCCGGCGCGCTTCGATTTGCGCGGCCGCGTGCAGGCTGGGCGCGACGTCGAGATCGACGTGGACGTGGTGCTCGAAGGCGAGGTCGAGCTGGGCGACGGCGTTCGCATCGGGCCCTTCTGCCGCTTGCGCAACGTGCGCATCGGCGCCGGGACGGTCGTGCAGGCGCATTGCGACATCGAAGGCGCACAGGTGGCCGCGGACTGCACGATCGGCCCGTTCGCCCGCCTGCGCCCCGGGACCGAGCTGGCCGAGGGCGTGCACGTCGGCAACTTCGTCGAGACCAAGAAGGCGCGCCTCGGTCCCGGCTCGAAGGCCAACCACCTCAGCTACCTCGGCGATGCGCGCATCGGCGCCAAGGTCAACATCGGCGCGGGAACGATCACCTGCAACTATGACGGTGCCAACAAGTCGGAGACGGTGATCGGTGATGGCGCCTTCATCGGCTCCAATACCTCGCTGGTGGCGCCCGTCAGCATCGGCGCGCGGGCGACCATCGGTGCCGGCTCGGTGATCACCAGGGATGCGCCCGAGGGCCAGCTCACCCTCGCCCGCGGTCGCCAGGCCACCATCGAAGGCTGGAAGCGCCCCACCAAGCGCTGACGGCTAGACCGGCACCAATCGCCGGCCCTGATGGCCGAGGCGTGCGTAGGCGACCAGCACTGCCTGCGCGACCTGGCCGGCGCCGCCGTCGCGGCACAGCGCCACGCAGGCGCCCCCGAAGCCGGCGCCGGTAAGCTTCGCGCCGTGCACGTCCGGATGCGATTGCAGGGCGTCGACGAGGGCATCGAGCGGCGGCACCGACACCTCGTAGAGATCTCGCAAGCTGGCATGCGAGGCGTTCATCAGTGCGCCGAAGCCGGACGCGGTCGTCGCGAGCGAGCCCACCACGCGTGCGTTCTCCTCGAGCACGTGACGGCAGCGCCTCGAATACGGGTCGGGCAAGCGCTCCCAGTCGCCGACCTTCGCGTCACGCAGCGAATCCAGCCCGAGCAGGCGCGCGGCTTGCGCGCACTCCTCGCGCCGCTGGTTGTAGGCGCTCGCCTGCAGGCTGCGCGGCAGGCCCGAGTCGAGCACCAGCAACTGCGTGGCCGGCGGCAGCGGCAACAGGCGGCGTTCCAGGCTGCGGGTGTCGAGGAACAACATCATGCCCTCGCGACCCAGGCTCGAGGCCATCTGGTCCATGATCCCGCACGCCACGCCCGCGTAGCCAACCTCGGCACGCTGCGCAAGCAGCGCGATCTGCTCATCATCCAGCGGGAGCTCGCGCCATTCCCGCAACGCGCGCAGCAGGCCCACTTCGAGCGCCGCGCTGGAGGACAGTCCCATGCCCATCGGCACCGAGTCGGCCACGTGCACCCGCAGCGCCGGGATGCGCTGGTGTCGTTCGGCGAGCACGCACAGGCAGCCGTGGACGTACTGTGCGAAGTGCTCCCGCGGCGCTTCGTCCAGGGTGAAGCGCGCACGCTGGCCCAACGCGGCGGAATGCACCTCCACCCCCGCGTCGGCAGGTCCCACCGCCACGAAGGTGTGCTGCGAGATGGTGGTGGGAAGCACGAGGCCGTCGTTGTAGTCGGTATGTTCGCCCAGCAGGTTCACCCGCCCGGGAGCGCCGGCGACGGCCTCGGGAGGCAGGCCGAACGCTTGCTCGAAGCCAAGGCGCGCCTGCTCGGCGCTCATGGCGGCTCCAGGTTGACCCGCACCTGCCGCAGCTCGTGCGCGCTACGCTCCGGCAGCGTGTCCATCGCGAACCATCCGGCCGCCAGTTCGGTGCCGGCGAGATACTTGAGGCGATCGCGCGTGCGGTAGGGCGGATACAGCTCGGCGTGCAGGTGCGCTTCCGGGTGCGCCTGTCCGTCGCAGGCGGCGCCGTACCAGGCCATCAGGTAGGGGAGCGGGCGATCCCAGAGTCCGTCGTACTGCAGCAGCACGGTCTTCAGCGCGCGCGCCAGGTCGGCGCGCTGCGCCGGCGACAGCGACGCGAAATGCGGCACCGCCCGCCGCGGCGCGACCCAGGCCTCGTAAGGATAGCGGGCGCAAGCCGGAACGAAGGCGACGGCATGCTCACCGAGGTAGAGGATGCGCTGGCCGTCGGCGATCTCGTCGGCAAGCATGGCCTCGAGCGGGCCACGGCCGTGCAGGCGCAGGTACTCGCGGGCCGTGTCCTGCATGCGCGCCGGCACCGGCGGCACCTGCGGATAGGCATACAGCTGGCCGTGCGGATGGTGCAGGGTCACGCCGACCTCGGCGCCGCGGTTCTCGAAGGGCAGTACGTAGTCGATCCCCGGCAGCGCGCCGAGCGCTTCGCAGCGATCGGCCCAGACCTGCAGCAGCAACTCGATGCGCGCGAGCGGCAGCGCGCCCAGCGAGGTCGTCGCATCCTGGGTGAACACCACGACCTCGCACTTGCCGGTGCCGGGGGCGGTGGGCACGATGCTTTCCGGCGGCGTCCCCGCATCGAGTGCCAGCGACGGGAAGCGGTTGTCGAACACCGCCACCTGCCAGTCGCCGGTCGGCAGTTCGGTGGGATGCGCCGGATCGCGCGTCACCGCCAACGGGTTGTATTCGGGCGGCGGCAGGAAGGTGCGGTCCTGGCGGTAGGCCGCGTAGGTGATCCATTCGCCGCGCAGTGGATGCCAGCGCAGGTGCGGCCGTCCCGGCAGCGCTTCGGAGAAGGGGCTGGGTGCGGCCCCGAGATCCGCCATCGGCGCATCGGCATAGAGCCACAGCTTGCGGCCATCGGGCTTGGCCAGCTCGACGCGATGCATCAGACGCCTCCCGGGATGTGCAGGCGCGAGATGGCGGTCGCCGCGGCGATGCGCTCGAGCGGAATCTTCGGCGTGCGGTCGGCGTGCAGCAGGCCGTTGGCCTCCTGGAAAGTGTCGGCGAACTGCGTGTAGCAGTAGCCGCTGAACAGCGGCGTCGTGCTCACCGCTTCGATCAACGCATGGAACTTGCAGGCGAAGTCCTCGTCGCCACTGGCGGTGGAGTAGCCCCATTCCTTGCTCTCCGGTGGCTTGGCGTAGGCGATGCCGCCGAACTCGGTGAGCACGATCGGCTGGCCGCGGTGCGGATAGCCGTCGAGCGTGAGGATCCTCCCGCCCGGGCGGCGGCGGTCGAACAACTGCTGGGTATTGGTCTCCTGCCCGTAGCGCTGGCGCAGGTGCTCGACGTTGGCGTCGTAGTCGTGGATGCCGATGATGTCGGTCGCGCTCGATTCCCATCCGTCGTTGCCGATCACCGGACGCGTCGGGTCCATGGTCTTGGTCAGGTGGTAGAGCGCCTCGACCGCGTGGCGATGCGCACTGATCGAGGTCAGCTCGGGCACGCCCCAGCTTTCGTTGAACGGCACCCAGACCACCACGCAGGGATGGCTGAAGTCGCGTTCGATCACCTCGATCCATTCGCGCACCAGCCGGCTGATCGAGGTGCGCGTGAAACGATAGGCCGACGGCATCTCCTCCCACACCAGCAGGCCGAGCACGTCGGCCCAGTACAGGTAGCGCGGGCACTCGATCTTCTGGTGCTTGCGCACGCCGTTGAAGCCCATCGCCTTGGCCAGCTCGACGTCGCGGCGCAGGGCATCGTCGTCGGGCGCGGCCAGCAGTGTGTCCGGCCAGTAGCCCTGGTCGAGCACCAGCTTGAGCAGGTAGGGGCGGCCATTGAGCATGATGCGGTCGCGCGAGATCGTCACCGACCTCAGGGCGGTGTACGAGCGCAGATCGTCGATGAGTTCGTCGCCGCGGAACAGGCGCACCTGCGCGTCCAGCAACTGCGGCCGTTCCGGGCTCCACAGCAGTTCGTTGCGGAAGTCGTCGATGCCCGGGTCGGAGAGGATGATGCGCCGGTCGACCTCGCCATCGATCACCGCGTAGCGGTCGCAGGCGAGCAGGCGCTCGTTGTGCCACAGCCGCACTTCCGCGGAAAGGTCGGGCGCGGGGTCGCCGCCGATCCGCATCTCCAGACTGATCGCGAAGCCCTCGACATGCGGGGTCCAGCGCAGGTGCTCGACGAAGGTACGCTCCAGCCGCTCGATCCATACGCCTTGCCAGATGCCGGTGGTGCGCGGATACCAGATCGAATGCGGTTCGAGCTGCCAGTCCTGCTTGCCACGCGGCTTGGTGAGTTCGTGCGGATCGTCCTCGACGAAGACCTCCACGCGCTGCGGGCCCTGCGCCACCAGCGCGTCGGTGATGTCGGCGCAGAAGGGCGTGTGCCCACCCTCGTGGCTGGCCACCTGCACGCCATTCACCCACACCCGCGCCGCGTAATCGACGGCGCCGAAGTGCAGGATGACGCGGCCGCCGGCGGCCTCGGCCTCGAACTCGCGGCGGTACCAGCAGGCGCGGTGGAAGCCGCGATCACCGATGCCGCTGGCTTGCGATTCCGGCGGGAACGGCACGCGGATGCGCAGCGGCCAATGCTCGATCTCGGCGGGGTCGCGGAAGCGAAGTTCGTCGTCGAACAGGAAGTCCCACTCGCCGTCCAGGCTCTGCCACTGCGGCCGCTGCAACTGCGGGCGGGGGTAAGCGGCTGCTGCCATGCGCGACGCTCCATGTCGTTAAGGCGTGGTCACTGGTAGCGCAGGCAAGGTATGCCGGACAGGCCCACACGAGAGGCACCATGACTCCGAATACCGATGAGCTGGCGAACAGCACCCGTTCCGATTCAATCGGGGTGCAGGCAAAACTGCAAGACCGCGCGACCTCGCCACTTCACGGGGAGTCAGCGACCGTATCGTCACACCGACGTCGGGGCGAAGCGGCGGCGAAGCTGTCGGTGGTCGCCGGTGGACGCGAGGACGAGTGGCTGCAGCGCTTCCCGCTCATCGTCCACTCGCACCTGCGCTGGGACTTCGTCTGGCAGCGGCCGCAGCAGATCCTCTCGCGCCTGGCACGCAGCCACCCGATCCTGTTCATCGAGGAGCCGGTCGGCGCCGACGACGCCGGGCTCGACATCTCCGAACCGCATGCGAACGTGGTCCGCGTCGTGCCGCGCCTGGCCGGCCAGGACATGGCCGATGCCGACGCGCAGGCCCGGGCGATACTGCCGCTGCTGGAGGCCGCGCTCGCCGCGCATCCGCTGCTGGCGGGCCGGTTCGAACAGCCGGTGCAGTGGTTCTATTCGCCCATGACCGCGCCGGTGCTGCTCGGCCAGTTCGGCGCCCGCGGCGTGGTCTATGACTGCATGGACGAGCTGGCGAACTTCCGTTTCGCGCCGCCCGACATCAGCGCCCGGGAGCGCTTCCTGCTGTCGAAGGCGGACGTGGTGTTCACCGGCGGCTACCAGCTGTTCGAGTCGAAGTCGAAGTCGCATGGCAACGTGCACTTCTTCGGCTGCGGCGTCGATGTGGAGCACTTCGGCCGCGCCCGCGATCCATCGCAGCCGGCGTCGGAAGCGCTCGAGGGCCTGCCGCGTCCCGTGCTCGGCTATTTCGGCGTCATCGATGAACGCCTGGACTACGAACTGATCGCCTGCCTGGCCGAGCGCTTCCCGGAGGCCACGGTCGCGATGGCGGGGCCGGTGGTCAAGGTCGATCCCGGGCAACTGCCGGCGCATTCCAATATCCGCTGGCTGGGGCAGCGCGCGTACGAGGAACTGCCCGCGCTGGTGAAGGGCTTCGATGTCTGCCTGATGCCCTTCGCCCTCAACGACGCGACGCGCTACATCAATCCGACCAAGACCCTGGAGTACCTGTCCTCCGGCAAGCCGGTGGTGTCGACGGCGGTGGCCGATGTGGTGCGCAACTTCGGCGATGTCGTTGCGGTCGCGCGCGATGCCGACGACTTCGCCGCGGCGGTCGCGAGCAGCCTGCAGGCGGCCGATCCCGAGCGCAGCGCGCGCGGCATCGCCCGCGCCGAAGCCGCGACCTGGGACGCCACCGTCGCCGCCATGCGCGGCCACGTCCAGGCCGGGGTGCGCGCGTGAGCCGGGCGGTCGCCGGGGCGGGGGCATGCCCGTGAGCACCGATGTCCTGGTCGTGGGCGCCGGCTTCTCTGGCGCCGTCGTCGCGCAGCAACTGGCCGAAAGCGGACTGGACGTGCTGGTCATCGACAAGCGCGAGCACGTGGGCGGCAATGCCCACGATCGCCTCGACTCCCATGGCGTGCTCATCCATCCCTACGGCCCGCACATCTTCCACACCAACGCCGAACGCATCGTCGCCTACCTGTCGCAGTTCACCGAGTGGCGTCCTTACGAGCATCGCGTGCTGGCCAGCGTATCGGGGCAGCTGGTGCCGATCCCGATCAACCTCGACACGGTCAACCGGCTCTACGGACTCGAGCTCGACGAGGACGGCATGCAGGCCTACCTGGAGTCCGTGCGCGAGCCGCGCGAGACCATCGCCACCAGCGAGGACGTGGTGATCAACGCGGTCGGACGCGACCTCTACGAGAAGTTCTTCCGCGGCTACACCCGCAAGCAGTGGGGCCTGGACCCGTCCGAACTCGCGGCATCGGTCGCGGCGCGGATTCCGACCCGCTGCAACCGCGACGACCGCTACTTCACCGACAGCTTCCAGAAGATGCCGGCCGAGGGCTACTCGCGGCTGTTCGAGCGCCTGCTCGACCATCCGCGCATCCGCGTGGAGCTGGGCGTGGACTACTTCCGCTACCGGGCCTCGTTCCGGCCGCGGCACGTGGTCTTCACCGGCCCGATCGACGCCTGGTTCGACCATTGCTTCGGTAGGCTGCCGTATCGGTCGCTGCGCTTCGAGCACGAACACCTGCCGCTGATCGATCGCTACCAGGCCGTCGGCACCGTCAACTACCCGAACGAGCATGCCTTCACCCGCATCACCGAGTTCCGCCACCTGACGGGGCAGGACCATTCGGGCACCTCGATCGTGCGCGAGTACCCCGAAGCCGAGGGCGATCCCTACTACCCGGTGCCGCGGCCGGAGAACGAGCGCCTGTACAAGCGCTACGAAGCCCTGGCCCTGCGCGAGCGCGGCGTGACCTTCGTCGGCCGCCTGGCGCAGTACCGCTACTTCAACATGGACCAGTGCGTCGGCGCGGCGCTGAAGGCGGCGCAGTACGTGCTGCAGAAACTCGACCGCCCGCCGGTCGAGGTGCTCGCGCACGAGGCCACGACACGCCAGCCGGATGCGGGCACGCCGGCGCCACCGCGAACGACGGCGGCGCAACCGTCGGCGGAGTGATGGACGCGGGCGGGCCGGCGGAAGGTCGCGCCCCGCTCGCGCTGTGGGGTGGCGTGGAGTGCACGGTCAACCGCGTCGGCGACCGCTTCCACAGCCAGTTGGAGCGATTGCCGGGCGGCCTCTCGCTCGAGGACATCGACCGCGTCGCCGACCTGGGCATCGCCGCGTTGCGTTTCCCCGTGTTGTGGGAACGGGTGGCGCCGCAGGGCCGGCCCGACTGGTCCTGGAGCGACCTGCGCCTGGCGCGGCTGCGGGAGCGGGGCGTGCGACCGATCGTCGGGCTGCTGCACCACGGCAGCGGGCCGGCGCACACCTCGCTGGACGACCCCGGTTTTGCGGAGGCGTTCGCGCGCTTCGCGGCCTCCGTGGCCGAACGCCATGCCTGGGTACGCGACTGGACCCCAATCAACGAGCCGCTGACCACCGCCCGCTTCAGCGGCCTGTATGGCTTCTGGTATCCGCACGCGCGCGATGCACGCGTGTTCTGGCGCTGCCTGGCCAACGAGTGCCGCGCCACCGTGCTGGCGATGCAGGCGATCCGCCAGGTCAATGCGCGGGCGCGGCTGGTGCAGACCGATGACCTCGGCCGCACCTTCGCCTCCCCCGGCCTCGAGTACCAGGCGCGCTTCCAGAACCACCTGCGCTGGCTCGGCTGGGACCTGCTGTGCGGACGCGTCGACGCCACCCACGCGCTGCACGCGTGGTTGCGCGAATGCTGCGGTGCCGACGAGGCCGAACTCGCGTGGTTCCGCGAGCATGTTTGTGTCCCCGACGTGATCGGCGTCAACCACTACGTCACCAGCGACCGTTACCTCGACCTCGAACTCGATCGCTGGCCGCCGCAGACCCACGGTGGCAACGGCCGCCACGCCTATGTCGACGTGGAGGCGGTGCGGGCATTGCCGGACCACACACCCGGCAGCGTGGGACTGCTGCGCGAAGCCTGGGAACGCTACCGAAGGCCACTGGCGATCACCGAGGTGCATCTGGATGCGCCGCGCGAGGACCAGTTGCGCTGGTTGCAGGAGGCCTGGGACGGCGCCCTGCAACTGCGCGCCGAGGGCATCCCGGTGGAAGCCGTCACGGCCTGGTCCCTGTTCGGCGCTTGCGACTGGAACAGTTTGCTCACCCGCGATGGCGGCTATTACGAGGCAGGTGCGTTCGATGCCCGCTTGCCCTCGCGCCGGCCCACCGCGGTGGCGCGCCTCATCCAGGCGCTCGCGCGCGAGGGCCGCGTGGATGTGGCCACCGAGCCCGCCATGGCCGGCCGCGGCTGGTGGCGCCGACCCGCGCGCCTGCACCACGCCGCGACCAAGCACCCCGCTCGCGAAGCGGGGTCCGCGTTCGACGCGGACCGGCGGCGTCCGATCCTGGTCACCGGCGCGACCGGCACGCTCGGCCGCGCTTTCGCCCGCCTGTGCGGCGAGCGCGACCTTGCGTTCCGACTGCTGGCGCGCGAGCAGCTCGATATCGGCGACGCCGACTCGATCCGCGCTGCGCTCGAGCAGATCCAACCCTGGGCCGTGATCAACACCGCCGGTTACGTGCGCGTGGACGAAGCCGAGGGCGACGTGGAGCGCTGCTTCCGGGAGAACGCCCTCGGGCCCGGCCTGCTCGCCGAGGCGTGCGCGCAACGCGGACTGCCGATGCTCGCCTTCTCCAGCGACCTGGTGTTCGGCGGCGAGCGCGACACGCCCTACCTCGAGCACGATGCGCCGAAGCCCTTGAACGTGTACGGCCGCAGCAAGGCCGAAGCGGAGTCGCGGGTGCTGGACCGGCATCCCGGCGCACTGGTGGTGCGGACCTCGTCCTTCTTCGGTCCCTGGGACTCGCACAATTTCCTTTGCCATTGCCTACGCTCGTTGCGCGAGCGCCGGGCGTTCCCGGTGGCGAGCGACCTGACCGTGTCGCCGACCTACGTGCCCGACCTGGTGCGAGCCTGCCTGGACCTGCTGGTGGACGGCGCGTCGGGCCTCTGGCACCTGAGCAACCGGGAGCCGGTGACCTGGGCGGAGCTGGCGCTGCGCGCCGCGGCCCTGGCCCAGGTCGACGCCAGCGCGCTGGAGCCGCGACCCTGGGAGCGCATGGGCTGGCGGGCGCCACGGCCGAACTACAGCGCATTGGGCAGCACACGCGCCGCGGAACTGCCTTCGCTCGACGACGCGCTGCGGCGCTACCTGGCGGCCGTGGAGCTCACCGCGCCCTGAGGGCGGGGGCGAGCGCCTCGGCGTAGGAACGCATCGCCTCCGGCGCAAGCCGCGGCGAGCTCAGCACGATCAGCAGGCCGCCGTCCTCGATAAGCAGGTCGCGGTGCGAGCCCAGCGTGTAGCTGCTGGCCGCGCGCCAGGGCCCGGGCTCGTCGCGAACGTCCACGGCGCCGCTCGCGCGCACTTCCTTGAGCCAGGTGTCGTACATCAAACGGGTGCCGCCGCGACTGCTGCCGGCGGCCATGGCGCGCTGGCTGCTCAGGCCGATGCCGAGCACCAGGTTTCCGCTCGCATCCACGAGTTCGCAACGGCTCATGCCAGCGCGGGAGCCGGCGATGCCAAAGGACGCGGGCCAGGCGGGGAGGAGTGGACACACATCGAGCGCCTGGCGCGACGCCAGCGGGTGGTCGATATCGCGGTGGCGCCACAACGGAACCACCAGCAGGATCGCGAGCAGGACCAGCAACAGCAAACCGCCGCCGGAAGCTCGGTGCTTGGCCAAGCTGGTGATCCATCCCATCGGCCGAGCTTGCGCCCGGCCCGGGCCGGCTTCAAGCCGTCGGCAGGACCAGGGTCACGCAGAGCCCGCCGCCTTCGCGATTGCCGAGGCTGATGCGGCCACCGTGCGCCTCGGCGATCTCGCGCGCCAGCGCCAGGCCGAGGCCGGTGCCGCTGCGCTTGGTGGAATAGAAGGGCACCAGCGCGTTGGACAGCACCGCCTCGTTCATGCCGCTGCCCCGGTCGAGCACCTCGATGCGCAGCTGGCCCGGCAACTGGCGCACGCGAAGCGACACCTCGGCGGGCGCGGACCCGGATTCGTGCGCATTCTTGAGCAGGTTGAGCAGCGCCTGCTCGAGCTGGGGAACGTCGAAATGCGCGTCGGCGCCGGGCAGCGTGCCCTCGACCTGGAACGGCACCTGGCTGCGCAGGCGCGCGACGAAGTCGCTCCAGCGCACCGCCTCGCTGCGCGGCATCGGCAGCTTGGCGAAGTGCGCATAGCCGCGGATGAAGCCCTCCAGGTGGCGCGCGCGTTCTTCGATGGTCGCGAAAATGGTCGGCAGCTTCTCCAGTTGCCCGCGCCGCACCAGCTCGCTGCCCGAGTGCGCGAGCGAGGCCACCGGTGCCAGCGAGTTGTTGAGTTCGTGGCTGATCACCCGGATCACCTTCTTCCAGGTCTGCACTTCCTGGCGGCGCAGCTCGACGGTGATCTGCCGCAGCAGCAACAGTTCGTGCGCGCGCCCGTTGAGGCGGAAGCTGCGGCGGGCGAGATGGTAGATCTCCTCCTCGTCCTCGGTGCCGACCGAGAACAGGCCGTCGCCGCCGCGCTCGACGGCATCGCGCAGCGGCGCGGCCGCGCCCGCCAGGATCGCCGCCAGCGAATGGCCCTCCAGCTTGCGGCCCTGGTTGAGCAACTGCCGGGCGGCGAGGTTGGCGTACACCACCGGCCCGCCATCGGCGACCAGCAGCATCGCCACCGGCGTGTTCTGCACCATCGTGTCGAGCAACAGCTCGCGTTGCACCAGGCCCAGGCGCTGCTCGCGCAACACGTCGCCGAGGTCGTTGTGCGCCTTCACCAGGTCGCCGAGTTCGTCGCGGTCGGGCCAGTTGATGCCGAAACTGAAATCGCCTTCGCGGTAGCTGACCACGGTGCCGCCGAGCGCGCGGAACAGGGACAGCACCGGACGCAGGCGCGCGCGCACCATCCACACCGCCAGCGGCAACAGCAGCAGCAGCGCCAGGCTGCCGACCAGGACCGGGCTGTCCGGCAACAGGTCGTCGAGGACGAGGGTGCCGACAACGGCCAGCACGACCATGCCGCCGACCATCGCGATCCAGCGGGCGGACAGGGAGATCGAACGGGCCATCAGGGCCGGGCGATGCCGAGTCGTTCCATCCGCCGATACAGCGCCTGGCGGCTGAGCCCGAGGTCGGCGGCGGCTTGCGCCACCACGCCCTGCGCGCGGGCGAGGGCCTGTTCGATGTCCGCGCGGTCGGGCTCGGCGTCCACCGCGGCAGGGGCCGTGGGCGCTGCGTGGGGCAAGCCGAGATCAGCGGTGTCGATCACCTCGCCGGCGGTGAGCAGGCAGGCGCGCTGCATGGTGTTCTTGAGTTCGCGCACGTTGCCCGGCCAGGCGTGCCGTCGCAACGCCTCGCATGCCGCTTCCGACAGCGACTTGCCGCCCGCGAGGAAGTGCTCGGCCAGAGGCAGGATGTCGCCCGGACGCTCGGCGAGCGGGGGCAGCCGTAGCTCGATCAGGTTGAGGCGGTAATACAGATCCTCGCGGAAGCTGCCGGCGCGGATCATCGCCGGCAGGTCGGCATTGGTCGCGCTGATGACGCGCACCTTCACCTGGCGCTCGCGGTTGGAGCCCAGGCGTTCGAAACGACCGGTCTCCAGCACGCGCAGGAGTTTCATCTGGCCCGCCGGCGGCAGGTTGCCGATCTCGTCCAGGAACAGCGTGCCGCCGTCGGCGGCTTCGAACTTTCCCTCGCGCGCCTTGCTGGCGCCGGTGTAGGCGCCGGCGTCGGCGCCGAACAACTCGGCCTCGATCAGTTCCGATGGAAGCGCGCCGCAATTGAGGGTGACGAAGGGCCCGTCCTTCACCGCGGAGTTGGCCTGGATGATCTCGGCGATGCGCTCCTTGCCGGCGCCGTTGGGACCACTGACCAGCACGGGCACGTCGGCGCGCGCCACCTGGCAGGCCAACGCCAGCACGCGCTCGGTGGCGGGATCGCCCCAGACGAAGCCGCGCAGGTCGTACTGCGCCTCCAGTGCATGCCGCTGGCGGCGCTCGCGCTGCACGCGCCGGCGCAATTCGCGATTGGCCTGTCCGAGCTCGATGAGGTTGCCGACCGAGGCCATCAGCTTGCGGTCGTCCCAGGGCTTGGCGAGGTAGTCGGCGGCGCCGGCCTTGATCAGGTCCACCGCCGCGCCCAGGTGCGTCCACGCCGTCAGCAGGATCACCGGCAGGTCGGGATGGCGACGCCGGACCTCCTGGAACAGCGCCACGCCTTCCTCGCCCGAGGTGGTGTCGGCGCTGAAGTTCATGTCCTGCACCACGAGGTCGACCTCGTGGCGCTCGAGCATCGCCAGTCCCTCGGCGGGGGAGGCCGCGCCGAGGGTCTGGATGTCCTGCAACGAAAACAGCACCTCGAGCGCGGTGGCGACCGTGGGGTTGTCGTCGATGACCAGGACCGTGGGCATGCGTCCTATCGTACCGTCAGGCGCTGCGCGTCGCGATGGCGGGCGAAATGCCGGAGGCGCGCCAGGCCGGCGCGTACACCGCCGCGATGCCCACCAGCCACAGCACCAGCGATCCCACGGCCAGGTAGCCCAGGGGCAGCTTGGTCAGCTCGAGCTGGCTCACCAGCAGCTGGTTCAGGCCGACGGCCAGCAGCAGGCCAGCCACGACGCCACCCGTGGTGATGATGAAGTTCTCGGTGATGAAGTAGCGCAGGATGTCGAGCTTGCGGGCGCCCAGCGCACGCCGCACGCCGATCTGCTTGCGGCGCTGGTTCACCCACAGCGTGGCCATGCCGACGATGCCGCTGGCGGTGACCAGCAACAGCAGCACGGTGACCGTGGTGAGCATCCACGCCACGGCGCGGTCGTCGCGGTACATGTCGAAGCGGTCCTCGTCCATGGTGGCCTGCTGCACGATCATCAGGCCGGGGACGCGGCCGATGGCGGCCTCGACGTCCTTGATGACGCGGTCGCGCTGGCCGGGCTCGGCGCGCACGACGTAGCGCGAGAAGCTGCCGAGCAGGTCGACGCCCAGGATGGTGGCCTGTTCGCCGCGGTTGCCGGCATGGGCCCACGGTGTCTGCAGCTTCTCGACCACGCCGATGACGCGATGCGGCTCCGCATTCGGAGTACCGCCGAGATAGAAGATCTTGCCGACTGCAGTCGTGCCGGGGTACATCTCGTCGGCCAGTGCCTTGGTCATGATCGCCACCCGACCCATGTCGCGGCTCGCCTCGGGGTCCACCAGCTCGATCTCGTTGGCGGCGAAGTCGCGGCCCTCGACCAGCTTGAGGCCGAGCGTCTTGACCAGCGAGTCGGCGCCGAAATACAGGGCCGAGTTCGCGGTGCTGTCGGTCTGGTCGGGCTTGAGCCCGAGGCCGGTGTTCCAGCCGCTGTTCGACAGCGGCGAGGTGTTGGTGCCGGCGACCGACACGACGCCGGGTACGCCGCGGAGCAGGTCCGCCGTGCGCTTGCGCGCCGCCGACATCTGCTCGGGCGTGTCGTATTCCTTGAGTGGAATGACCGCGATGCGGAAGACTTCGGACTCGGCGGCCACGCCGCTCGGGCGCGATACCAGCGCCAGGCGCTCCTTGATGATGTAGAGCGCGTTGGCGACGATCGCCAGGCTGAGCGCGACCTGTGCGGCGATCAGCAACGCGCCGGTCTTGTTGCGCAGCAGGGAGGAGAAGATCGGACGGATTTCCATGGCGTTCCCCTTACTGGGTCTTGAGCTGGAGGGCGGGCGTCACCTGGCAGGCACGCCAGGTCGGCAGCAGCCCCGCGAGGATGCTGGAGACGATCGCCAGGCCGAGGGTCAGGCCGAGCATGGCCCAGTCCATCTTCGCCACCGTGGCCATGGCCTCGGACTGCAGCGAGATCAGCCAAAGGCCGCCGAGGCTGAAGATCAGGCCGAGCAGGCCGCCGGCCAAACCGACCACGCCGGCCTCGATCAGGTACTGGCGGAAGATCTCGCCCTGGGTGGCGCCGAGTGCGCGCCGCACGCCGATTTCGCCGGCACGCGACGAGAACTTGGCCAGCAGCAGGCCGACGGTATTCACCAGGCACACCAGCAGGAAGCCGAAGGCCAGCCAGGTGGAGAGTTTGACGTCCGCGGTGACCACGCCCAGGTGCTTCATCCACTCCATCACGTTCTGCACGCGAACATTCACCGGACGCGGGTAACGGTTGAGTTTCTTCTGCTCGGTCACGTAGGCGCCGAGGAACTCCTTGAGCCTGGCCTGGTCGGCCGCGGACTCACCCTCGAACCAGAACTGGATGAAGTCGCATTCCGACTCGATCAGGCCCTGGAAGCCGGGCTTGCTCGGGCCTTCGCCATTGCAGTTGGTGTTGCCGTTGTTGCCCATCTCGTGGCGAATGGCGGTCTGGAACGGGATGAACAGCTCGTCGTTGCCGGTGAAGCTGCCGCCGTTGCCGTTGATCAGGCGGTAGTAGCGCGGCCGCGGCTGCCAGGTATCGGACACGCCGGTGATCTGCCACTCGGTGCCGTCCATGCGGATGGTGCGGCCGACCGGGTTCTCCTGGCCGAACAGCTTCTCGCTCAGTTCGCGGCTGAGCACGACGACGTCGCGCGCGGCGGTCTCGTCCGCGGCTGACCAGATCGCGCCGAAGCGCATCGGCACCTCGAACATCGCGAAGAAGTCGCGCGTCGGCGCCTGGCCCTGCACCACGAAGGGTGGCAGGTCGGGGCGACCGCTCTCGACGCCGGCGCCAATGGTGTAGACGGCGGTGCGGCGGACGCCCTGGCCGCTCTGCAGCAGGTTGCGCGCGTCGATGTAGGTCATCTGGTTGCTGGGCTCGTCGCCCTCGGCGTAGCCGGCGGCGGGAGAATTGTCCAGGCGCGGCACGAACAGGCGGTCGGACTTGTGCGGGATCGGGTCGCCGGACATCGTGTAGAGCACGGTGAAGGTCGCCATGCTGGCGGCGACGCCGACCGCGAGCGTGAGCACCATCAGCGCGGTCAGCGCCGGGTTGCGACGCAGGCTGCGCAGGCCGAGCTGGAAGTAGTACTGGAACATGCTCGGCTCCTCAGGAGTTGGCGTTGATGCCGGCGCCGGCATGGGCGGCGACCGCCGCCAGCGAGGCAGTGGTCTCGCGCATCAGGTCGGAGACCTGGCCGTCGATGATGTGGACGTTGCGCTGGGCGCGCGCGGCCAGTTCCGGGTCGTGGGTGACCATCAGGATGGTCGTGCCCTGCTCGTTGATCGCCTCCAGCAGTTCCATCACGCCGCGGGCCATCTGCGAGTCGAGGTTGCCGGTGGGTTCGTCGGCGAGCAGCAGCTTCGGCGTGCCGGCGAGGGCGCGGGCGATCGCCACGCGCTGCTGCTGGCCGCCGGACAACTCGGCCGGGTAGTGCTTCATGCGCGAGCTCAGGCCGACCCGGCCGAGGGCGTCCTCGATGCGGCGCTTGCGCTCGGCGGCGTCGAAGCCGCGGTAGCGCAGCGGCACGTCGACGTTGTCGAACAGGTTCAGGTCGGGAATCAGGTTGAAGCCCTGGAAGATGAAGCCGAGCTTCTCGTTGCGCAGCTTGCTGCGCGCGTTGTCGTCCATGCCCTTGACGTTGACGCCGTCGAGAACGTAGTCGCCGCCGCTGAAGGTCTCCAGCAGGCCGGCGATGTTGAGGAAAGTGGTCTTGCCCGAGCCCGACGGACCGGTGACCGCGACGAACTCGCCGGGCTTCACGTGGATGTCGAAACCACGCAAGGCATGGGTCTCGATCATGTGGGTGCGGTAGACCTTGCTCAGGTTGGTCATGCGAAGCATCGGGTGTCTCCTTGGGCGTGCGGGCGTGGGTTCGGAAGGGGAGGAATCAGTCGTTGACGGAAATGCGCTCGGCATCCTCGAAGGCGTCGGTGCCGGAGACCACGACGCGCTCGCCGGGCTGCAGGCCGGACAGGATCTCGACCGCGCTCACGCTGGTGGCGCCGAGCTGGATCGGGCGGCGCACGGCGACGTCGCCGTCCATCACGTAGGCGGCGCGCCCGCCTTCGTTCTCGACGAAGGGCCCGCGCGGCAGCATCAACACGTTGGGCTTTTCCTCGATCAGGATGCGCGCGGTCAGGCGCTGGCTCTGGCGCAGGCCGGGCGGCTGCTCGCCGTCGAAGCGCACGCGCGCCAGCACCTGGTTGCGCACCACCTCCGGCGACAGTGCCGAGAGCTTGCCGGTGGCGCGGGTGGCGCCGATGGCGACCTCCACGTTCATGCCCAGGCCGAGGTCGTCGGCGTAGCTCTCCGGGATCTCCAGTTCGACCTCGAGCCGCGACAGGTCCACGACGGTCATCAGCGCGGTATTGGCGGCCACCACCGTGCGATCGGCCACCGACAGCGTGCCGACCACGCCGTCCACCGGCGAGCGCACGTGCAGTTCGTCGACCCGGCGCTGCATGTCGGCGGTGACCAGGCGCTGGCGCTGCAGCTCGCTCACGCGGGTGCTGGTCTCCAGCGCGACGTCCTTGATCTCCAGGCCGCTGGCCTGCGCGGCCTGGCGGGAACGGATCTCGGCGGACTTGAGCGCGTCCTGCGCGCGCAGGTACTCGATCTCGGCGATCGCACCGGCCTTGAAGCCACCTTCGGTGCGGGCGAGCAGGCGCTCGGCGCCCAGGCGCGCGACCTCGGCCTCGTCGGCATCGCGGCGCGCCAGCAGGCGTTGCTTCTCGGCGAGGATGCGCTGGCGCGCGACCTGCGCCTCGAGCTGGGCAAGCGTGGCCTGTTCGCGGGCGAGCTGGTTGCTCAGGTCCGGCGAATCCAGGATCGCCAGCAGGTCGCCCTTCTTGACCTTGTCGCCGGCGCGGATCTTCAGCGTGACGGTACTCGCGGCGGGGGCGTACAGCGTCGGGCTGACGGCGGCGACCACGCGGCCGTTCACCGAGGCGTCGCGCACGAGGGTCCCGCGGGTGACCTCGGCGATGCGCAGGCGCGAGATGTCCACCGAGCGCGAGCTGCCCAGCCAGCCGGACAGCAGGAAGACGATCGCCGCCAGGCCGGCGATCCCGGCGCCGATCCACAGCAGGCGGCGGCGGTTGCCGCTCCCGCTGCTGACGGGGGCAATCACGCGGTCCTGGCCGGAGGTGTCCTTGATCATCGGATGACGCGCTCGCAATGGGGAATTCAGGGTCCTTTCAGCAGGATCCGTGCCAACATGCAAGCCTTTGAACCAAAAGCATTTTCAGGGGTGCTCGACGAGTGTCCGCAGCGTCCGCCGAACGTCCGCGCGCCGGTGCGGACGGACCGGCCTGGCCGCCGCTTCGCGTTAAACTCCCTATCTGAGAAAGGAAGCCCAGACCCATGTGCGGAATCGTCGGCATCAGCGCCCAGCGCCCCATCGTCCACCACCTGATCGAGGGCCTGCAGGCGCTCGAGTACCGCGGCTACGACTCCGCTGG
This sequence comes from uncultured Gammaproteobacteria bacterium, assembly GCA_946885735.1. The sequence goes on from CAMPGW010000043.1 coordinate 19,170, forward strand.
CATCGCCATGCTCACCGACAAGGGCATCGAGCGCCTGCGCGCCAAGGGCAAGGTGCGCGACCTCGACGCGCTGCAGAAGCAATCCGGCCTGGACGGCTCCAGCGGCATCGCACACACCCGCTGGGCCACCCACGGCGTGCCGAGCGAGCTCAACGCGCACCCGCATGCTTCCGGCGAGGTCAGCGTGGTCCACAACGGGATCATCGAGAACCACGCCGAGCTTCGCGCCGAGCTCATCGCCGACGGCTTCGCCTTCGATTCCCAGACCGACACCGAGGTGATCGCGCACATGCTCGAGCGCGACCAGCGCCAGGGCCTGTCGCTGTTCGAGTCGGTGAAGAAGACCGTCGCCCGCCTGCATGGCGCCTACGCGATCGTCGCGCTGTCGGCGCGCGAGCCCGGCACCCTGGTCGGCGCGCGCTTCGGCTCGCCGCTGGTGGTCGGCTACGGCGAGGGCGAGAACTACTTCGGCTCCGACGTGCATGCGCTGATCCCGTTGACGCGCCGCTTCAGCTACCTGGAGGAAGGCGACGTGGCGGAGGTGACGCTGCAGGGCGTGCGAATCTGCAACGCCGCCGGCGAGACGGTCGAACGACCGGTGAAGGAGTCGAGCTTCAACGCCGAGGCCGCGCAGAAGGGCGAGTACGCCCACTACATGCTCAAGGAGATCCACGAGCAGCCGCAGTCGGTGGCCGACACCCTGGAAGGACGCATCGCCGGCGGCCGGATCCTCACCCAGATCTTCGGCGTGGACGCGGACCAGTTGCTGCGCGAGACGCAGTCGGTGCACATCATCGCCTGCGGCACCAGCTACCACGCCGGCCTGGTGGCGCGGTACTGGATCGAGCAACTGGCCGGCGTGCCGTGCACGGCCGAGATCGCCAGCGAGTACCGCTACCGCGACCCGGTGGTGACGGCGAACACGCTGTTCCTGACCATCTCCCAGTCGGGCGAAACCGCCGACACCCTGGCCGCGCTCAAGCTGGCCAAGCAGCGCGGCTACCTGACCCAGCTGGCGATCTGCAACGTGCCGGAATCCTCGATCGTGCGCGAGGCCGGCCTGGTGCTCATGACCCGCGCCGGTCCGGAGATCGGCGTCGCCTCGACCAAGGCCTTCACCACGCAGCTGGCCGCGCTGGCCTTGTTCGCGCTGGAACTGGCACGCATCAAGGGCGTCGATCCGGAGGTGTACCTGGATGGCGTGCGCCAGCTCGAGCGCCTGCCGGGGCTGATCGGCGAGTGCCTCAAGCTCGACGGGCAGGTGAGTGAACTCGCCGCGCAGTTCGCCGACAAGCATCACGCACTATTCCTCGGTCGTGGCACGCACTGGCCGGTGGCGATGGAGGGCGCGCTCAAGCTCAAGGAGATCAGCTACATCCACGCCGAGGCCTATGCCGCCGGCGAGTTGAAGCACGGTCCGCTGGCGCTGGTGGACAAGGACATGCCGGTGATCGCGGTGGCGCCCAACGACGCCCTGCTCGACAAGCTCAAGTCGAACATGGAGGAAGTGCGCGCGCGCGGCGGCGAGCTGTACCTGTTTGCCGACGAGACCGTCGCCCACGGCATGACCGGCAAGCACGTGGTGTCGCTGCCGGCCTGCGGCATCATCGCCGCGCCGGTCGTGTCGACCATCCCGATGCAGTTGCTGGCCTACCACATCGCCGTGCTGCGCGGCACCGACGTGGACCAGCCGCGCAACCTCGCCAAGTCGGTGACGGTCGAGTAGGGCGGCCTAGGCCAGCGTCGCCACCACGTAGGCGAGGTAGCCGGCCAGCAGCACGCCGCCCTTGCGGCGGTCCAGGACGCGGCCGTGGTGCATCAGCAGGTACACCAGCACGGTGCTGCCGACCATGACGCCGAGGTCCAGGGGCCGAAGCGCGGCGGCGGAGATCGGCTGGATCATCGCCACCACGCCGAGAATCAGCAGGATGTTGAGGATGTTGGAACCGAGCACGTTGCCGAAGGCGACGTCGGCGTCGTTGCGCAGCGCCGCCACCACGGAGGTCGCGAGCTCCGGCAGGCTGGTGCCCAGGGCGACGACCGTCAGGCCGATCACGACCTCGCTCATGCCCAGCCCCTGGGCAATCACCACGGCGCCGCGGACCAGCACGTGCGCGCCGACCAGCAGTCCCGCCAGGCCCGCGAGCACCAGCACGACCGAGCGCCGGGTGCCGATGGGCGTCGCGGGAAGCTGGTCGGCGAATTCGGCCGACACCTCGGCGTCGCGGTCGCGGCGTGCGGCGCGGTAGGTCAGGACCGTGTAGGCGATCGCTCCGGCACCGAGCGCGGCGCCCTCGAGCCTGCCGAGCATGCCGTCCCACAGCATCAGGGCCAGCAGCACGGTGACGGCGATCATCACCGGCACTTCGCGTTGCAGCACCGCCGAGCGCACGTGCAGCGGGCGTGCCAGCGCCGCCACGCCCAGGATGAACGCGAGATTGGCGATGTTGGAGCCGACGATGTGGCCCAGCGCGAGCCCGCTGCTGCCGCTCAGGGCCGCCTGCAGGCTGACGATCATCTCCGGGCTGCCGGTGCCGAAGGCGACCACGGTGAGCCCGATCGCCAGCGGCGCGATGCCCATGCGCAGCGCGATGCTGCTGCTGCCGCGCACCAGTCCTTCCGCGCCGAGCGCCAGCAGGATCAGGCCAGCGAGGATGGCCAGCAAGGCCAGGAGCATGGGAGCGGGTCCGCGTGGGTCAGGTCGCGATCGCGCGCAGCGCCAGCCCGGTGAGGTAGGCGCAGTAGGTGCCCAGGGCGTAGCCCAGCACGGCCAGCAATACGCCCACCGGCGCCAGCGCGGGATGGAAGGCGCTGGCGACGACCGGCGCCGACGCCGCGCCGCCGACGTTCGCCTGCGAGCCCACCGCCAGGAAGAACAGCGGCGCCCGGATCAGCTTGGCCACGATCAGCATCAGCCCGCCGTGCACCAGGATCCAGATCAGGCCGAGCAGGAACAGCCAGGGCCGGTCGAGCAGCGCGGACAGGTCCATCTGCATGCCGATCGTGGCGATCAGCACGTAGAGCATGGCCGAGCCGACCTTCGAGGCGCCCGCGCCTTCGAGCGTGCGTACGCGGGTGAAGCTCAGCAGCAGGCCGATGGTGGTGGCGAACACGACGATCCAGAAGAAGTTCGCGGTCAGGCTGTAGTCCTGCAGCCGCCATTCGGCCGGCAGCGAGCTGATCCAGCCCACCAGGGGCGCGGTGAGGAAATGCGCGAGGCCAGTGGCGCCCAGGCCCACGCCGAGGATGACCATCAGGTCGGCCAGGCTGGGATTGCGCGCGTGCTGGGCCTGGAAGGACTCCATGCGGTTCTGCAGGTCATCGATGGCGCTGACGTCGGCGCCGGTCCAGCGGTCGAAGGCCTTCGCGCGGCCGGCGAGGAAGAGCAGCACCGCCAGCCACAGGCTGGCGATCAGCACGTCCACGGCGACGAACTGTCCGAACTGGGTGGCCTCGACCTCGAAGACCTCCTTCATGGCGGCCTGGTTGGCGCCGCCGCCGATCCAGCTGCCCGCCACCGTGGTCATGCCGCGCCAGGTGTCGCCGGCGATGGTTTCGGGATGGATGACGCCCATCATCCCGTAGGCCACCAGCGCCCCGAGCATCACGCCGGCGGTGCCGGTCAGGAACATGATCACGGCCTTCGGTCCGAGCCGGATGATCGCGCCCAGGTCGATGGCGATGCACAGCAGCACCAGCGATGCGGGCAGCAGGTAGTCACGGGCCATGGGGTACAGGCCAGACGCCTCGCCATCGATCAGCCCGATGCTGTTGAAGATCGAGGGGATCAGGTAGCACAGCAACAGCGCGGGCACGTAGGTGTAGAAGCGCTTCCAGAAGCCCTCCGGTCGCGAGGCCGTCCAGAACACCGCGCCGAGGACGGCCGCCAGCAGGCCGAGCACGACGGCGTCATTGGTGATCAGTGCGGTGTTGGCGGTTTCCATCGCTGCTCCATCGAAGGGTCGGTACGGGCGCGGGGCGGGCCACGCCGGGCCCAACTATACGTGCTGCGCCGGCGCGGGGTGGAATGCACGCCGCCTCACTTGGCGCTCGCCCGCCTGCGGCCTAGACTGGCGCGATGCGAATCTGCGTATATGCCGCGTCCAGTCCACTTGCCGCGCCGTCCTACCACCAGGCCGCGCGCAGCCTCGGGGAGTCGCTCGCGGGCGAGGGCTGCAGCATCGTCTACGGCGGCGGCTCGCAGGGCCTGATGGGCGCGCTGGCGGACGGCGCGCTGTCGCGTGGCGGCGAGGTCATCGGCATCCTGCCCAGGTTCATGGCCGACCTGGAGTGGGGCCATCCGGGCCTGACCCACCTCGACCTGGTCGAGGACATGCGCGAGCGCAAGCACAAGCTGCTCAC
>CAMPGW010000044.1 GCA_946885735.1 uncultured Gammaproteobacteria bacterium
GGGCTCCATCGGCCAGCGCCAGACGCCGGGCCGCGTGTTCCCGGGCAAGAAGATGTCCGGCCACATGGGTGCGGTCAACCAGAGCACGCAGAACCTGCAGGTGGTCAAGGTCGACGCCGAGCGCGGCCTGATCGCCATCAAGGGCGCGGTTCCCGGCGCCCCGGGCGGCAACGTCATCGTCCGTCCCGGCACCAAGGGTTGAGGAGCTAGATAATGGAACTCTCCATCAAGGGCGGCGACCAGACGATGTCGGTCTCCGACGCCGTTTTCGGCCGCGACTTCAGCCGGGACCTGGTCCACCAGGTCGTGGTCGCCTTCCGCAACGCCGGTCGCGCCGGAACCAAGGCGCAGAAGACCCGCGCCGAGGTCAGCGGCACGACCAAGAAGTCCAAGAAGCAGAAGGGCGGCGGCGCCCGCCACGGTGCGCTCACCGCGCCGATCTTCGTCGGTGGCGGCGTCACCTTCGCCGCGAAGCCGCGTAGCTTCGAGCAGAAGGTCAACCGCAAGATGTACCGCGGCGCCATGTGCGCGATCCTTTCCGAGCTCAATCGCCAGGGTCGCCTGACCGTCGTCGAGCAGTTCGAGGTCGACCAGCCGAAGACCAAGGCGATGATTTCCGCCCTGGAGAACCTCGGCCTGGGCAAGCGCCCGCTGATCGTCACCGAGAGCGGTTCGGATTCGCTGTTCCTCGCCGCCCGCAACATCCCCTACGTCGAGATCCGCGACGTGCAGGGCCTCGACCCGGCATCGCTGGTCGGCGCCGAGCACGTCGTCCTGACCTCCGAGGCGGTCAAGAAAATCGAGGAGTGGCTGGCATGAGCAATATCCGACTTCTCAACGTGATCCGCGCGCCGCGCGTGTCTGAAAAGACCGCCCGGCTGCAGGAGATCAACCAGTACGTGTTCGAAGTGGCGACCACCGCGACCAAGGCCGACGTCAAGTCCGCCGTCGAGTCGCTTTTCAACGTCACCGTCCTGGCGGTCAACGTGTTGAACGTGAAGGGCAAGTCCAAGACCTTCCGTTTCCGCGAAGGCCGCCGCGTCGACTGGCGCAAAGCTTACGTTCGCCTGGCCGAAGGCCAGACGATCGACGTGATGGCCAAGGCCTGAGGCTGACCCATGGCACTGCAGACTTTCAAACCCACTTCCCCCGGGCGCCGCTCGATGGTGCGCGTTTCCACGGCTGGCCTGCACAAGGGCGGCCCGCTGGATTCGCTGACCGAGAAGAAGCCGAAGACCGGTGGTCGCAACAACAATGGCCGGATCACCACCCGGCACATCGGTGGCGGCCACAAGCAGGCTTACCGGATCATCGACTTCAAGCGCGACAAGGAAGGCATCGCCGCCCGCGTCGAGCGCATCGAGTACGACCCCAACCGCACCGCGCACATCGCGCTGCTGTGCTATGCCGATGGCGAGCGTCGCTACATCATCGCTCCCAAGGGCCTGGCCCAGGGTGACCAGGTCGTCTCGGGCAAGGATGCGCCGATCAAGGTCGGCAACACCCTGCCGTTGCGCAACATGCCGGTCGGCTCGACCGTGCATTGCATCGAGATGAAGCCGGGCAAGGGCGCCCAGCTGGCCCGCGCCGCTGGAGCCGGTGCGCAGCTGATCTCCCGCGACGGCGCCTACGCGACCCTGCGCCTTCGCTCCGGCGAAATGCGCAAGGTGCCGACCGACTGCCTGGCCACCATCGGCGAAGTCGGCAACGTGGAGCACAACCTCGAGAAGCTCGGCAAGGCCGGCGCCAAGCGCTGGCGCGGCATCAAGCCGACCGTCCGCGGCGCGGCCATGAACCCGGTCGACCACCCCCACGGTGGCGGCGAGGCGAAGGCTGGCCAGGGCAACCCGCACCCGGTGTCCCCGTGGGGCACGCCGGCCAAGGGTTACAAGACTCGCCACAACAAACGCACGCAGAAGTTCATCGTGCGCGATCGCCGGAGCTGATAGGTCATGGCACGTTCACTCAAGAAGGGCCCGTTCGTCGACCACCACCTCATCAAGAAGGTGGAGGCCGCGCAGGGCAGCAAGAAGCCGATCAAGACCTGGTCGCGCCGTTCCATGATCCTCCCGGAAATGGTCGGTTTCACCATCGCCATCCATAACGGCAAGGTCCATGTTCCCGTGCTGGTCAACGAGAACATGGTCGGCCACAAGCTCGGCGAGTTTGCCGTCACCCGGACCTTCAAGGGTCATGGCGGCGACAAGAAGTCCGGCAAGTAAGGGACCTGACCATGGAAGCCAAAGCCATCCTCCGCACGGTGCGCATCTCGCCGCAGAAAGCCCGCCTGGTCGCCGACCAGGTGCGTGGCCTGCCGGTCGCCCGCGCCCTGGACCTGCTCAAGTTCAGCGACAAGAAGGCCGCCGAGATCATCTACAAGGTGGTCTACTCCGCCACCTCGAACGCCGAGAACAACAACGGCGCCGACGTGGACGAGCTCAAGGTCAGCAAGATCACGGTCGACGAAGGCCCGATCCTCAAGCGTTTCATGGCCCGCGCCAAAGGCCGCGGAACCCAAATTTTCAAGCGCACCAGCCACATCGCCGTGGTCGTGGGCTCCGGCAAGAAAGGCTGAGGACAGACAACATGGGTCATAAAGTCCATCCGATCGGCATCCGCCTTGGCATCTCCAAGGACTGGAATTCGAAGTGGTTCGCCAACAAGCGCCAGTACGGCCAGTACCTCGCCGCCGACCTCAAGGTCCGCGAGATGCTGCGCAAGAAGCTGGCCCAGGCGGGCATCAGCAAGATCCTGATCGAGCGTCCCTCGAACACCGCGCGCGTCACGATCCATTCCGCCCGTCCGGGCGTGGTGATCGGCAAGCGCGGTGAGGACATCGAGAAGCTTAAGTCCGACGTGTCCAAGCTCATGGGCGTCCCGGTGCACATCAACGTCGCCGAGGTCCGCAAGCCGGAGCTCGACGCGCAGCTGGTGGCCGAGTCCATCGCCCAGCAGCTGGAGCGCCGCATCATGTTCCGCCGCGCCATGAAGCGCGCGGTCGGCAACTCGATGCGCCTGGGCGCCCTGGGCATCAAGGTCAATGTCGGCGGCCGCCTGAACGGCGCCGAGATCGCGCGGTCCGAGTGGTATCGCGAGGGTCGCGTGCCGCTGCACACCCTGCGCGCCGACATCGATTACGGCTTCTCCGAGGCTTCCACGACCTACGGCATCATTGGCGTGAAGGTCTGGATCTACAAGGGCGAGATCTTCGATTTCTCCCAGGTCGGCCAGGAGAAGGTCGAAGAACGCAACGAGCGACCGGCCCGTCCGGCGCGCGACCCGAGGTAAGTCGTCATGCTGCAGCCAAAACGCACCAAGTACCGCAAGCAGATGAAGGGCCGCAACGACGGCCTGAGCTGGAGCGCTGCTGCCGTCAGCTTCGGCGAGTACGGCCTGAAGGCGACCCAGCACGGCCAGCTGACCGCGCGCCAGATCGAGGCGGCCCGCCGCTCGATCAGCCGCTACGTCAAGCGCGGCGGCAAGCTGTGGATCCGCGTCTTCCCGGACAAGCCGATCACCAAGAAGCCGATCGAGGTCCGCATGGGCGCCGGCAAGGGCAACGTCGAGTACTGGGTGGCCCCGATCCAGCCCGGCCGCATGCTGTATGAAATCGAAGGCATCCCCGAGGACACCGCCCGCGAGGCGTTCCGCCTGGCTGCCGCCAAACTCTCCGTGAAGACGACCTTCGTGGTCCGGACGGTGCGCTGATGGAACTCAAGGAACTGCGTCAGAAGTCCGAGGCCGAGCTGGCTTCGCACCTGCTCGACCTGCACAAGGAGCAGTTCTCGCTCCGCATGCAGAAGGCGACCGGCCAGCTGGCCAAGACCCACGACATCCGCCTGGTCCGCCGCGAGATCGCGCGCGTGAACATGCTGCTGTCCGCTAAGAAGCAAGGCTAAGCCATGACCGAATCCGCCAACACCAATGCTCTCAAGACGGTCGAAGGCCGCGTTGTCAGCAACAAGATGGACAAGACGGTCACCGTCCTGGTCGAGCGCCTCGTCAAGCACGCGCTGTACGGCAAGTACATCCACCGTTCGACCAAGCTGCATGCCCATGACGAGGACAACTCCTGCAACGAGGGCGATGTCGTCCGCGTGACCGAGTGCCGTCCGTTGTCCAAGACCAAGAACTGGCGCGTCGTCGAAGTCGTCGCCCGCAGCGCCAAGTAAGGAGATCCGAGAATGATCCAGGTACAAAGCTACCTCGACGCCGCGGACAACTCCGGCGCCAAGGAGATGATGTGCATCAAGGTGCTCGGCGGCTCCAAGCGCCGTTACGCCCGCATCGGCGACGTCATCAAGGTGACCGTCAAGGACGCCATCCCGCGCGGCAAGGTCAAGAAGGGCGAGGTCTACGACGCGGTCGTGGTCCGTACCCGTTCCGGCGTGCGCCGCCCGGATGGTTCGTTGATCCGCTTCGACGGCAATGCCGCCGTGCTGCTCAACAACAAGCAGGAGCCGATCGGCACCCGCATCTTCGGGCCAGTGACCCGCGAGCTGCGCTCCGAGAAGTTCATGAAGATCGTCTCGCTCGCGCCCGAAGTGCTCTGAGCGGAAAGGAAACGACATGAATCGCATCAAGAAGGGTGACCAGGTGATCGTGATCGCCGGCGCCGACAAGGGCAAGAAGGGTGAGGTTGTTCGCGTGCTCGGCGACAAGGTCGTCGTGCAGAACATCCACATCGTCAAGCGCCACACCAAGCCGAATCCCCAGGCCGGCCAGGCCGGCGGGATCGTCGAGCGTGAGGCGCCGATCCATATCTCCAACGTCATGCTGTTCAACTCCGCCACTAACAAGGGCGAACGCGTTGGTTTCAAGGTGCTCGAGGATGGACGCAAAGTGCGTGTGTTCCGCTCGAGCGGTGAGGCGCTGGACGCCTGAGGAAGACAGAAATGACCCGCCTGGAAAAGATCTACAAGGACAACGTCGTCCCGAAGCTGATGGAGAAGTTCGGCTACGACAACGTCATGCAGGTACCGCGCATCACCAAGATCTCGCTCAACATGGGCGTGGGCGAGGCGGTGGGCAACAAGAAGATCCTCGAGAACGCCGTGGCCGACATGGCCAAGATCGCCGGCCAGAAGCCGGTGACGACCAAGGCGCGCGTCTCGGTGGCCAGCTTCAAGATCCGTGACGGCTGGCCGATCGGCTGCAAGGTGACCTTGCGCCGCGCGAAGATGTACGAGTTCCTGGATCGCCTGATCAGCGTGTCGCTGCCGCGCGTGCGCGACTTCCGCGGCGTGTCGGGCCGTTCCTTCGACGGCCGCGGCAACTTCAACATGGGCGTCAAGGAGCAGATCATCTTCCCCGAGATCGACTTCGACGCCGTCGACGCGATGCGTGGCATGGACATCGCCATCACCACCACCGCCAAGACCGACGCGGAAGCCAAGGCGCTGCTCGAAGCCTTCAACTTCCCCTTCCGCAACTGACCGAGGAAAGACGACCATGGCCAAGACCTCGATGATCAACCGCGACATCAAGCGGAAGAAGCTGGTGAAGAAGTACGCCACCAAGCGCGCCGCGCTGAAGGCGACCATCGCCAGCACCACCGCCTCCTACGAGGAGAAGATGGATGCGGTGACCAAGCTGCAGAAGCTGCCGCGCGACTCGTCGGCTGCGCGCGTGCGCAACCGCTGCGAACTCACCGGCCGCTCGCGTGGCGTGTACCAGAAGTTCGGCCTCGGCCGGAACAAGCTGCGCGAAGCCACCATGCGCGGCGACGTGCCCGGCCTGCGCAAGGCCAGCTGGTAACCGCGGGCCCCGGCCTGGCCGGGGCAGCGGATATCGGTGCTCCCCTTTAGACAAGGTAAGTAATCATGAGCATGACTGATCCTATCGCCGACATGCTGGTGCGCATCAAGAATGCGCTCGCAGTCGGCAAGCCGCAGGTTTCGATGCCTGCTTCCAAGATGAAGCTGGCCATCGCGAACGTGCTTCGCAGCGAAGGCTACATCGGCGACATCCGCACGACCGGGGAGGGCGCCAAGGCCCGTCTCGAGATCGCCCTGAAGTACTACGAGGGCAAGCCCGTCATCGAGCGCCTCGAGCGCGTCTCGCGTTCGGGCCTGCGCCAGTACAAGGGCAAGGACGAACTGCCCAAGATCCTGGCTGGCCTCGGCGTCGCCATCATTTCCACGTCCCAGGGTCTGATGACCGATCGCCAGGCCCGCGCTGCGGGCGTGGGCGGCGAAGTCATCTGCCTGGTGGCCTAAGGAGCGACCCATGTCCCGCGTAGCCAAGAAACTCATCAAGCTGCCCAAGGGCGTCGAGCTCAAGGAAGTCGACGGCCAGCTGTCGGTCAAGGGCCCCAAGGGCAACCTGAGCATCGCCAAGCCGGCGGGCGTCAACGTGGCCAACGAGAATGGTGAAGTCCAGCTGTCGGTGGACGGCCAGGAACACATGAAGATGGCCGGTACCATCCGCGCCATCCTGGCCAACATGATGACCGGCGTGTCCGAGGGCTTCACTCGCAAGCTCGAGCTGGTCGGCGTCGGTTACCGCGCCTCCATGCAGGGCAAGGACCTCAACCTGAGCCTGGGTTTCTCTCACCCGGTGGTCTTCCAGACTCCCGAGGGCATCACCCTCGCCACGCCGACGCAGACCGAGATCCTCGTGTCCGGCGCCGACAAGCAGCAGGTGGGCGAAGTCGCCGCCAAGATCCGCGCGTACCGCAAGCCGGAGCCCTACAAGGGCAAGGGCATCCGTTACTCCGGCGAAAAAATCATCATGAAGGAAGCCAAGAAGGCCTAAGGCCTCCTTGTTCCTCGAGGTAGACATCCATGGACAAGAACATCGCCCGCCTGCGCCGCGCCAAGACCACCCGCTCGCACATTCGCGAGCTCGGCGTGGCCCGACTGTCGGTGCTGCGCTCCGGCCAGCACATCTACGCCCAGGTCTTCACTGCCGACGGCTCCAAGGTCCTGGCCTCGGCCTCGACGCTGCAGTCCGACGTGAAGGAAGGCCTCAAGAGCGGCAAGAATTCCGAGGCCGCTTCCCGGGTCGGCAAGCTGATCGCCGAGCGCGCCCTGGCCGCCGGCGTCGAGAAGGTCGCCTTCGACCGTTCCGGTTACCGTTACCACGGCCGCATCAAGGCGCTGGCGGAAGCCGCGCGCGAGGGTGGCCTGCAGTTCTGATGGTGCGACACCGCTTGAATCGGGCCAGCCATGGCCCAACCGAGTCAACACAACTATAAGCGGCCCAGCCGCAAGCAAACCCCTTCAAACAGGAATCGAACCAGATGAGCAGCAACGAACGCGATCGCAATCGCGGCGAAAGCGACGACGGTTTCATCGAGAAGCTGGTCGCGGTCAACCGCGTCTCCAAGACCGTCAAGGGCGGTCGCCAGTTCACCTTCACCGCGCTGACGGTGGTGGGTGACGGCGCCGGCAAGATCGGCTTTGGCTACGGCAAGGCGCGCGAAGTGCCGGTCGCCATCCAGAAGTCGATGGAAAAGGCCCGCAAGGCCATGGTGAGCGTGGACCTCAACGAGGGCACCCTGTGGCATGCGGTCAAGGCCGGCCACGGCGCCGCCCGCGTGTTCATGATGCCCGCCTCCGAAGGTACCGGCGTCATCGCCGGTGGCGCGATGCGCGCCGTCCTCGAAGCCGCCGGCGTCAAGAACGTCCTGGCCAAGGCCGTCGGTTCGCGCAACCCGATCAACCTGGTGCGCGCGACCTTCAACGGCCTGCAGTCCATGCAGTCGCCGCAGCACATCGCTTCCAAGCGCGGCAAGAAGCTCGAGGAGATCTACCATGGCTGAAGCCAAGACCATCAAGGTCCGCCTGGTCAAGGGCCTGCGCGGCGCGCAGGCGCGCCACCGCCTGTCGGTGAAGGCGCTCGGCCTGAACAAGATCAATGACGTGCGCGAACTGAAGGATTCCCCCTCGGTGCGCGGGCTCATCAACCAGTTGCATTACCTGGTCCGCGTCGAGTCCTGAGCGAACCAAGGAGATATCGCATGAAACTCAATACGCTCAGCCCCGCCGAGGGCGCCCGCACCGAGCGCAAGCGCGTCGGTCGCGGCATCGGCTCCGGCCTTGGCAAGACCGCCGGCCGCGGCCACAAGGGCTCGTTCGCGCGCGCCGGCAAGGGCAAGATCAAGGCGGGCTTCGAAGGCGGCCAGATGCCGATGAAGAAGCGCCTGCCGAAGGTCGGCTTCCGCTCGAAGATCAAGCTGGACACCGCCGAGGTGATGACCTACCAGCTCGAGAAGCTCGAAGCCGGTACGGTGGATTTCGCCGCACTGCGCGCCGCCAAGCTGGTCCCGGCCACCGCCAAGCAGGCCAAGATCGTCAAGAAGGGCGAGTTGACCCGCAAGTTCGTGCTCAAGGGCGTGCTCGCGACGGCCGGCGCCAAGGCGGCCATCGAGGCTGCCGGCGGCAGCCTGGAGTAATACGACTTGGCGCAGGCTAATTCCGCGGCAAGCGCCCTGGGCGGGCTCGGCAAGTTCACCGAGCTGCGCCAGCGGCTGCTGTTCGTGCTGCTCGCCCTAATCGTCTATCGCATCGGCAGCTTCATCCCGGTGCCGGGCGTCAATCCGGACGAAATGCTCCGGCTGATGGAGAGCCAGAAGGGCACCATCGTGGACATGTTCAACATGTTCTCGGGCGGCGCCCTGAATCGCTTCAGCCTGTTCGCCCTCAACGTCATTCCCTACATCTCCGCCTCGATCATCGTGCAGCTCATGGGCCAGATCTACGGCCCGTGGAAAGCGTTGCGCAACGAGGGCGAGAGCGGCCGGCGCAAGCTGACGCAGTACTCGCGGCTGTTCGCGGTCGTGCTGGCCGTGGTGCAGAGCTTCGGCATCGCTTCGGCGCTGCAGACCCAGGGCGTGGCCTACGACCAGGGCATCGGCTTCGTGCTGACGGCCGTGGTGGCGCTGACCACCGGCACGATGTTCCTGATGTGGCTGGGCGAGCAGATCACCGAGCGCGGCATCGGCAACGGCGTCTCGCTGATCATCTTCGCGGGCATCGTCTCGGGCCTGCCGAGCGCGGTCATCAACACCCTGGGCCAGGTCAACAGCGGCGACATCGGCTTCCTGTCGATCCTGTTGATCGCCGTGCTGGTGCTGGGCGTGACCTTCTTCGTGGTCTTCATGGAACGCGGGCTTCGCAAGATCACCGTGAACTACGCCCGTCGCCAGGGTGGCCGCCAGGGCTACATGAACCAGAGCTCGCACCTGCCGCTCAAGCTCAACATGTCGGGCGTCATCCCGCCGATCTTCGCCTCGTCGCTCATCCTGTTCCCGTCCACCATTTCCGGCTGGCTGAGCAGCGCGAGCGCCAGCGCCGAAGGCTGGCAGGGCACGATGTCGCGCGGCCTGCAGTCGGTGGCCAACGCCCTGGCGCCCGCCCAGCCGCTGCACATGGTCCTTTACGGCGCCATGATCATGGGTTTCGCGTTCTTCTACACCGCACTGGTCTTCAACTCCCAGGAGACGGCGGAGAACCTGAAGAAGTCCGGCGCGCTGATCCCCGGCATCCGCCCGGGCAAGGCGACCGGTGAATACATCGATGGCGTGATGACGCGGCTGACCCTGATCGGGTCGCTGTACCTGGTGCTGGTGTGCCTGCTGCCCGAGGTCATGCGCGCCGGGATGAACGTCCCGTTCTACTTCGGCGGCACCTCGCTGCTGATCGTGGTCGTGGTGGTGATGGACTTCACCGCCCAGATCCAGGCCCACCTGATGTCCCATCAGTACGAGGGCCTCATGAAGAAGGCGAACCTCAAGGGCGGCTCCCGCGGCGGTCTGGGCAGGAGCTGAGACGGAACAAAAGGTCGGTCCGGGCTCCCGCCCGCGAACCGGCCGCAAGATGGGCGGCCCGAGCGGCGCTTCGCGCGCGGGTTGGTCGACGCTGGTCCCCTCGCTTGAGTAGCGAGGGGCTGGCCGGTCCCCAGAAGGGGGCGGGCCTGGGCGACGACCTGGCGCCGGAGCATGGGCACACTCCCCATGCCGGGTTCCAGCGGCCACGGCCGCCGGGACTTCCAGATAACCCGAAGCATTGCTATAATTCTTGATTCACTGCGCTCAATTCAGTTCGGAGATCGCCTCATGGCGCGCATTGCGGGTGTCAACCTGCCTGTCCAGAAACACGTCTGGGTCGGCTTGCAGAGTATTTTCGGCATCGGCCGTACCCGGTCGAAGCTCCTGTGCGAGGCGGTCGGGGTGGTCCCGTCCACCAAGATCCGGGACCTCACGGAATCCCAGGTCGACCAGCTGCGCTCCGAGGTGGCCAAGTACGTCGTCGAAGGCGACCTGCGCCGTGAAGTCGGCATCTCGATCAAGCGCCTGATGGACCTGGGCTGCTATCGCGGCCTGCGCCACCGTCGCGGCCTGCCGCTGCGTGGCCAGCGCACCCGCACCAACGCCCGCACCCGCAAGGGTCCGCGCAAAGCCATCAAGAAGTAAGGGAACGACATGGCCAAGCCTGCCGCCAAAGTGAAGAAGAAGATCAAGCGCATCGTCTCCGACGGTATCGCGCATGTCCATGCTTCCTTCAACAACACCATCGTGACGATCACCGATCGCCAGGGTAACGCCCTTTCCTGGGCCACCTCGGGCGGCGCCGGTTTCCGCGGTTCCCGCAAGTCCACTCCGTTCGCCGCGCAGGTCGCGGCCGAGAAGGCCGGCAAGGCCGCCCTCGACTACGGCGTGAAGACGCTGGAAGTGCGCATCAAGGGCCCGGGTCCGGGCCGCGAGTCCGCCGTGCGTTCGTTGAACGCCGTCGGTTACAAGATCATGAACATCATCGACGTGACGCCCATCCCGCACAACGGATGCCGTCCGCCGAAGAAGCGTCGCGTCTAAGGGCAGGGCACATACATGGCACGTTATACCGGTCCCACCTGCAAACTCGCCCGCCGCGAAGGCGCCGACCTCAGCCTCAAGAGCCCGGCCCGCGCGATCGATTCCAAGTGCAAGCTCGAGCAGAAGCCGGGCCAGCACGGTCCCGTCGCCCGCAAGGGCAAGCTGTCCGACTACGCCACCCAGCTTCGCGAGAAGCAGAAGGTCAAGCGCATCTACGGCCTGCTCGAGCGCCAGTTCCGTGGCTATTACGCCAAGGCTGCCCGTCGCAAGGGCAACACCGGCGAGTCGCTCCTGCAGATGCTCGAGCAGCGCCTGGACAACGTCGTGTACCGCATGGGCTTCGCCGTCACCCGTCCGCAGGCCCGCCAGCTGGTCGCCCACAAGGGCGTGCAGGTCAACGGCAAGACGGTCAACCTCGCTTCGTACCAGGTCAAGGCCGGCGATGTCGTGCAGTTGTCCGAGCGCGCGCAGAAGCACCTCAACGTCACCGAGGCGCTGAATCTTTCCCAGCAGATGGACCTGGTCCCCGGCTGGTGCGAAGTGGACGCCAAGAAGTTCTCGGGCGTGTTCAAGTCGGTGCCCGACCGCGCCGACCTGCCTTCCGACATCAATGAAGCGCTGATCGTCGAGCTGTACTCGAAGTAATTCTCCAGGAGTGTCACTGTCCATGACGGTTTCCGCCCACCAGGTGCTGCGCCCGCGCGGCCCGAACATCGAACGCCTCGGCGCCAACCGCGCCAAGGTCGTCATTGAACCGCTGGAGCGCGGCTACGGCCACACGCTCGGCAACGCCCTGCGCCGGGTGCTGCTGTCCTCGATCCCCGGCTTTGCCATCACCGAGGTCGAGATCGACGGCGTGCTGCACGAGTACACGACGGTCGAGGGCTTGCAGGAGGATGTGCTCGAGGTCCTGCTGAACCTCAAGGACGTCGCCATCCGCATGCACAACGCCGAGCACACCACCCTGAGCCTGCAGGCCAAGGGCCCGGGCATCGTGACCGCCGGCGACATCAAGGTCGACCACAACGTCGAGATCCTCAATCCCGACCACGTGATCTGCACCCTGACCAAGGACACGGCGCTGAACATGCGCCTGAAGATCGAGCGCGGCTTCGGCTACCAGCCGGCCGCCGCGCGTCGCCGCCCGGACGAGGAGACCCGCACCATCGGTCGCCTGATGCTGGACGCGAGCTTCTCCCCGGTCCGCCGCGTCGCCTACGCCGTCGAGGCTGCCCGCGTCGAGCAGCGCACCGACCTGGACAAGCTGGTGCTGGACATCGAGACCAACGGCACGATCGACGCCGAGGATGCGATCCGCACCGCCGCCGACATCCTGACTGACCAGCTGTCGGTGTTCGGCGACTTCACCCAGCGCGAGCGTGGCGCCCCGAAGACCAGCGTCGCCGGCGTGGATCCGGTGCTGCTGCGCCCGATCGACGACCTCGAGCTGACGGTGCGTTCGGCCAACTGCCTGAAGGCCGAGAACATCTACTACATCGGCGACCTGATCCAGCGCACCGAGGTCGAGCTGCTCAAGACCCCGAACCTGGGCAAGAAGTCGCTCACCGAGATCAAGGAAGTGCTGGCACAGCGCGGCCTGTCGCTCGGCATGAAGCTGGAGAACTGGCCGCCGGCCGGCCTGCAGCAGGGAATGATGGGCTGAGAAGCCCCGAGACCATCTAGGAAGCACGACCATGCGCCACAAGAAATCCGGCCGTAAGTTCAGCCGCACCAGCGCCCACCGCGAGGTGATGTTCGTCAACATGGCGGCCTCGCTGTTCAAGCACGAGCTGATCCGCACCACGCTGCCGAAGGCCAAGGAGCTGCGCCGCGTCGCCGAGCCGCTCATCACCATCGGCAAGGTGGATGGCGTCGCCAACCGCCGCCTGGCCATGTCCCGCCTGCGGGACAAGGATGCCGTCGGCAAGCTGTTCGTCGAGCTGGGCCCGCGCTACAAGGCCCGTCCGGGCGGCTACCTGCGCATCCTGAAGGCCGGCTTCCGTCCGGGCGACAACGCCCCGATGGCCTATGTCGAGCTGGTGGACCGGCCGCAGATGGCGGTCGCCAGCAGCGCCGAGTAAGCCACGATCGGCAAGCCGAATCGAACCCCGGCCCACGCCGGGGTTTTTTTTCGACCTTGCTATCGCATGCACGCAGGCTGCGTTAAGGTCACACCATCCCCGTCGTCGTCCCCCGCATGAACGTCAATCCCTTCGCCTGGTCCTTCCGCGTGCAGTTCCTGTTCGGCTTTGCCGTCAGCGCGGGCTTGCTCGCCTACGCGGTCTTCGCGCAGTACGGACAGTTCTACGAACCCTGCCCGCTGTGCATCTTCCAGCGCGTGGCAATGGCCGCCACCGCCGTGGTCGGCCTGGTCGGCGGCCTGCATGCGCCGCGCGCCGCCTGGGGCCGTCGAGCCTACGGGCTGCTGGCCTTCCTGGCAGCGGGAACCGGCGCCGCGATCGCGGGTCGGCATGTCTGGCTGCAGCACCTTCCGCCCGACCAGGTCCCGGCCTGCGGCCCTGGCCTGTCGTACATGGTCGAGTCGATGCCGAGCTGGCTCGACGTCGTGCGCAAGGTCCTGCAGGGATCGGGGGAATGCGCGAAGGTCGATTGGACCTTCCTTGGATTCTCGATGCCCGAGTGGACCCTGCTGTGCTTCGTGCTGTTGGCGCTGGGTGCGCTCTCTGCCGGATTCCGGCGTCGATGAGCCCGGCCGAGCGCACCCTGCAGACCGTTGCCGTTCCCGAGGGATGGGCCCCGGGCAGTTGGCGGTCGCGTCCAGCGGCCCAGCAGCCGGCCTACCCGGACGCACACGCCCTGGCGGACGTACAGCGGGAATTGGGACTGTTGCCGCCGCTGGTGACCTCATGGGAGATCCTGGCGCTGCGCAAGCAGGTTGCCGAGGCCCAGGAAGGCCGGCGATTCCTCCTGCAGGGTGGCGACTGCGCCGAAAGTTTCAGCGACTGCGAGTCGGGCCTGATCTCCAACCGGCTCAAGGTCCTGCTGCAGATGAGCCTGGTGCTGGTCCATGGCCTTCGGCTGCCGGTCATCCGGGTCGGTCGTTTCGCCGGGCAGTACGCCAAGCCGCGTTCGGCGGACCTGGAGACGCGCGACGGCGTGACCTTGCCCAGTTACCGGGGCGACTTCATCAACCAGCCCGGTTTCAGCGCGGGCGAGCGCATGCCGGACCCGCGCCGGATGGTGAAGGGCCACGCGCGCTCGGCGATGACGATGAACTTCGTCCGCGCCCTCATCGACGGCGGCTTCGCCGACCTGCACCACCCCGAGTACTGGGACCTGGGTTGGGTTCGCCACTCGCCCCTGTCCGAGGAATACCACCGCATGGTGGATGCGGTCGGCGACGCGGTGCGCTTCATGGAGACGATCTCCGGCGAGGCTCTGCACAACCTCAATCGCGCCGATTTCTACACCTCGCACGAAGCGCTGCTGCTGCCCTACGAGGAAGCACTGACGCGGCAGGTGCCGCGGCAGTGGGGCTGGTTCAACCTGGCCACGCATTTCCCCTGGATCGGCATGCGCACGGCCGGCCTGGATGGCGCCCACGTGGAGTACTTCCGTGGACTGCGCAATCCGGTGGCGGTCAAGATCGGCCCCTCGGTGACGCCGGATCAGTTGCTCGCGCTGGCCGACGCCCTGAATCCATCCAACGAACCCGGGCGCCTGAGTTTCATCCAGCGCATGGGCGCGGAGAAGGTCGAAGAACGGCTTCCGCCGCTGGTGCAGGCCCTGCAGCGCGAGGGTCGGCGGGTGCTGTGGATCTGCGACCCGATGCACGGCAACACCGAGTCCACCTCGAACGGATTCAAGACGCGACGCTTCGAGCGGATCCGCGCGGAACTCGAGCGCAGCTTCGACGTGCATGCGGCGCTCGGCTCGCGCCTTGGCGGCGTGCACCTCGAGTTGACCGGCGAGAACGTCACCGAGTGCCTCGGAGGCGCCCGGGAACTGACCGAAGTCGACCTGGAACGCGCGTACCGCTCGACCGTGGATCCGCGCCTGAACTACGAGCAGTCGCTAGAGATCGCGATGCTCATCGTGCGCAAGCACGCCGGGCTCGCGGCGCCGGCGCGGCCCTGACACAGCGCGGGGCGGCGGACCTCAGGGCGTTGCGCCGAGCGTGGTGAGGTAGCGCGGCGGCTTGCGCGCCTGGGTCGCCTGTTCGAAGGCATGCGCGAACCCCAGCAATTCCGGTTCCGACCAGGCGCGCCCCATGAAGGCCAATCCCATCGGCAGGCCGTGAGCCTCGCCCATCGGCACGGTGATGCTCGGCGTGCCGGCAACGGCGGCCACGCCATAGCCCGCGCCGACGAAATGGTCGCCGAGCAGGGGATCCGTCGGCCAAGCGGGTGACATGGCCGGTGCGATCAAGGCGTCGAGATCCTGCGCGTCGAGGGTGGCGATCAATCCTTCCGCGCCAGCCAGGCGCCGGGCCTCCGCGCGCGCTTTCAGGTAGGACGCATCCGTGAGGGGGCCTTTCGCCTGCGCCTGTTCGAAGATCTCCTGGCCGAACCAGGGCATCGCCTTTCCGGCGTTGTCCTTGTTCCAGGCGATGAGCGCCTCGAGGCTCGCATGCGGGGCGGCCGAGGACTGCAGGTAGCGGTTGAGCCCGTCCTTGAATTCGTAAAGCAGGACTTCGTACTCGGGCTTGTCCCACTGGCCGTAGGTGGCGATCTTCGCATCCACCACCTCGGCGCCGGCGGCTCGCAGCGCGGCGACGGCGGCCTGCGTCGCGGCGTCCACGTCGGGGTGATAGCCCATCGCCTGGCGAAGCAGCCCCAGCCGCTTGCCCTTCAATGCATCGGTTCGCAGGAAGGCGCCGTAGTCGTCGGGGATGTTGCCGGCGGCCGCGTGGCCCGCGGGATCGGCCTCGTCCACGCCCGCCATCGCGCCCAGCAGCAAGGCCGCGTCGGCGACCGTGCGGGTCATCGGGCCGGCGGTGTCCTGGCTTATCGAGATCGGGATGATGCCGTTGCGGCTGACCAGGCCGACCGTGGGCTTGAGGCCGACCAGCCCGCTCACCGACGACGGGCACAGGATGCTCCCGTCGGTCTCCGTGCCCACACCGAAGGAGGCCAGGCTCGCCGCGATGGCGGTGCCCGTGCCGGCGCTCGAGCCGCAGGGATTGCGGTCCAGCACGTAGGCATTACGGGTCTGGCCGCCACGCGAACTCCAGCCCGAGGTGGAGCGGGTGGAGCGGAAGTTCGCCCACTCGCTGAGATTGGTCTTGCCGAGGATGATCGCGCCGGCGGCCCGCAGCCTGCCCACGAGGAAGGCGTCGTTGGCGGGGCGATGGCTGGCCAGCGCCAGCGATCCCGCCGAGTTCGCCATGCCGGCGACATCGATGTTGTCCTTGAGCAGCACCGGCAGCCCGTGCAGGGGTCCGCGGAGCTTGCCGGCCTTTCGCTCGGCATCCAGGGCGTCGGCCTGGTCCAGCGCGGTCGGGTCGAGTTCTATCACTGAATTGAGCGTGGGTCCGGCCTTGTCCACCGCGGCGATGCGGTCGAGGTAGGCCTGCACCAGGGCACGCGAGGTGACCTCGCCCGACGCCAGCTTGTCGCGGGTCTGGGTGGCCGACCATTCGGCGACGTCAAGGCCTGCCTTGGGCGCGATCGCGGATTCCGCCGGTGGTGGCGCGGCAGGCTTGCAGGCGGCGAGGGTCAGCAACGCGAGCAGCAGCAGGGAACGACGCATGGGCAGCTCCGGACGAAGGATGCGATCAGGGCCCGGACCGCGAATGCGTCGGGCCGATCGAGTATCGCGTTCCGGAGCGGGCGTCGCAACGCCTGCGGATCAGCCGCGGTTGGCCTGCTTGCGCTCGTTTTCGGTGCGGTGCTTCTTGCGCAGGCGGATCGCGACGGGAGTGACCTCGACGAGCTCGTCGTCCTCGATGAACTCGAGGGCCTGCTCGAGCGACATCTTGATCGGCGGAATCAGGCCTTCGTCATCGTCCTTGCCGGACGCGCGGAAGTTGGTCAGCTGCTTGCCGCGCAAGGCGTTGACGGTGAGGTCGTTGTCCTTGGAATGGATGCCGACGATCTGGCCTTCGTAGACCTCCTCGCCAGGCTCGACCAGCAGGCGCCCGCGCTCCTGCATCGCCATCTGGGCGTAGGCAGGGGAGGGGCCGGTACCGTTGGAGATCATCACGCCATTCTGGCGTTCGGCAATGGCGCCCTCGGCGCGCGGGCCGAAATGGTCGAACACGTGGAACAGCAGGCCGGTGCCGGCGGTGATGGTGCGGAACTCGGTCTGGAAGCCGATCAATCCGCGCGCGGGGATCATGAAATCGAGGCGGACACGGCCCTTGCCGTCGGGCTCCATGTTGGTCAGCTGCGCGCGGCGCTCGCCGAGGCGCTGCATGACGCCGCCCTGGAACTGCTCCTCGAGGTCCACGACGAGGCTTTCGATCGGCTCCATCTTCACGCCGTCGATGACCTTGACGATCACTTCCGGGCGCGACACGGCGAGCTCGTAGCCCTCGCGGCGCATCGTCTCGATGAGGATGGAAAGGTGCAGCTCGCCACGGCCGCTGACCTTGAACTTGTCGGCGTCCTCGGTGTCCTCGACGCGCAGCGCCACGTTGTGCAGCGCCTCGCGGTGAAGCCGGTCGCGCAGCTGGCGCGAGGTCAGGAACTTGCCGCCGCTGCGATCCTTCACGCCGGCGAAGGGCGAGTTGTTGACCTGGAAGGTCATGCTGATCGTCGGCTCGTCGACGGTGAGCACCGGCAACTGCTCGGGCGCGTCGGTGGCGCAGATGGTATCGGAGATGCCGAGGTTCTCGATGCCGGACACGGCGATGATGTCGCCCGCCTGCGCGCCGTCCACCTCGAGTCGCTCCAGGCCCAGGAAGCCCATCACCTGCATCACCTTGCCGTTGCGGGCCTTGCCCTCGCGATCGATGATGGTCACCGGCATGTTCGGGCGCACCTTGCCGCGCTGGATGCGGCCGGTGCCGATGATGCCGACGTAGTTGCTGTAGCTCAGCGAGGTCACGCGCATCTGGAACGGACCGTCGAGGTCCACCGGCGGCGGCGCGACGTGGTCCACGATGGCCTGGAACAGCGGCGTCATGTCGCCGGAACGAGCCTCGGGATCGAGCGAGGCGTAGCCATGCAGCGCCGAGGCGTACACGGTGTGGAAGTCGAGTTGCTCGTCCGACGCGCCGAGGCGGTCGAACAGGTCGAAGGTCTGGTTGAGCACCCAGTCGGGACGCGCGCCCGGACGGTCCACCTTGTTCACCACCACGATCGGCTTGAAGCCCATCGCGAAGGCCTTCTGGGTGACGAAGCGCGTCTGCGGCATCGGGCCGTCCATCGCGTCCACCAGGATCAGCACCGAATCCACCATGGACAGCACGCGCTCGACCTCGCCGCCGAAGTCGGCGTGGCCCGGCGTGTCGACGATGTTGATGCGGTATTCCTCGCCTTCGGGCGAGGTCCAGCGGATCGCCGTGTTCTTGGAGAGGATGGTGATGCCGCGTTCCTTCTCCAGGTCGTTGCTGTCCATCATCCGGTCGGCGGTGACGGTGCGCTCGCTGAAGGTTCCCGACTGCTTGAGCAGCTGGTCCACGAGGGTGGTCTTGCCGTGGTCGACGTGGGCGACGATGGCGACGTTGCGAAGCTTGGCGATGGACATGGCGGCGGGCGCCCAGCGGGGGCGCAGATCAGTCTGGGAAGCCCGACAGTATAGCCGGAAGCCCGGCCGAGCGCCCGCTGTGGCATCCTTGCGGGCCCGAACCCGAATCCGGAGCCCGCCATGAGCGAACTCATCGCCACCTTCAACACCTCGCGTGGCCCGATCCGCGCCCGCCTGCATGCCGACAAGACCCCGGTGACCGTCGCCAGCTTCGTGAACCTGGCCCAGCGCGGTTACTACGACGGCTTGAGCTTCCACCGCGTCATCCCGGACTTCATGATCCAGGGCGGCTGCCCGGAGGGAAGCGGCCGTGGCGGCCCCGGCTACCGCTTCGAGGACGAGACGCGCGCCGACCTTCGCCACGACAAGCCCGGCGTCCTGTCCATGGCCAATGCCGGTCCGCGCACCAACGGCAGCCAGTTCTTCATCACGCATGTCGCCACACCCTGGCTCGACGGCAAGCACACCGTGTTCGGCGAGGTGCTCGGCCCGGAGGACCAGAAGGTCGTCAACGCCATCCAGGGCGGGGACAAGATCGAGTCACTGACCATCAGCGGCGATACCGCGCCCCTGCTCGCGTCGCAGGCGGATCGCGTGGCCGAGTGGGACCGGGCGCTCGCGCCCTGATTCCAGGGCGAACTCGCGCGCGGCAAGGACCCTTGGAGTCTCCGGCGGGCAAGCCCGCCGGCAGGGTGCATGGTAGAATTCGGGGTTGAATCCGCCCTTCCAGGATCCTCCGATGCCACAGCTCGCCACCCGCATGGGCCGCGCCAAGCCCAGCGCCATCATGGCCGTCGCCGACAAGGCGAAGGCGCTCAAGGCCGCGGGCCGGGACATCGTCAGTTTCTCGATCGGCGTGCCCAATTTCCTCCCCGGTCCGCATGTGTACGCCGCGGCGCGCGAGGCGCTCGAGAAGGATTCGGGCCAGTACGGATCCAACCGCGGCAGTGACGCGCTGCTGGACGCCTTCCTGGCGCATCTGGAGGGGGTCGGACTCGGCGGATATTCGCGCGCCAACTGCTCGACCGGCATCGGCGCCAAGCATGTCCTCTTCAACCTCGCCGAGGCGCTTCTCGACGAAGGCGACGCCATCGCCTACGCGGTGCCGTACTGGACCACCTACGCCGACATCGCCGACATCTCCAACGCGCGCCGGATCGAGCTGCCTTGCCCGGCGAGCCAGGATTACAAGCTCACGCCCGAGCAGCTCGATGCCGCCCTGGCGCAGAAGCCGAAGATCTTCCTGTTCAACAACCCGAACAACCCGACCGGCATGGTCTACACGGCCGCGGAGATCGCCGCGCTGGCCGACGTGCTGGTGCGCCACCCGGACACCTGGGTCGTCTGCGACGACATCTACAACCGCATGGTGTTCGACGGCATCGGCTACCACAATTTCCTGCACACCCAGCCGTCCCTGCGCGATCGCGTCGTCTTCGTGGATTCGCTGTCCAAGACCTACGGCATGCCGGGCTGGCGCGTCGGTTTCATGGTCGGACCGGAGCCGGTCGCCAAGGCAGTGACCACGCTCAACTCCAACCACATCACCAACATCCCGGAAGTGGTGACGGCCGCGGCGATCGCGGCGCTTTCCGGGCCGCAGGACGTGCCGACGCAGCGCAATGCCGAGTTCCAGGCCAAGCGCGACCAGGTGATGGCGGTGATGGACTCCATCCCGGGCCTGGTGTGCCCGCGGCCGCAGGGCGCCTTCTACGTGTTCCCGGATATCTCCTGCGCCTTCGGCAAGTCCCACGGCCGCACCCGCATCGACAGCGACGTCGATTTCTGCAATGCCCTGCTTGAGGCGAAGGGCGTGGCCTGCGTCCCCGGCTCGGCCTTCGGCGAGCCGCGCGCACTTCGCATCTCCTATACCTGCCCGACCGCGCAGCTGCCTGAAGGCCTGCGTCGTTTCCGCGAGTTCTTCGCCGAGCTCGCCTGAGCCCGGTCCACTTTCCAACGTTCACGGAGTTGCCTCGATGAAATCCCCCGTCCGCGTCGCCGTCACCGGAGCCGCCGGCCAGATCGGCTATTCGCTGCTGTTCCGCATTGCCTCCGGCGAGATGCTCGGCAAGGACCAGCCGGTCATCCTGCAGATGCTCGAGCTGCCGATGGAGAAGGCGCAGGCGGCCCTGAAGGGCGTGATGATGGAGCTGGAGGACTGCGCGTTCCCGCTGCTGGCCGGCATGGTCGGCACCGACGATCCGATGGTCGCGTTCAAGGATGCGGACATCGCCATGCTGGTCGGTGCGCGCCCGCGCGGCCCGGGCATGGAGCGCAAGGACCTGTTGATGGAGAACGCGAAGATCTTCACGGCGCAGGGCGCCGCCCTGAACGCGGTCGCCAAGCGGGACGTGAAGGTGCTGGTGGTGGGCAACCCGGCCAACACCAATGCCTACATCGCGATGAAGTCGGCGCCGGACCTGGATCCGCGCAACTTCACCGCCATGCTTCGCCTGGACCACAACCGCGCGTTGAGCCAGCTCGCCAATCGCACGGGCAAGCCGGTGGGCGAGATCCGCAAGCTCGTCGTGTGGGGCAACCATAGCCCCACCATGTACCCCGACTATCGCTTCGCGACCGTCGGCGGCGCCTCGGTCAAGGACCTAGTCGGCGACGAGGACTGGAACCGCGCAACCTTCATCCCGACCGTCGGCAAGCGCGGCGCCGCGATCATCGAGGCCCGTGGCCTGTCGTCGGCGGCGTCGGCGGCGAACGCCGCGATCGACCACATCCATGACTGGGTCCTTGGCACCAGCGGCGAGTGGACCACCATGGGCGTGCCCTCCGACGGCAGCTACGGCATCCCCGAGGGCGTGATGTACGGTTTCCCGGTGGTCTGCGAGAACGGCGACTATCGCATCGTGCAGGGCCTGGAGATCGACGAGTACAGCCGCGGCATGATGGGCAAGACCCTGGCCGAGCTCGAGGAAGAACGCGCCGGCGTCGCCAGCCTGCTGGGCTGACCACGAGTCCCCCGAAGGCCGCCCTCGCGCGGCCTTCGTCCTTCATGCAGGAACGACCATGAGCATTGATTCCGCCGGCGCACGTTTCCGTGCCGCCCTCGACGCCGAAACGCCGCTGCAGGTGATGGGGGCCATCACCGCGTACGCCGGGCTGATGGCGAAGCGCAGCGGTTACCGCGCGCTCTACCTTTCCGGCGGCGGGGTCGCCGCGAATTCGCTCGGGATGCCCGACCTGGGCATCAGCAGCATGGAAGACGTGTTGACGGACGCCCGCCGCATCGTCGAGGCGACGGGCATGCCCCTGCTGGTGGATATCGACACCGGGTGGGGAGGCGCCTTCAACATCGCCAGGACGATCCGATCCTTCGAGCGCGTCGGCGTCGCCGCCGTGCACATGGAAGACCAGGTCGGACAGAAGCGTTGCGGCCACCGGCCGGGCAAGGACGTCGTGCCGACCAGCGAGATGGTGGACCGGGTCAAGGCCGCCGTGGACGCGCGCCGCGACCCTGGGTTCGTCGTCATGGCGCGGACGGACGCCGCGGCGGTGGAGGGCATCGATGCCGCGATCGAGCGCGCCGTCGCCTACGTCGAAGCCGGCGCCGACATGATCTTCCCCGAGGCGATGAAGACCCTGGACGACTATCGCCGCTTCAAGCAGGCGGTGAAGGTCCCGATCCTCGCCAACCTCACCGAGTTCGGCTCCACCCCCTTCTTCACCACCGACGAGTTGCGCTCGGCCGGGGTGGACATTGCCCTGTATTGCTGCGGCGCGTATCGCGCGATGAACAAGGCGGCGCTGAACTTCTACGAGACGGTGCGTCGCGAGGGGACCCAGAAGAACATCATCGACACGCTGCAGACGCGAGCCGAGCTGTACGACTTCCTGGGCTACCACGCCTACGAGGACCAGCTCGACCGCCTCTTCGCCAAGGACAAGTAAGGAAGGAACGAACCATGAGCGAGCAAGTGCTTCCCAAGCCCAAGAAGTCCGTCGCCCTGAGCGGCACCGCCGCCGGCAACACCGCCCTGTGCACCGTCGGCCGCAGCGGCAACGACCTCCACTATCGCGGCTACGACATCAAGGACCTGGCCAACCAGTCCAGCTTCGAGGAAGTGGCGCATCTGCTGGTCCACGGCGTGCTGCCGAGCGCTGCCCGGCTGGCGGCCTACCGCACCAGGTTGCGGCGGCTGCGCGGTCTGCCGGCGATCGTCACCGACGCGCTCGAACTGGTCCCCGCGAACGCGCACCCGATGGACGTGCTTCGCACCGGCTGCTCCGTGCTCGGCACGGTGCTTCCGGAGCGGGAAGGCCATCCGGAAGCCGAGGCTCGCGACATCGCCGACCGCCTGATGGCGAGCTTCGGGTCCATGCTGCTGTACTGGTGGCACTTCACCCGCAACGGCCGCCGCATCGAGTGCGAGACCGACGACGAGACGATCGCCGGGCATTTCCTGCACCTGTTGCACGGCGAGCCGCCGAGCGCCTTGCATGCCCGGGCGCTCGATCGTTCGCTGGTGCTCTACGCCGAGCACGAGTTCAACGCGAGCACCTTCACCGCCCGCGTCATCGCCGGCACCGGTTCCGATCTCTTCAGCTGCATCACCGGCGCGATCGGCGCGTTGCGCGGTCCCAAGCACGGCGGCGCCAACGAAGTGGCGATGGACATCATCAGCCGCTATGCCAGCGCCGACGAGGCCGAGGCGGATATCCGGGCGCGCGTCGAGCGCCGCGAGATCGTCATCGGCTTCGGCCACCCGGTCTACACGATCGGCGACCCGCGCAACCCGATCATCAAGGAGATCGCGCGCGAGCTGTGCGGCGAGGGCGGTAACCCGGTGTTGTTCGACGTCAGCGAGCGCATCGAGACGCTGATGTGGGACCTGAAGAAGATGTTCCCGAACCTCGACTGGTACAGCGCCTCGGCCTACCACATGAT
>CAMPGW010000045.1 GCA_946885735.1 uncultured Gammaproteobacteria bacterium
AAGACCGAGCGGTTGTCCGCAGGAGCGGGAAGTCTCCTTTTTACTCATTCAAGGTGACGCCTGACGGTGCACCTCAACTCAATCGTTAGGTACCAATGAGCGACTTGGTGGGCCGAATTACTGCGCTTACCGCAGGCCAGCGACAGCAGGTCTACCTGAGGCTCTGGAATGAACTCACTGTTGCAGGTCGAGCGATTTGGAGTGACCCGGGGTACAGCGAGGCCCAAAAGCTGGACGGCTTGAAGTGGTTGAACGAAATTCAGCATAGAATTTGGAATGGCTACATGCGCACTCCCGGGTATGAGCCTGAGCAACTGTTCGCGATTGTTAATGGTCATATTCAACAGGCCGAGCATATTCGCGGGCACTTCGGCACCTGCCTACGCAGGGCTGTCAATGATGCAGTTGGCACCTAACCCTCTGGAGTACCGATGATTGAAAGATCATCATGGGTCATCAAAGACCGAGCGGTTGTCCGCAGGAGCGGGAAGTCTCCTTTTTACTCATTCAAGGTGACGCGCCGGCCTGTCACCCAGTTTGCAATGCCAAACCGGGTGACAGCCCACCCCGCACCTCAATCGTTGGGCCCATAGATGAATCCGACAGAGATTCGCGACCGCATCCGGGAGCGCATAGCTCCAGCAATTCTTGAGTACGGATTTCGTGGGCGCTCATCGACCTTTTCCCGCGATGTTGGCGACGTTTCGCACCTAATTCAGATACAAGCCTCGAGCGCCAATTCGACCGATGGGTCGCGATTCACGGTAAACGTGGCCGTATGGGTGCGTGCACTGTCCGCGGAGCCTAGGGCGACGGTAGTTGGGGCCCACTGGAACCGCCGCCTCGGAGACCTCGGTCCGGAGCGAACCGATCTGTGGTGGCAGGCGAACGACCTGGCGATGGCCGATGAGGCAGCAAGCGACATGTCAAAGCGTGTCAGACTATTCGCCATTCCAGCACTTGATCAGCTTACGTCTAGTAGCGACTTGTTGGCGCTTTGGAGGTCCGGCAAGTCTCCTGGGCTCACGGCAGTTCAGGCCGATCGTTTCCGCCGACAGCTCGAGAAGCTTGGCGAGGCCTAGCCACCCATTCGAAGGGACGCGGAGGCCTGCCACCGGTTTGCTGCGGCAACCGGGCGCCAGTCCACCGCGCACCTAGACTCGATCGTTGGGCCCAAGCACCACGCGCTCTGGAGGATGCAAATGTCGGATTCCGAGGCACAGTTCCAGGAGTTGCTGGCCCATCTGATTGCGCGCGTGGACAAGATGTTGACCGAGCAGGGCGACATGCAGGCGCTTGGCCTAACGCTCCACGCCGATGGCCGGGTCGAGGTTGCAGTCGGCTTGGCCGACAGTCCCGAGCGGCTGTCCGAGGTTCTGAATGCAATGCAGACCTCATTTTCCCAGGCAGTCCTCCGGCAGCCGATCAAGGCGACCTGCATCGCGTACCCCGACTACGAGAAGAAAGCTGTGATAGCGCTCCTGGAGAATGACGAGAACTACTGCTCCAGGATCACGATTCCTGTGCTTACAAACCCAACTTCGCGGCTAGACGTCGATGGCATCGAGGTCGAGGACGGCGGCGTATACATCTTTCGGGTAATGCGTGACACCTGATCGTTCAATCAAGGCGGGACATGCCGCCCTACGGGCAACGTCTCCGCATATCCAAGCCATGGGTCGTCAAGGCACGAAATGGTCAGGCTAGCGCCACTACTTCCGGCGTGCCTTCTGCTTGCACTGTTCGTGCACGCCTTGGTTGCAGCAGTGCGAACCGGCTCGTACACCGGGTACTTCAGTTCCGTGCTGGCAAAACCGTATCTGGTCACGCGAGCGAAGCAACCACGTACCTTTTGGCTACTAATAGCGATGAATGCGCTCACAATCCTGGCCATTGTGGCACTACTGTTTGACACTCTGGCATATGAATGGGGGACGTTTCAGTCATGATGTCTGACAACCCATCCAAGGTGGCGCCTGGCGGCGCACCCGATCATCGGTAGGCGAATAGGGGAGTCATGGGTATCTCGTTGTTGGCAGTTGCGGCATTTGCACTCGCATCCAGCGGACCGGTCCAGGACCAACCTCGGCCAGACCCCTTTACCTTGCTTTTTGCTTCCACGTGCATGACGTATTTTTATGCTCCGGAGAAGCTGCGAGCTGAAATGGCAACTCGTGGCGCCGGAGTGCTCCAAGGCGAGTCGGCCAGGTTCTTTCTTGGCGGCAAGCCTGGCACTGCATGGTCAGTTCAAGGCGCCGAGGGCAGGTTCGTTGTTTCGTGGCGAGATGACCACGTCTGCGCCGTCTTCGCCCAGCGAGCCCCCGTAGCCGACGTTCATGCGAACTTCGCATCGTTGCTTGCTGAGGCGCCTGATCCGTTGATTGCGAGCCCCAGAGAAGAGGCCGGCCCAGAAGCAGGAATGGTCAGGACCGTATCGATCGCTTGGGGCAGGCCCGACGACAAGACAGAACTTCTCTTTACCCTGACGACTTCGGGCGCCGCTACGTCCACGGTGCAAGCCATGGCGTCGATGGCGCGGGTCGATGCCCCGGCCAATACAGTCAAGGTGACGCCCGACGGCGCACCTCGACGCACGCGTTAGACCCCATGAGATTGAGCTCGCTTCGTCGATTCCTGGACTCCGAGATCCCGGCGGGCGTCCTGATCTCGGAAGTGGACGCAGAGCTATCGGCGATTCGCTACCACCTCCAGGAATTAGGCCGATCTATCCCGATTCCGGTTGGCGAAGATTGCGATGTAGAGATCTCGCGGGCCGACGTGGCTTTCCTCTGCGGTGCGTTCCTGAGGGGTGAGATTGACGCTGTCCTACTCGCATTCATTGCGGACGTAATCCAGCTCGCAGACCGCGTCTCGATAGTCGATCCCTGGGTCGCCGAGGCGGTAGCCGAATGCACGGATCCCCAAGTCCAGGGCGAGTTCACCGTCGACAAAGCACGGGCGCTGGTTTCGAGTGCTGGGGTCTAACACCTCAGGCGCTGCCGCGTCACCGACGCGAAGCCTGGCCGGCCTGCCTACAGTTCCTCGGGCATGGGCGCCGGCCGCGCCTTCGCCAAATTCCGCAACGCAATCGCCAGCACCCCACCCAACACCATCGCCCCACCAATCCACAACCGCGGCCCGACCTGATCCTGCAGGAACACGATGCCAAGGATCGTCGCCAACAGCGGCGCCGCAAGCAGATAGGGCGTGACCTGCGCCACCGGATGCCGCTGCATCAGCAGGTAATAGATGCCATGGCCCAGCAGCGAGGCAACGAGGGCCGCGTACACGACACCGAACCAGGCAACCCAACTGGCGGAGGCGATTTCCTGCATGGGGTGAGGCTCGATCAATGCGCTGGCCAGCAGCAGCGGGGCCACGCCGATGACGGCGGTCCAGCCCTGTTGCGAGAACAGATCCATGCCGCGTAGGCCGCGCATCAGCACGGTGCCGATGGCGAGGAAGAAGGCCGAGACCAGCATCAGCAGCAGTGCGGCGGGACTGTCGAGCACGGTCGGGTCGAAGCCGAGCACCAGCACGCCGAGGAAGCTCAGGCCGATGGCGGTGCCGGTCCGCCAGTGCACGCGCTCGCCGAGCCACCACCAGGCGAGCAGGGCGGCCATCGGTACGTAGCTCTGCATCACGATCGCCGGCGAGGCGAGGGTGGCCGACAGGCTCAGCGACCAGAAGCTCAGGCCGAAGTGCAGCACGCCGTTGCATAGCGCCACCGCGGCCAGCCGCGGCCACTGACCCTGCGCAGGCGCCTTGATGAAGGGCGCGAGCAACAACGCGAGCAGGCACAGCCGCAGCGCGGTGAACAGCAGCGGCGGGAACTCCAGCAGCGCCAGCTTGGACGTGAGGAAGTTGCCGGCCCAGGCCAGGCAGACCAGCGAGACCAGCGCGAGGTCGCGGCCGCCGAGGCCGCGATGGCTGTCAGTAGCCAATGCCCAGCCGGTTGTAGAGCTTGCGCAGGGTCCACATCGGGCCGACCAGCAGGTAGACCAGGTCGGTGAGGAAGCTCGGGCGCTTGCCCTCGACCTTGTGGCCGATGAACTGCCCGATCCACGCCACGACGAACACGCCGATGGCGAGCATCAGCAGGAACTTCATGCCGAACTGCGTCGAGATCCACAGGTTGAGCAGGATGCTGGCGAAGAAGCAGGCCAGCAGGCCCAGCGCCAGCTTGTGCGAGAGCTTCCAGTACCACAGCCAGGCCAGGAACATGCCCAGCACCGCGAAGCTGCCGGGCTTGCCGAGGAATTCCGGCACCGGGATCACCCACAGGAAGGCCGTCACCGTCCACACTATCGCCGGTACGCAGAGCAGGTGGATGCTCTGGTTGGTGGCGTTCTGGTGGTCGTCGGAGTACTGGTCGAGCAGCTGGTCTACGCGGCGCATGGGCGGTTCCTCGTGTGGTCGGCCATCCGTGCCGGTGCGGTCAGTCGATTCGCAGGTCGGCCAGGCGCCACAGCGCCTCGGCGTATTTTTCGCGCGTCGCCGCGATCACGTCGGCGGGCACGCGAGGGCCGGGTGCGGTCTTGTCCCAGTCCAGCGTCTCCAGGTAGTCGCGGACGAACTGCTTGTCGTAGCTCGGCGGGCTGGTGCCGACCGAATACGAATCGGCCGGCCAGAAGCGCGAGGAGTCCGGCGTCAGCATCTCGTCCATCACGTGGAGCACGCCGGCTTCGTCGAGGCCGAACTCGAGCTTGGTATCGGCGATCAGGATGCCGCGCTCGGCGGCGTGCTTGACGGCGAAGCGGTACACCGCCAGCGTGGCCTCGCGCACGCGTTCGGCGAGCTCGCCGCCGATCTGCGCGGCGACGGCGTCGAAGCTGACGTTCTCGTCGTGGCTGCCGGCCGCGGCCTTGGTGGACGGCGTGAAGATCGGCTCCGGCAACTGCTCGGCCTGGCGCAGGCCCGCGGGCAGGGCGATGCCGCAGACCGCGCCGGTGCGCTGGTAATCCTTCCAGCCGCTGCCGATCAGGTAGCCGCGGGCGATGGCCTCCACCGGCACCGGTTTGAGCTTCTTCACCACCACGCTGCGCTTCGAATACAGCGCCACGTCGGTGCCCGCCGGCAGCACGGAGGCCACGTCCGCGCCAGTCAGATGATTCGGCACCAGGTGCGCGGTCTTGCCGAACCAGAAGTTGGAGATCTGGCAGAGCATCTCGCCCTTGCCGGGAATCGGATCCGGCAGCACCACGTCGAAGGCCGAGAGGCGGTCGCTGGCGACCATCAGCAGGCGGTTGCCGGGCAGGTCGAAGACGTCGCGCACCTTGCCCGAATGCAGCAGGGCCAGGCCGGGCAAGTCGGAGCGGTGCAGGGTGGTGGACACGGCGGGCGCTGGCGTGGGGGACGCCATAGTGTACCCGGCGGGGCCGCGCCGCCGGCTGCTACAATGCCGCGCATGCGCCGCCGACTCGCCGTCCTGCCGCTCGCCCTGCCGATCATGCTGACACTGGTGGCGCCGGCCCTCGCGCAGGTGCCGCCGGTGGTCAAGATCGTGCGACCGGTCAAGGTCGGCCAGTGCGTGGCCTGCCATGGCCTCGACGGCCGCAGCCGCGCGGCCGGCATCCCGCACCTGGCCGCGCAGGACGAGCAATACCTGGTCAGCTCGCTGCTGGCCTACCGCGGCGGCCAGCGCCGCCACCCGGTGATGAACGCCATCGCCAACAGCCTGCAGCCGCGCGACATCCAGGCGCTCGCGCGCTGGTACGCGAGCCAGCCCCCGGCCCGCGTCCGATGAAGGGCCGCGGCAAGCTGATCGGGCTGCTGATCGGCGTGCTGGCCGGATGGGGAACCCGACGGCCCTGGCTGATCGCCGTCGGCCTGGTCCTTGGCCATCTCTACGACCTCGGCTGGTTCGGCGGCACGCGCGCCGGCGACACGCCGGACGCGCCGCCCGCGCCACCGGTGGCCGATCCGTACGAGGTGCTTGGCGTGGCCCGCGATGCGACCGACGAGGAGGTCGAGCAGGCCTGGCGCCGGCGCATGCAGGAGTACCATCCCGATCGCGTGGCCAATGCCGCGCCCGAACTGCGCGAGCTGGCCGAGCGCCGCGCCCGCGAATCCAATGCCGCCTGGGAACGCATCCAGAAACAACGCAAGCCCTAGCCGAAGCCGCCGACACCGAGGATCCGATGCCGACCACGCCCTGCCTGATCGCCCCTTCCATCCTCTCCGCCGACTTCGCGCGCCTGGGCGCCGAGGTGGACGCGGTGCTGCAGGCCGGCGCCGACTGGGTGCACTTCGACGTGATGGACAACCATTACGTGCCCAACCTGACCATCGGCCCGCTGGTCTGCGAGGCGCTGCGCAAGCACGGCGTGACCGCGCCGATCGACGTGCACCTGATGGTGAAGCCGGTGGACCGCATCATTCCCGACTTCGCCAAGGCCGGCGCCACCTACATCAGCTTCCATCCCGAGGCGAGCGAGCACGTGGACCGCACCATCCAGCTGATCCGCGCCAGCGGCTGCAAACCGGGGCTGGTGTTCAACCCGGCGACGCCGCTGCACCACCTCGACCACGTGCTCGAGCAGCTCGACCTGGTGCTGATCATGTCGGTGAACCCGGGCTTCGGCGGGCAGAGCTTCATTCCCGGCGCGCTCGAAAAGTTGAAGGAAGTGCGCCGCCGCATCGACGCCAGCGGTCGCGACATCCGCCTGGAAATCGATGGTGGCGTCAAAGCCGAGAACATTGGTGAAATCGCCGCCGCCGGCGCCGACACCTTCGTCGCCGGCTCGGCGATCTTCAACGCGCCCGACTACGCCGGGGTGATCGCGGCCATGCGCAAGAACGTGCAGGCGGCGCGCACATGAGCGCCGTGGCCACGCCGGCGCTGGGCCAGGACCGCCTGCGGCGCCTGCTCGACGTCACCCGCGACCTGGCGCGGCCCTTCGACCTGGACACGATGCTGTACGCGATCGTCGACGCCGCCAAGGACCTGCTCGACGCCGAGGGCGGCACGGTCTGGCAGTACCAGGCCGAGGACGACATGCTGGAGATGCGCGTGGCCCGCGGCCTGGACGCCATCCGCGTGCCGGCCGACCGCGGCATCGTCGGCGAGTGCGTGCGTTCGCGCGCGGCCATCAACGTACCGGACTGCTACGCCGACCCGCGCTTCAATCGCGACATCGACCGCGCCAGCGGCCGCCGCACCCGCTGCATGCTCAGCCTGCCGCTGATCGGCTACGACGACCAGCTGGTCGGCGTGCTGCAGGTGGTCAATCGCCGCGAGGGCGTGTTCGACGCCGACGATGAAGCCGTGGCCGCCGCGCTCGCAGCCCAGTGCGCCGTTGCGCTGCAGCGCATGCAGATGACCGAGCGCCTGCTGGCCACCGAGAAGTTGCGCCAGGAGATCTCGGTCGCGCGCGAAGTGCAGATGGGCACGCTGCCCAAGGCGCCGCCGCAGCTGCCGGACTACGACTTCGCCGGTCTGTTCAAGCCCACCGACGACACCGGCGGCGACACCTACGACTTCGTGCCCTGCGACGACGGCCGCATCTTCGTGCTGATGGGCGACGCCACTGGCCACGGCATCGGCCCGGCGCTGTCGGCGACGCAGGTGCGCGCCATGCTGCGCGTCGCGCAGCGGCTCGGCGCCAGCCTCGACGACGCCTTCCGCCACATCAACGACCAGCTGGTGGTGGACCTGGCGGAGGACCGCTTCGTCACCGCCTTCCTCGGCCAGCTCGACCCGCGCAGCCATCGCCTGAGCTACCACTCCGGCGGCCAGGGCCCGCTGCTGCACTTCCGCGCCGCCGACCTGACCTGCAGCTACCACCCGCCGACCACCTTCCCGATGGGCGCGGTCACGCTGCCGGCACTCAAGCCCGCACAGGTCGCGGAGCTGGCGCCGGGGGACGTGTTCGCGCTGATTTCCGACGGCGTCTACGAATACATGGACGCGCAGCAGAACCAGTTCGGCGAGGACGGCGTGGGCGAGGTGCTGCGCCGTTACCACGACCGGCCGATGCCCTACCTGCTCGGCCGCCTGATGGACGCGCTGCGCGAGTTCGGCCAGGGTGCACCGCAACTGGACGACGTCACCGTGGTGCTGATCCGTCGCCTGCCGGTGACCGACGCGATGGCCGAGGACCCGCAGGGTCCGACCCGCGACGCCGGCCCGCGCTGGCTGCGGCGCGCCGATTTCCTGCGCAGTTTCGACGCGCTGCCCGGCGTGTTCGCCTTCATCCAGCGCTGCCTGGCCCAGCCCGATGTGGACGCCGAGGCGCGCTACGCGGTGGAGTTCACGGTCGAGGAGCTGTTCACCAACATGGTGAAGTACAACCCGAACGGGGGCGGGCGCCTGGTGCTCGACCTCGAGCGCGATGGCGAGCTGTTGCACTGCCGCATCGCCGACCCGGACAGCGACTTCTTCGACGTGACCGCCGCGCCCGACGCCGACGTCAACGCCAGCGCCGAGCAGCGCGAGCCCGGCGGACTGGGCCTGCACCTGATCCGGCGTATGGTGGAAGGCCTGCAGTACGACTATTCTGGCCGCCGCAGCCAGATCACGTTCCGCAAGCGCCTGGGGAGCCGGTGATGTTCGAGATCGAGCAGGATGGGAATGGCCGAGTGGCGTTCCGCGGGCGCCTGGACGCGGCCCAGTGCGCGAAGGCGCAGGCCTTCCTGGATGCCGCTCCGGCGGCGGCGGAGTTCGATTTCGGCGGCCTGGAATACATCTCCAGCGCCGGCCTGGGCGTGCTGCTGCGCGCCCACAAGAAGGCCATGGCCGGCGGCGGCAAGCTGCGGCTGGTGAACGTGAACCACCACATCTACGACATCTTCCGGTACTCCGGATTCGACCAGTTGTTCGAGGTCGAGCGCGCCGCGTGAGCGCCCCGGACGAAATGGCGACCAACCTTTTCGGCCCCCGCAGGTACTGATGACTGACGACCCGGATGCCGCCCTCGTCCTCGAATGCCGGGCAGGCGACCGTCGGGCCTTCGATCGGCTGCTGGCGCGTTACCAGCGGCCGATCTTCAACGCGGCCTACCGCATCCTCAACCATCGCGAAGACGCCACCGACGTGACCCAGACCGCTTTCCTCCGCGCCTACGAGCACTTCGACCGCTACGACCCGGGCCAGCGCTTCTTCAGCTGGATCTACCGGATCGCGGTGAACGAGGCGCTGGACGTGAGCAACGGGCGGCGCCGCAACGAGTCGGTGCCGGAGGCCGGGTCTGCGTCCGAGCTGGCCAGCGATCGCCCCGGTCCGGAGCGTGTCGCCCAGGACGAGCAGTCCGACACCGACCTGCAGGCCGCGCTGATGGAACTGCCCGTGGACTACCGCACCCTGATCGTGCTCAAGCACGTGCAGGACTGCAGCTACGAGGAAATCGGCGCGATCCTGGAGTGCCCGCTGAAGACCGTGAAGTCGCGGCTGTTCACCGCCCGCCAGGCGCTCCGCGAAGTCCTGTTGAAGAGGGGCTGGGCATGAGCGAGATCGATCCGCGCACGCTCGAGCTCATCCACGCCGAACTCGACGGCGAACTCGATGCCGCGCAGCGCGCGGAACTCGAGACGCGCCTGGCGGCCGACCCGGCCGCGCGCGAGCAACGCGAACAATGGCGGCGCATTGCCGGCGCTTTGGCGCGGCTGCCGTCCCTCGACCCCCCCTCGGGGCTGGGCCGGCGTTGGCAGGGGGGGAGCCCCGCCACGCCGGACCGGCGCCCGTTGCGCACGCGGCGCTGGCTGCGGCCGGCCCTGGGCCTGGCCGCGGGCGGCATGCTGCTGGCGATCGCGCTGGGCATGGGCGGTTTCGGCCGCCAGCTGCTCGACGCCGACGGCATGGTCGCGACCATCGGTGGCGACGTGGCCGGCGTGCAGCGCGTGCCGGTGGACGTGGAAGGCGTCACCGGCGAGATCGCGCTGCTGCCCGCCAGCGCCGGCTGGATCCTCGACTTCGACCTGCGCAGCGAGCGCGCCACCGCGGTCACCGCGACTTGGGAAGCCTCCGCGCTGGCCCTGCGCGAGGTCCGCGGCACGCCCTCGCAGGCCGGTTTCGAGGCCCGCCCGGGCCGGATTGCCTTCGTGGTCGACCCGGCGCAGCATCTGAGCGTGGAGCTGGCCCCGGGCGAGGGCGGCCAGGTCCGGATCCGCATCCAGGGGCGCGAAGGGGACGCCCGCGAGCTGGCGATCACCGTGCCGCCGGCCCCGTCGTCGAACCGCTGACCAACCTTTTTCGCAAGCCCGGGTATATCCCTACGAGCCCCGACGACACGGCGTCGTCCCGGCAGAAATACCGAAGCCGCAGAACCCACGCCACATTGAGAGGACGATCATGAAGAACAGCAAACTCCTGGCCCTGAGCGCCCTGGCCGTCGCGATCGGCGCGGTCGGATATTTCGGTTTCGGCATTCCCTCATCCAACACCGACGTGGTCGGCACCATCGCCCCGGCGCAGCGCTACCAGGCCGCGACGGTCGGTGAGGGCGACGTCAAGCTCGGCGACCAGTCGGCCGCGCAGTTCATGCAGACCGATGCCTTCCGCATGATCCAGGGCGACGCCAAGTTGTCCGAAGCCATGCGCAGCGATTCCTTCCGAGCCGCGTTGGCGAGCGACAGCTTCCGCGCCGCACTGGCGAGCGATTCGTTCCGCGCCGCCCTGGCGAGCGAGAGCTTCCGCGCCGCCCTGGCGAGCGACCAGTTCCGCGCCGCGTTGGCGAGCGAGCAGTTCCGCGCCGCCCTGGCCAGCGACCAGTTCCGCGCCGCGATGGCGAGCGAGCAGTTCCGCGCCGCCCTGGCGAGCGACTCGTTCCGCGCCGCGCTGCAGAGCGAAGCCTTCCGCGCCGCCATGGTCAGCGACGCCGCCCGCGCCCAGCTGACCAGCGACTCGGCCCGCGCCGCGCTCAACAGCGACGCCTTCCGCGCCGCCCTGCAGAGCGATTCGTTCCGCGCCGCGCTGCAGAGCGAGGCCTTCCGCGCCGCGATGGCCAGCGACGCCTTCCGCGCCGCCCTGGCCAGCGATGGCTTCCGTGCCGCCCTGGCCAGCGACCAGTTCCGCGCCGCGTTGATGAGCGACGGCTTCCGCGCCGCCCTGGCGAGCGACTCGTTCCGTGCGGCCCTGGCGAGCGACAGCTTCCGCGCCGCCCTGATGAGCGATTCGTTCCGCGCCGCCCTGGCCAGCGACAGCTTCCGCGCTGCCCTGGCGAGCGACTCGTTCCGCGCCGCCCTTGCCAGCGACGCCGGCCGTGCCGCCCTGGCCAGCGATGCCGCACGCATGCAGCGCGCCGGCACCGAGCGCGCCAACCAGTAAACCATCGCACACGCCGTACCCCGAGCCGCCCGCCGAAACGCGGGCGGCTTTTTTGTTGTAAGGTCTGGTCGGGGAGCGGGCGCCAGGCCCGCGGGGGGATGCGATGCGTATCGCGAGCGCCGTCCGGTGGCTGCCGGTCCTGTGCCTGGCCGTGGCGGCGATGCCCGCGGCGGCCGATGAATTCGAACTCGCCCAGTTGCAGACGCGCGAGATGCGCCTGCTATACCTCGATCCGCAGCAGACCTACCTGACGCCCTACGTCGCCCGCTGCTTCCTCAATGCGATGGAGCTGCAGCAGCGCATCCTGCGCTGGAATCCCGACGAGGAAACCACCGTCGTGCTGACCGACCAGGCCGACTGGAGCAACGGCCGCGCGCTGGTCTCGCCGCAGAACATCGTCGCCGCGGAGATCGCGCCGAGCTACCACGTCTTCGAGACCCTGCCGAGCAACGAGCGCTTCCATTCCATCGCCAGCCACGAGCTCGTGCACGTGGCGACCATGGACGCCGCCAATTCGCAGGACCGCGCCTGGCGCCGCTTCTTCGGCGGCAAGCCGCGCGAGAACGACACCCACCCCGTCACCATCCTCTACAACTACCTGGCGACGCCGCGCAACAGCACGCCGCGCTGGTACAACGAGGGCTCGGCGGTGTTCATGGAAACCTGGCTGTCGGGCGGCATCGGCCGCGCCCAGGGCGGCTACGACGAGATGGTGTTCCGGGCGATGGTGCGCGACGACGCGCGCTTCTACTCGCCGGTGGGCATCGTCTCGGCGGGCGGCACCTCCGACTTCCAGACCATGGCCAACGCCTATCTCTACGGTACGCGCTTCATCAGCTACCTGGGGCTGGAGTACTCGCCCGAGAAAGTGGTGGACTGGCTGGCCCGCGACGAGGTGAGCGACCGCTACTACGCCACCCAGTTCGCCCGCGTGTTCGGCAAGCCGATGGACGCGGCCTGGAACGACTGGATCCGCTGGGAAGCCGGCTTCCAGGCGGCCAACCTGCAGGCGATCCGCGCCTTTCCGGTCACAAGCGGCCAACGCGTGAGCCCGCGTACGCTCGGCTCGGTCTCGCGTTCCTTCATCGATCCGCAGACCGATTCGCTGGTCGGCGCCTTCCTCTACCCGGGCACGGTCTCGCACGTGGGCGCGCTGTCGCTGCGCGACGGCAGCCTGCGCCGGCTGGTGGACGTGAAGGGCCCGCTGAAGTACGCGGTGTCCTCCACCGCCTTCGACCCCGGCACGCGCACCTTCTTCTATACCGCCGACAACACCGCCTACCGCGACCTGATGGCGCTCGACCTCGCCAGCGGCAAGGCGCGCATGCTGCTGCGCGATGCGCGCATCGGCGACCTGGCCTTCGACCCGAGCGATCGCGCGCTGTTCGGCGTGCGCCACGAGAACGGCTACGCCTCGCTCGTGCGGATGGCGCCGCCGTACGCGGACTGGAGCGTGCTGGCGACCTTGCCCTACGGCCAGGTGCTGACCGACCTGGACATCAGCGCCGACGGCAGCCGCCTGTCGGCCTCGATGGAGGAGATCGACGCCAAGCAGTACCTGCGCGTCTACGCGATGGATGCGGTGCGCGCCGGCAAGCTCGAGCCTGTGGCGCAGTTCGACTTCGGCCAGGCCGTGCCGGAAGGCTTCGTGTTCTCGCCGGACGGGCGCTATCTCTACGGCAGTTCCTACTACACCGGCGTGTCCAACCTGTTCCGCTTCGAGCCGGCCAGCGGCCAGATCGAGGCCATCACCAATGCCGAGACCGGCTTCTTCCGGCCGATCCCGATGGCCGACGGCCGCTTGCTCGCGCTCGAGTATTCCGGCGCCGGCTTCGCGCCGACGATCCTGCCGGCCACGCCGATCAAGGACGTCGGTGCGATCCGT
Organism: uncultured Gammaproteobacteria bacterium; assembly: GCA_946885735.1. The sequence continues at coordinate 13,149 of CAMPGW010000045.1, forward strand.
TTCCTCGGCGCGGCGATCGCCGAGAAGCATCCGGTGGTGAAGACCTGGAACGCCGGGTCGCCGGCCGACGTGGACCTGGACCCGCGCATCACCAGCCGCGCCAAGTACGTCCCGCGTTCGGAGATGAAGCCCGACGGCGGCTATCCGATCGTGCAGGGTTACCGCGACGGCGTGGCGGTCGGCTACCACTACGGCTTCGCCGACCCGCTGCACCTGTACAACCTCGGCATCACCGCCAGCGTGTCGGTGGACGGCGACGTGCCCGCGGACGAGCGCCTGCACGTGCAGGTGGACTTCCGCACGCTCGACTGGCACGCCCGCTACTGGCACAACAAGGCCGACTTCTACGACCTGTTCGGCCCGACCAAGCGCAGCCGCAAGGGCGACGCCTTCAGCCTGGACTACCGCAAGCTGCTGGTCTACGACGAGCCGCGGCGGCTGGACTGGAACGCCGGCTTCGCCTACTACACCGGCCTGGACACCTTGCCGGCCAACCAGAACGTCAGCGAGACCCTCGACAGCCTGTTCTCCGGCGAAGTCGGCATCAGCTACAGCAACACCCGCAAGTCGCAGGGCAGCGTGGACCACGAGAAGGGCATCGACGCCAGCCTCGTCGCCAGTGCCGACCACGCCAACGGCGACACCTTTCCCAAGCTCAATGCCAGCCTGGACGTCGGCTTCGCGCTGCCTCTGGGCAACTCCTCGATCTGGTCCTACAACGACCTCGGCGTGGCCGGCGGCGATGCCGCGAGCAGCCTGTCCAACTTCTATTTCGGCGGCTTCCAGAACAACTACGTGGACAACCGCGAGGTCAAGCGCTACCGCCAGTACCAGACCTTCCCGGGCTTCGAGATCGACGCGCTCGGCGGCAAGCGCTTCTTCAAGACCATGCTGGAGTGGAACGCGCCGCCCTACCGCTTCAAGTCGGCCGGACGCACCTGGTTCTTCCTGAGCTACATCCGCCCGGCGGTCTTCGTCGGCCACCTCACGGTCGAGGACGGTTTCGGCGGCGTGCGTCACTACCAGGACGCGGGCGTGCAGCTGGACCTGAGCTTCACCCTGCTCGACCACCTGCCGATGACGCTGTCGCTGGGCTACGCCCAGGGCTTCGATGCCGGCGAGAAGGTGGACGACGAGTGGCTGCTGTCCCTGAAGGTGTTGTGAGGCCGGGGGCGTGAACGTGTCGGCGGACGTGCTGCTGCGCGCGGCGATCGGCCTGCTGCCGGTGACGGTGTTCCTGGTCGCGCTGATGGCGATGGACAGCTACAAGCTGGTGCGCCTGCGCGCGGTGGCGGGGGTGATCGTGCTGGGCGGGCTGACTGCGGTGGCCAGCTACTTCGCCAATGCCGCCTTCATCGGCGGGCTGGGGCTGGATTTCGGGCTCTACGCGCGCAGCGTTGGCCCGCTGGTCGAAGAGGTGCTGAAGGGGCTGGTGGTGGTGATGCTGCTGCGCACGCACCGCATCGGCTTCCTGGTGGACGGGGCGATCTTCGGCTTCGCCGTCGGCACCGGCTTCGCGATGGTGGAGAACCTCTATTACCTGCAGGACCTGGGCCATGCGCACGTGGCGGTGTGGATCGTGCGCGGCTTCGGCACCGCGCTGCTGCACGGCGGCGTGCAGTCCATCTTCGCGGTGATGCTGGTGGCGCTGGCCGACCGCCGCGGCAGGCTCGATTTCGGCGCACTGCTGCCGGCGCTGGCGGCGGCCTGGCTGATCCACGCCGGCTTCAACCAGTTCGTGCTGCCGCCGATCTGGCAGGCGCTGGCGATGCTGGTGCTGTTGCCGCCGCTGATGATGTTCGTTTTCGCCCGCAGCGAGTCCGCGGTCGGCGACTGGCTCGGCACCGGCTTCGATGCCGACCGCGACCTGCTGGCGCTGCTGGACTCGGGCGGCTTCTCCGAATCGCCGCATGGCCAGTTCCTGCATTCGCTCAAGTCGCGCTTCGCCGGCGAGGTCGTCGCCGACCTGGTCTGCTACCTGCGCCTGCACGTGGAACTGGCGCTGCGCGCCAAGGGCCTGCTGATGATGCGCGAGGCCGGCATCGAGATCCAGATCGACGAGCCCACGCGGGCGCGCTTCGAGGAAATGCGCTACCTGGAGCGGACGGTGGGCCCGACCGCGCTGCTGGCGATCAAGCCCCTGCTGCACATGAGCCGCCGCGACCTCTGGCAGCTCTACATGCTGGGCAAGTAGGAGCGGCTATACTCCGGGGCCGCGTCCCCCACCGGTCCCTTCCGTGCTCACCGCCGACGAATTCGGGCAGCTCGCCGCCGCCGGACACAACCGCATCCCGGTCGTGCGCGAAGTGCTGTCCGACCTGGACACGCCGCTTTCGGTCTACCTCAAGCTGGCCGACGGGCCGCACACCTACCTGTTCGAGTCGGTCGAGGGCGGCGAGACCTGGGGTCGCTACTCGATCATCGGGCTGCCGGCGGCGCGCACCTTCACCTTCCGTGGACCGCGGGTGGAAGAGCGCGTGCATGGCGAGTTGGTGGAGTCGCGCGAGCTGTCCGACCCGCTGGCCGAGGTCGACCGCCTGCGCGCCGCGTACTCGGTGCCGCGCATCCCCGGCCTGCCGGCCTTCACCGGCGGGCTGGTGGGCTACTTCGGCTTCGAGTCGATCGGCTACATCGAGCCGCGGCTGGCCCAGGACGCCGGCAAGCCCGACCAGCTCGGCACGCCCGACGCCTTCCTGATGCTGTCGGAAGAACTGGCGGTGTTCGACAACCTCAAGGGCCGCCTGTACCTGGTCGTGCACGCCGACCCGGCGCAACCGCAGGCCTACGCGCGCGCCCTGCGTAGGCTGGACGAGCTGGTGTATCGCCTGCGCCACTCCGGCCGCAGCTATCCGGACGTGCTCGACCCCTCGCTGCTGGACGAGGCCGACTTCGTCTCCGGCTTCACCCGCGAGGGCTTCGTCGCGGCGGTGGAGGCGGTGAAGGACTACATCCGCGCCGGCGACGTCTTCCAGGTGGTGCTCAGCCAGCGCATGAGCGTGCCCTTCCGCGCGCGGCCGGTGGACGTGTACCGCGCGCTGCGGGCGCTGAACCCCTCGCCCTACATGTACTTCCTCGACCTCGACGGCACCCAGGTGGTTGGCAGCTCGCCGGAGATCCTGGTGCGGGTGCAGGACGGCGAGGTGACCGTGCGGCCCATCGCCGGCACCCGCCCGCGCGGCGCCACGCCCGCCGAGGACGCCGCGCTCGAGGCCGAGCTGCTGGCCGACCCGAAGGAACGCGCCGAGCACCTGATGCTGATCGACCTCGGCCGCAACGACGTCGGCCGCGTCGCCGAGCCCGGCAGCGTGACGGTGCCGGACCGCTTCACCATCGAGCGCTACTCGCACGTGATGCACATCGTGTCGGAAGTGCGGGGTCGGCTGCGCGACGGTGCATCGTTCTCCGATGTGCTGAAGGCCACGTTTCCCGCGGGCACCGTCAGCGGCGCGCCGAAGATCCGCGCGCTCGAGGTCATCCGCGAGCTCGAACCAGTCAAGCGCAACATCTATTCCGGCGCGGTCGGCTACATCGGCTGGTGGGGCGACGTGGATACCGCCATCGCGATCCGCACCGCCGTCATCCAGGACGGCCGCCTGCACGTGCAGGCCGGCGCCGGCATCGTCTTCGACTCGGACCCGCAGAAAGAGTGGGACGAGACCATGAACAAGGGCCGCGCGTTGTTCCGTGCGGTCGCCCAGGCCGCGAGCGGCCTTTGACTGGAGCAAGTCCCATGCGAAACCTGATCCGTGCGGCTTCGACCGTCCTTGCGCTGTGCCTTGCGAACGCAGCCCTGGCGCAGACCTTCACGACCCGGCCCTTCCTGTCGGTCCAGGGCCACGCCGAGGTCAAGGTCAAGCCGGATCTGTTTCCCGTCACGGTCACCGTGAGGGAGACCGGCATGAATGCCGCAAAGATCCAGGAGACTGTCGAGGCGCTCGCCTCGCAGGTCGTTGCGGCGGCAAAATTCCGCTCGGTGGTCGACGACGACATGGAGGTCGGCAACCTGTCCGTCAGTCCCGAGTCCAAGTGGAACGATGAAAAGGAGACTGAAACTTTCCTCGGTAACACCTACGAGCGAGTCATCAAGGTCCGGTTTCGCAACCTCGAGATGCTCAAGCAGTTCATTGCCGACATCCCCGACCAGAGGACAGTACGGATCGAAACGGAAGATTTCCAGTACTCGGGAAAGCGCGAGTTGCAACGCAAACTCCGCCGTGACGCCATCAGGGACGCCAAGGCCGTGGCGGAGGACATGGCCGGGGCAGTGGACAAGAAGTTGGTGGAGCTCTTCAATGTGTCCGATCGCGCGCAAAGCACGATCTATTCGAGCCTGGGCTACAGTTCCTTCGGCGGAGACCCGATGGCTCGGAGCATCGGTACGGTAACCGTAACGGCCGCTCGGCGAACCAGCGATATCGTGCTCAGGGAAGGGGAACTGACCATTTCCGCTGATGCTTTCCTCGTGTACATCATCGGAGACTGAAGCAGACCATGCTGCTGATGATCGACAACTACGACAGCTTCACCTACAACCTCGTGCAGTACTTCGGCGAGTTGGGGCAGGAGGTGAAGGTCGTGCGCAACGACGCGCTGGACGTGGCGGGCATTGCCGCGCTGGCGCCGGCGCGCATCGTCATCTCGCCGGGTCCCTGCACGCCGGACCAGGCGGGCGTGTCGCTGGCGGTGTTGTCGGGATTGTCGGGTCGGGTGCCGATCCTGGGGGTGTGCCTGGGCCACCAGAGCCTGGGCCAGGCCTTCGGCGGCAAGGTCATCCGCGCCAAGCAGATCATGCATGGCAAGACCTCGCCCATCCACCACACCGGCAAGGGTGTGTTCGCCGGCCTGCCGACGCCTTTCGAGGCCACGCGCTACCACTCGCTGGTGGTGGAGCGTGAGTCCCTGCCGGACACGCTCGAGATCACCGCCTGGACCGAAGGTCCCGACGGCGGGTTCGACGAGATCATGGGCCTGCGCCACAAGACCCTGCCGGTCGAGGGCGTGCAGTTCCACCCCGAATCCATCCTGACCGAGCACGGCCACGCCATGCTGCGCAACTTCCTGGAGGGCTGATGGACTTCACGCCGCACGAGGCCCTGCAGCGCGTCATCGTCCATCGCGAGATCTTCTTCGACGAGATGGTCGAGCTGATGCGCCAGGTCATGCGCGGCGAGGTCTCGCCGCCGATGCTGGCCGCGTTGCTGATCGGCCTGCGGGTGAAGAAGGAAACCATCGGCGAGATCGCCGCCGCCGCCCAGGTGATGCGTGAATTCGCCGCCCGCGTCGAGGTGGACGACCCCAGCCACCTGGTGGACATCGTCGGCACCGGCGGCGATGGCGCCCACGCCTTCAACATTTCCACCGCCGCGATGTTCGTCTGCGCCGCGGCCGGCGCCAAGGTCGCCAAGCACGGCAACCGCAGCGTGTCGTCCAAGTCCGGCAGCGCCGACGTGCTCGAGGCCCTCGGCGCGGTGATCGAACTGACGCCGGCGCAGGTCTCGCGCTGCCTGGCCGAGACCGGCTTCGGCTTCATGTACGCCCCCGTCCACCACCCGGCGATGCGCCACGTCGCGCCGGTGCGCCGCGAGCTCGGCGTGCGCACCATTTTCAATATCCTCGGCCCGCTGACCAACCCCGCCGGCGCGCCGAATATCCTGATGGGCGTCTTCCACGCCGACCTGGTCGGCATCCAGGCCCGCGTGTTGCAGCGGCTCGGCGCGCAGCGCGCGCTGGTCGTGCACGGCCGCGACGGCCTGGACGAGATCACGCTGGCCGGCGGCACGCTGGTGGGCGAACTGCGCGATGGCGTCATCGAGGAATACGAGCTGCTGCCGGGCGAATTCGGGCTGCCGATGTGCGACCTGAAGGCGATACGCGTGGAGAGTCCGGAGCAGTCGCGGCGCATGCTGGTCGGCGTGCTGGAAAACGAAGCGGGTCCCGCCCTCGACATCGTCCTGCTCAACGCCGGGGCGGCGCTGTACGCCGCAGGCGTGGCTGCCTCGATCGCCGAAGGCGTCGAGCGCGCACGGATCGCGGTGGGCAGCGGTGCGGCGCGCGCCAGGCTCGACGAGTACGTGGCCGCGACGCGCGCGCTGGCGGCAACGGCGGTGGCGCCATGAGCGACGCCCCCGGCTTCGCCACGTTGCCCGAGCCGCCGTACTACGCGGTGATCTTCAGTTCGCAGCGCATCGGCCCCGACGACGGCTACGGCAGCATGGCCGATCGCATGGTCGAACTGGCCGCGACCCAGCCCGGCTACCTCGGCATCGAGAGCACGCGCGGCGCCGATGGCTTCGGCATCACCGTCAGCTACTGGCGCAGCGAGGCCGACATCGCCGCGTGGAAGCGCCAGGCCGAACACCGCGCCGCCCGCGAACAGGGCCGCACGCGCTGGTACGGCCACTTCGAGATGCGCGTCGCCCGGGTCGAGCGCGCCTATGGCGGCCCGCGCCGCGATGGCGGCGAGGACGAGGCATGAGCGACATCCTGGCGACGATCCTCGCGCGCAAGGCCGAGGAAGTGCGCGAGCGCAGCGCGGCGCTGCCCCTGCGCGAGCTGGCCGCGCGCTGCGAGGGCCTGCCGCCGACCCGCGGTTTCGCCGACGCGGTACAGGCGAAGATCAGCGCCGGCCAGGCCGCGGTCATCGCCGAGGTCAAGAAGGCCAGCCCGAGCAAGGGCCTGATCCGTCCCGATTTCGACCCGGCGCAGATCGCCCGCAGCTACGAACGCGGCGGTGCGGCCTGCCTGTCGGTGCTCACCGACGTGGATTTCTTCCAGGGCCACGACGAGTATCTGCGGCAGGCGCGCGCGGCCTGCGCGTTGCCGGTGCTGCGCAAGGACTTCGTGGTGGACGCCTGGCAGGTCTACGAGGCGCGCGCGCTCGGCGCCGACTGCATCCTGCTGATCGTCGCCGCGCTCGGCGACGCTGCGCTGGCTGAGCTGTCGAACCTGGCGATGGACCTGGGCATGGACGTGCTGGTCGAGGTCCACGACCTCGACGAGCTCGAGCGCGCGCTGCAGGTAGCCGCGCCGCTGGTGGGCGTGAACAACCGCAACCTGCGCAGCTTCGAGGTCAGCCTCGATACGACGCTCGAGCTGCGCGCGGCGGTCCCGCCCGACCGCATCCTGGTCACCGAGAGCGGCATCGCCACCCGCGAGGACGTCGCCCGCATGCGCGCGGCCGGCGTGGACGCCTTCCTGGTGGGCGAGAGCTTCATGCGCGCGCCCGAGCCGGGCGAGGAACTGCGCCGACTCTTTGACTGAGGCGGCTCAGGCGTCGCCGAGGTGCTTGACGAAGCGCACCGCGCCCTCGCCGTAGCCGCAGGCGCGGTAGAAGGCGTGGGCGTCCTCGCGATGCGCGGCCGAGGTCAGTTCGATGCGCACGGCGCCGGCGGCGCGGGCCAGCGACTCGGCCTCGCGCAACAGCAGCCGGCCGATGCCGCGGCGCTGCGCGAATTCCGCCACCGACAGCGCGGTGATCCGGCAGGTGAGGGCGCCCAGCGGCAGGTAATAGCTGACGTCGCAGCACACCAGCCCGGCCAGCTGGCCGTCCTGCTCGGCGACCAGCAGGGTCTGGTTGATGTCGTCGCGCAGGTCGAGCACGCGCTGCGCGGCTTCCTCGGCGGGGCAGGGGTAGCCCAGCACCCCGAGCAGCAGCGAAAGTCCGACGCCGTCCTCGGCGCGGGCGGGCCGCACCTGGGCGACCTCGCTCCCGGTCCGGCGGCCCATGCTCAGCGCGTGCCGAACACGACCACGGTCTTGCCGCGGGCGTGCAGCTTGCCGTCGATCTGCAATTGCTTGAGCACGCGGCCCGCCATCTCGCGGCTGCAGCCCACGATTCGCGCCAGTTCCTGGCGGGAAACGCGGATCTGCATGCCCTGCGGGTGGCTGAGCGCATCCGGCTCGGTGCACAGGTCGTTGAGCGTGCGCACGATGCGGCCGGTGACGTCGAGGAAGGCCAGGCGCGAGGCCTTGCGCGAGGTGTCCAGCAGGCGCTTGGAGAGCTGCGCGCCGATCGCGTAGAGGATCTTCGGGCACTCGTTGGCCAGCGAGGTGGCGAACAACTGGTGCAGGCGCTCGTAGCTCAGCTCGGCCAGCTCGCAGGGCGTGCGGGTGCGCAGCAGGACCTGGCGGATGTTGGCGTTGATGAACAGGCCCATCTCGCCGACGAACTCCCCGGCGTTGACGTAGCCCAGCACCAGCTCGCGGCCGTCGCCCTCCACGCTGATGATCGACAGCGAGCCGCTGACCACGTAGTACAGGGTGTTGGCGGTGTCGCCGGGCCGGAAGATGTCGCTGCGCGCCGGGTGCCGGCGCCGGTGGCACTGGTCGAGGAAATGGCTGAGGGACGCGTCGTCCAGGGCCAGCGGACTGGTGACCGGACGCAGGTTGCTGAATTCGCTCAGGGAGGTTCGCTGTGGGGCCATGGTCCTCTCGTCCGCCGTTGCCGTGTTCACACACTTTAGGCTGTGATGTGGCTCACATCAATCACCCCTGAATCCGGGGCCACCACCCGGCGGGGGCAAATTTCCCCCGGGGGGCCGGTTTGGCCGATAATGCGCCCCCGTTCCGCCTTACCGGATTCCTGCCGTGGTCAAGCCTCTCCCGCGCCTGCGGCTCCAGGGTTTCAACAACCTCACCAAGGCCCTGAGCTTCAACATCTACGACATGTGCTACGCCGTGTCGGAAGAGCAGCGCAAGCGCTACATCGAGTACATCGACGAGGAATACAACGCCGAGCGCCTCACCCAGATCCTGACCGAGGTCGCGCACATCATCGGCGCCAACATCCTGAACGTGGCCCGACAGGACTACGACCCCCAGGGCGCGTCGGTGACGATCCTGATCTCCGAGGAGCCGGTGATCGACAAGGCGGCCGCCGGCAAGGGCCTGATCTCCGACGCCGTGGTGGCGCACCTGGACAAGTCGCACATCACCGTGCACACCTATCCGGAAACGCACCCGCACAATGGCATCGCGACCTTCCGCGCCGACATCGACGTCGCCACCTGCGGCGTGATCTCGCCGCTGAAGGCCCTGAACTACCTGATCGAGAGCTTCGAGTCCGACATCGTGGTGATGGACTACCGCGTGCGCGGCTTCACCCGCGACATCAAGGGCAAGAAGCACTACATCGACCACAAGATCAACTCGATCCAGGACTACCTGTCCAAGCAGATCAAGCAGCGCTACGAGATGCTCGACGTCAACGTGTACCAGGAAAACCTGTTCCACACGAAGATGCACCTGAAGGAATTCGATCTCGATACGTACCTGTTCGAGGAGAAGGCGAAGAACCTTTCCTTCAAGGATCGCCAGCGCATCGAAATGCAACTCCGGCGCGAGATCGAGGAGCTTTTCCACGCGCGGAATCTGGTGGACTGAGCCTTTGGTTGGGTATCCGGGCGGTGCGGTGCGCCGGTGCGGACTGGGCTTTCCCCGGTCGCGAGCTCGGAAGCGCCGTCCATGGCCACCGAGTCGCGAGCGGGCGGCCATCCATGGCCGCCCTCCGGTGAAAGCCCAGCCCTCCCCGTCACACCGCACCGCGCGAGACCTTCGCAGGCTCGGTCCCGGTGTCCGCAGGAGCTAGCTCCTCGTTCTTGCTTTTGAAATGGAAAAAGCCCGCTTCGGCGGGCTTTTTCGTCTACCTCAGCCCCACGGCTGCGAGGGAAGGCACGCGCCGGTCTTGAGTGGTGGTGGGT
>CAMPGW010000046.1 GCA_946885735.1 uncultured Gammaproteobacteria bacterium
CCTCGTCGAACTGGGTGACGTGCGGGATCATCGCCCAGTTGCGCGCCAGGTTGGCCGCGGACAGCTTGTTGATGCGCGAACGCGGCACGCGCTCGACCTCGCCGAACTTGGCGAAGTCCACCTGCGGCCAGGGAATCAGCTGCAGGCCGCCGCCGCCCGACGCGGTCGTGGCCACGCCGCCACCGGCAAGCGCGCCCTTGACGAAGCGCTGCACGTCCTCGCGGCTGATGCGGCCGCCGCGTTCGCTGCCGGTGACCTGCGCCAGGTCCACGCCGAGCTCGCGCGCGAACACGCGCACGGCCGGGCTGGCGTAGGGCAGCACGCCCGGCACGAGCTGGTCGCCGCCGAGCTCACGCGGACCGGCCGGGCGCGGGGCATCCTCGACCCGCGGGGGGCTCGGCGCGCGTGCAGGCTCGGACTTGGGAGCCGGCGCGGCGGGCTCGGCCGCCGGCGCCGGTGATGCCGCAGTTGGACCGATGGGACGGGCGGCCGGCGCGGGCGCCGTCATCGCCTCCGGGGCCGCGGGAACCGCGGACGCCTCCGGCGCGTCGGTGCTCGCCTCGACCTCGATCATTGCCACCACCGCGCCGCTGTTGATCTCGTCGCCCACCTTCACCCGCAACTCGCGCACGACGCCGGCCAGCGGCGACGGCACTTCCATCGTCGCCTTGTCCGACTCCAGCGTGACCAGGCCCTGGTCCACCACGACGGTGTCGCCGGGCTTCACCAGCAGTTCGATCACCGGCACGTCCTTGTCGCTGCCGATGTCGGGGACCCGGGCTTCCATGAGTTGCGGCATGCGCTGCGATACCTGCGTCTTGCGGGATCGCCATTGTGGCAAAAAAAAGCCCCCGGGGAGGGGGCGAGGGGAAACGGTGTTGCCACCGCGTTTGCGCTCAGGGGCGCTCGATGGGGTGCGGCCCGGCTTCGGCCGGTGCCGCCGGTGGGCGGTCAGGGGGCGCGCTTGCCATGCTCGGGATCCACGCGCAGCAGCTGCAGCGCGTCGCCACCGGCCGGACGCCATTCGAGGGCGTCGTCGAGGGCGTCCATCCGCTTCAGGCGCTCGCACATGCGCTCGGCCAGCGGCTCGAGCGCCTTGGCGCGCTTGTCCACGCGGGCGTCGAGCTCGCGTTCCATGCGTTCCATCTTCGACTGCATCTGCTGGCGTTCGGCGTCGCCGGAGAAGGCCGCCTTGAGCGCGCTGCTGATGGCGCCGCCGACGATGTCGGGCACGAAGCGGGTGACGATCGGCTCGACGATGGCCTCCATGGCGTCGTTGTTGAAGGCCGCCATCGGCGTGCGCTGGAGTTCGGCGCGCGAGCGGGCGCGGCCCCGCTCGAGCTCGGCGATGGTCTTGTCCGGATCCGACGACAGGCCGCGCGCGACTTCCGCCAGCGCGGTGTAGGCGATCTCCACGGCTTCGAGCGCGACCGTGCGCAGCTCCGGCACCAGCGCGCGCATCTCCGACTCCAGCGTGGCGATGCGTTCGCGGTCGGCCGCGGAGAGCGTGACTTCCACGCCGTCCACGAACAGGCGGCCGCCGCCGATGCCGACTTCACGGGGGCCCTCGCCCTCGCGCTTGAACAGGAAGGCACTGCGGTACGGCGAAACGTCCCAGGCGGTGCCGACGTCGCAGCCCAGGTGCACGTTGTCGTTGTTGCCGTGGGCCGAGGCCTGGCCGACGCCCAGCAACAGGGCAAGCACCAGCAGCGACTTCTTCATGGCGGGACTCTCCTCGAACGGTGTGGAGGCCAGTGTGTCACGCGCTGCGCGGGCTTCCCCGTGCCGAACGGCGGCATGACCAAGGTCACGCGTTCGCCCCCGCGCCCGCCTGCCGGGTATCCTTGACCGACCCGACCGCCGAGAGTTCCGCGTGCCCCTGCCCGAATTCCTGCGACGCCACGCGGCGCTCGCGCTGCTGGCCCTCGGCCTGGTGCTGGGGCTGGCCTTCCAGGGCAGCCGCGGCCTCTGGGAACCCGACGAGGGGCGCTACACCAACGTGGCGCTGCAGATGCTGCATTCCGGCGACTGGATCAGCCTGCGCCGCAACGAGGAAGCGCTGCACTTCACCAAGCCCCCGGTTACCTACTGGGCGATCGCTGCCAGCGTGAGCGCCTTCGGCCGCAGCGAGTGGGCCGTGCGCCTGCCGATCGGCCTCGCCTTCGCCCTGACCGGCTGGATGGTGTTCCAGCTCGGCAGGCGCTTCGTGCCGGACAAACCCTGGCTGCCGGCCCTGGTCTACCTCACCTCGCCGGTGCCGTTCCTGGCCGCCAACACCGTCAACACCGACGGCATGCTCGCGCTGATGGAGACGCTGGCGGTGCTGTGTTACGTGCAGCACCGCTTCGGCGGGGGGAATGCGCGCTGGCTGGATGCGATGTGGGCCGGGTTCGGCCTGGCGTTCCTGACCAAGGGCCCGCCCTCGCTGCTGCCGCTGCTGGCGATCCTGGTCTTCGAGGGCGTCTCGCGCGTCGGCGCGGTGGCGCGCGTGGACGCCGGCGATGGCGGCCTGCGCGGTTCGCCGGCGCGCGTGCTGCTGCGTCCGCTGGGCTGGCTGGCCTTCGCCGTGATCGGGCTGGGCTGGTACCTGGTGGTGATCCGCCGCCATCCGGGCCTGCTCGACTACTTCCTCGGCCACGAGGTGTACGCGCGCATCGCCACCGACAAGCTGCGGCGCTTCCCGGAGTGGTACGGGCCCTTCGTGGTCTACCTGCCGACCCTGGTGCTCGGCACCCTGCCCTGGATCGCGATGGCGCTGGCGCGCCTGCGCGGCGCCCGGCTGGCCTGGCGCGAGGCGCCGGAATCGCTGCGCTTCCTGTGGCTATGGTTCGCGGTGCCCTTGCTGGTGTTCTGCCTGGCGCGTTCGCGCTTGCCGCTGTACGTGCTGCCCCTGTTCGTGCCGCTCTCACTGCTGCTGGCGCGGGCGCTGGTGCAGCGGCGCTGGACCCGCGCCGGCGTCGCCTGGCTCGCGGCCTGGGTGCTGGTGCTGCTGGGCGTGAAGTTCTGGGCCGCCAACCTCTACGAGACCGACAAGGACGGCCGGGTGTTCGCCAGCCAGCTCCTTCCCATGCTGCCCGGGCACCCCGACGAGCTCCTGTTCGTCGAGGACATGACGCGCAACGGACTGAACCTGTACCTGGACACCGACATCGAGCGCCTGAGTTTCAAGCCGATGCCGCGCATGCTCTCCGACTCGTCCTACGACCAGACCTTGGCCGAGGAGCTGGCCGAAGGCGAGACCGGTCGGGTCTTCATCATGAAGGCCGGGGTCGAGCGCTATTTCCTCGATGCCGTGCGCGAAGCCGGCGTGCAGTCGGTGAAGCTCGGCGAGATCACCGACATCAAGGGCCGCGAGGAGCGCCACCGCGTGGTCTACACCATCGAGGGGGATTTCCCCGCGAGGGCCGCCGCGACGCCACCCTAGGGGTGTTCGGATTCGACGTGTACCCGTTCGCGCCGGACCAGGTACACGCCACTGGCAATGATGATCACGGCGCCCAGCAAGGTGAACTGGTCGGGCAAGGTGCGCCATAGCGACCAGTCCAGCAACAGGGCCCAGGCCAGCGCGCTGTACTCGAAGGGCGCGATCGCCGAAGCCTCGCCCAGGCGGAAGGCCTCGGTGATGGCGAGCTGGCCGAAGAAGCCGCTCACCGCCACGCCGAGCAGCACCCAGCCGTCCTCCGGGCGGATCCCGACCCAGTCCGGCGCCGCCAGTGCGCCGGCGCCCAGGCCGACCATCGCCATCAGCCAGAACACTTGCGACTCGCTGCTGTCGGTGCGCGAGACGATGCGCACCGTCACCGCGGACACCGCGTAGCACAGCGACGCCACCAGCACCGCCAGGCCGCCGAGGGTCAGCATGCCCTCGCCGGTCGGACGCAGCACCACCAGCACGCCCAGCAGTCCGACCGCGATCGCGATCCAGCGGGCGCGCTCCACGCGCTCGCCGAGCACCGGCACCGAGAGCACGGTGATCAGCAGCGGCGCGATGAAGAAGATCGCGTAGGCCTCCGACAAGGCCAGGTCGCGCAGGGCGAAGGCGAACAGCGAAAGCATCGTGATGCCCAGCGCGCCGCGCAGCAGGTGCAGCGGCCAGCGCACGCGCCAGAGGCGCGGCAAGGCGCCACGCCAGAGGACGTAGGCGATCACCAGCGGCAACGAGCACAGCGCGCGCATGGCGGCGACCTGCATCGCGGGATAGTGCGGGACCAGCATCTTCAGCCCGGCGTCCATCAGGGACAGCATGAAGACGGCCAGCAGCATCGCCAGGATGCCGCGCAGGTTGGAGGGGGTGCCCATTGGCGCGGATTATCCGGCAAACGGCCGCTTGGCGGATTAGGCCAGCATGATGGCGTTTCCGCCACTATCGGGATAGGCTGAACGGGCGGACGCTGGCCCTGCCCGGTATCCCCCGGTCTCCATCCAGGAGAACTGTCATGCGCCCCACCGCCCTTCTCGCCCTTGCCCTCGCCGCCATGAGCCTGTCCGCTGCCGCCAATCCCGCCCGACCCGTGGCCGAGCTCGCCGCTGCCGGCGACTACTCGCCCGGCAGCCAGTACACCGCCTCGTTCCACCAGACCCTCAACCGCTGGCGCCTGCAGCCCGCGGACGGCCAGGACGTGGAGATCGACACCGGCGCCTGCGCCACCGGCGCGATGATCCCGCCCGGCGTGTGGCTGGTGGTGCGCGACGTCCACGGCCGCCCCGAACTGCTCGCCCCCTCGGTCACGCCCTTGCCGGCCGGCGTGCCCGACCGGGTGGCCCTGCGCCACTGCGATGAGGCCCACGGCCGCGCGATCGCGGTGCCACGCGCGCTGCTCGAGATCCTCGGCGAGCGCACCGGCGCGGTCTACGTGTATGACTGAGTCCGTCGCGCCACTCACCGGTCGCCTGCGCCTGGGCATCCTGGCCATGGACGGCTGCATGCTCAGCTCGATCGCCTCGGCCAGCGACCTGTTGCGCGTCGCCCAGACCCTGTCGGACATCCGCCAGCCGGGCGCGCTGAAGCTGGAGACGGTGGTGTTCGGCGCGCGCGGCCAGGGCCGCATCGCGACCTCGGTCGGGCTGGAACTCGGCGGGCTGGTGGACGCGCCGCCCGAGGACCTCGACATGGTGTTGCTGCCCGGCCTGCTGCACCACAGCCCGCAGGACCTGGTCTCGCGGGTGGCGGCGATGCACGCCGAACTCGACCTGCTGCGCAGCTTGCACCTGCGCGGCGTCAAGCTCGCCGGCAGCTGCAGCGGCAGCTTCCTGTTCGCCGAGTCCGGCCTGCTCGACGGCCACCGCGCCACCTGCAGCTGGTGGCTGGCGAACGCCTTCCGCCAGCGCTACCCGCAGGTGCGGCTGGAGGCCGACGAGATGGTGGTCGAGGACGCCGGGATGATGACCGCCGGCGGCGCCTGTTCGCTGCAGACGCTGATGCTGAGGCTGGTCGCCCGCGCCGGCGGCGAGGAACTCGCGCAGCAGACCGCGCGCATGCTGCTGATCGACACCGACCGCCAAAGCCAGGCGCCCTACGTCAGCCAGGCATTGATGGAACGCCCGCGCGACTCGCTCACCGAGAAGGCCGAACGCTTCCTGCGCCATGAACTCCACCGCGAGGTCAGCGTCACCGAACTGGCCCAGCACTGCGGCACCAGCGAGCGCAGCCTGCTGCGGCATTTCCGCAGCCACCATGGCATCACCCCGCTGGCGCACATCCAGCACCTGCGGGTCGAACGCGCCAAGGCGCTGCTGGAAACCACCCACCTGAGCTTCGAGGAAATCGTGGAACGCTGCGGATACAGCGACAGCGCGAGTTTCCGCAAACTGTTCAAACGCGCCACCGCCATCACCCCCGGCGACTACCGCGAACGCTACCGGCTGCGCCCGCACTGACTCAGCGCGCGAGCGTGCGCAGCAGCCAGTCGAACAGCGGGTAGGAGATGTTGAAGTTGCAGCGCGCCATCCGCCGCGGGTCGTGGTGGGTGCGGTGCAGCCAGCCGAGCCGGCGCACCAGCGCGCGCCGCGCCAGCCAGTGCGACTCCGGCAGGTGGTAGGCCAGGTGCAGCAGCTCGTAGTTCATGAAATAGAACAGGCCGGTGGCCAGGAACAGCCAGGCCACGTTCGCCGACACCAGCGCGCCCAGCGCGAGCGCCACCGGCGTGGCGAACACGCCGAAGAAGAACACCACCAGCAGCGGCGGGAACAGCACCGCGCGCAGGTCGCGCAGGTCGTCCACCGGCATCGCCTCGTGGCTGAAGAAGCGGTGGTGCTGGCCGGCGTGGCGCCGATACACCAGGCCCAGCCCGCGGAAGGGCCGGTGCATCGGGAAGCGATGGCCGAGGTATTCGGCGAGGTTGGCGTACAGCCAGGCCAGCGGCACCGCCAGCCATTCGAGCGGGCGCACGGACTCGAGCTGCAGCAGGCACAGCGCCAGCGCCAGGCTGCCGGCGCCGAAGGTGAAGGCCAGGTGCAGTCGGGCGTCGTAGCGCGCCGGAATATCGCGGTCGCGATAGTCCTCGCGAAAGCGCGCGACCGCCTCGGGCAGGCCGACGCCGCGGTTCATCGCCCTGCCCTACCGTCCACTCGCATGCATCCTCCGTCTCGGCGCGACCATACACCCGCGCGCCGGCTTCGCCCACAATGGCGGGGTGCGCAAGATCGTCCACATCGACATGGATGCCTTCTACGCCTCGGTCGAGCAGCGCGATGATCCCGCCCTGCGCGGCAGGCCGGTGGTGGTGGCCTGGAAGGGCGCGCGTTCAGTCGTCTGCGCGGCCTCGTACGAAGCCCGCAAGTACGGCATCCGTTCGGCCATGCCGGCGTTGCGGGCCGAGCGCCTGTGCCCGGCCGCGGTGTTCGTGCCGCCGGACTTCAGCCGTTATCGCGCGGTGTCGCGGCAGGTGCGCGAGATCTTCGCCCGCCACACCGACCTGATCGAGCCGCTGTCGCTGGACGAGGCTTACCTCGACGTCACCACCAACAAGCTTTCCTTGCCCAGCGCCACCGCCGTGGCCAGCGCGATCCGCGATGCGATCCGCGAGGAGACGCAGCTGACCGCCTCCGCCGGCATCGCGCCCAACAAGTTCCTCGCCAAGATCGCCTCCGACTGGCGCAAGCCCGACGGGCAGTTCGTGATCCGGCCGCGTCAGGTCGAGGCCTTCCTGCTGCCCTTGCCGGTGTCGAAGCTGCATGGCGTCGGGCGGGTGATGGAGGCCAAACTCGCCGCCGTCGGCATCCAGACCGTCGGCCAGCTGCGCGCGCTCGGGCCGGTGGAACTGGAGCGCCGCTGGGGACCGTGGGGCCGGCGCCTGCACGAGTTGTCCTGCGGCGTGGACGAGAGTCCCGTGGTCAGCGAGCGCGCGACGCTGCAGGTGTCGGCGGAGGACACCTTCGCGCGCGACCTGTTGTTGCGCGAGACCGAACCGACCCTGCGCCACCTCGCCGGCAAGGTCTGGGAGGCGGCGATGAAGGAGGAAGGCCGCGTCGGCCGGACCGTCGTGCTCAAGCTCAAGACCAGCGACTTCAAGATCATCAGCCGCAGCCTGACGCCGCCGGTGCCGCCGGCCAATCCGGGCGAACTCACGCGCATCGCCATCGGCCTGCTCGAGCGGGTGGACCTGCCGCCGCGCACGCGCTATCGGCTGGCCGGCATCGGGCTGGCGAACTTCCGCGACGTGCACGAGATCCCGCCGGAACTGTTCGCCTGAGCGCGGCTAGGCGTCGACGGCGTGCCCGAACAGCCGCGCGCGATCGAGCGGATCGAGCAGCCGCCATTCGCCCGCAGGAAGATCGCCCAGGTCCAGGCCGCCGATCGCCGCGCGATGCAAGGCGGTGACGTGGTTGCCGACCGCCGCGAACATCCTGCGCACCTGGTGGTAGCGACCTTCCACCAGCACCAGCTCGGCCTCGCGCGGGCCGAGCACGCGCAGCGTCGCCGGCGCCAGCGGCTTGTCCTCGCCCTCCAGCACCAGGTCGCCGGCGGCGAAGCGCGGGCCTTCGTCGCCGCGCAGCGGTTCGGCGAGCGTCGCCCGGTACACCTTGGGCAGATGCGTGCGCGGCGAGGTGATGGTGTGCAGCAGCGCACCGTCGTCGGTCATCAGCAACAGTCCTGACGTGTCGCGGTCGAGCCTGCCGACGGTGGACACCACCGGGTTGCGCAGGCGGAAGCGCGGCGGCAACAGGTCGTACACCAGGCGGCCCGCGTCCTTGGTGGAACAGGTGTAGCCAACCGGCTTGTGCAGCATCAGCAGCAGGCCCGGCGCCGGGTCGAGCGCTTCGTCGTCGACGCGCACGTCGTCGTGCGAGGGCATGTCGTCCTCGCCAAGGGTGTTGCCCGCCGCATCGGTCACCCAGCCGTTGCGCAACATGCGCGAGACCTCCTTGCGGCTGCCATAGCCCAGGTTGGCGAGGCGACGCACCAGCTTCATGCCGCCGTCCTCGCTTCGACGAGTTTGTAGCCCTCGCCCACCGCGACTTCGCGCGACGATGCGAATGCCGCGGCCAGCGCGCCCTCGTAGGGAAGGTGGCGATTGGCGACCAGCCAGAAGCGCCCGCCGGGCCGCAGCATGCGCGCCGCGGCGGCGATGAAGGCGCGGCCGAGCGCGGGATCTTCGCTCGCCTGCGCGTGGAAGGGCGGATTGCTCACCACCACGTCGAAGGCAGCACGCGGCAGCGACCCATCGCCCGCGACGTCGTGCCAGTGGAAGCGGCACGGTACGCGGGCATCGGCCAGGTTGGCGCGCGCGAGTGCCAACGCGTCGGCGTCGGCTTCATACAGGTCGAGCGAGGCGATCCCCGCGCAGCGCTCGAGCATCATCGCGGACAGGAAACCCCAGCCCGCGCCCAGGTCGGCGGCCGCGCCCGCCAGGTCGTCGGGCAGGTGGTCTGCGAGAAGCGCGCTGCCCGCATCGATCCGGTCCCGCGCGAAGACGCCGGGTTGGCTGTGCCACTGCGTGCCCGGCACGGCGCGCGGCGCCGCGGCCTGTAGCCACTGCTCCGACAGCGCCGCATCGCGCACCCGCGCGTCGGGCCCGGCCCAGGCCACCCTGCAGTGATGCTTGGACAGGGCCTGGATCGGCCCGGCGATTCGCGCCAGGTCCTCGACCGCGGAACGCGCGCCGAGCGCATTGGCCTGGCTGATCACCAGCAGGCCGCCGGGCCGCAATCGGCGCAAGGCCTCCACCATCCACGCCCGCCCCCGGTCGCGCTGCCGCGGCATCGGCAGCAGCGCGCAGTCGAAACTGGCCTGCATCGGCGGCAGCTGCGGTTCCACCCGCAGTCCGGCGGCGGTCAGGCGATCGGCCTCCGGCTTGAAGCCCTGCACGCAGGTCCAGTTGCGCGCGATCGCCGGCAGCCGCGCCGCGCCGCGTGCGTTCATGAACAAGGTGTTCGCGGACCACGCGAGCTCGCCCGCGTCGAACGGAACGAGCAGGGCTTCGAGCTGCGGATCGCCGGGCGCGGCCAACGTGCGCTTCCGTGGAAGGGGCGCACAGTCTAGCGCGCGGGAGTTTTTGCTGAACGCCGATTCAGCCACGACAGTGGCCGCGAACGGCGACGACTCGCACGGTTTGCCGGCGGCCGCTTTGCTAGCGTGTGGCTGCGCGGATCCGCGCACCGGGGAATGATTGGGGAACCGATGAGCAGCAAATTCGACCTTGCCCGCGCCGTGGCCGAAGCCGAGCCAGGCAGCGAGGGCTTCGCCCACGCGCTCAACCTGTTGGTGCTGGCCATCCGCCGCACGAACCCTTCGGTCGGGCCCTTGCTCGACGAGTTCACCTCGATGCACGCCGACTATCTGCAGCAACTGCGGGACCTCCCGCCGGATTCGCCCGAGCACGCGCGCCTGCTGGCCGATTTCCAGGGCGCGGCGCGGCAGATCTATCGGCGCCTGAGCGAACTCCAGGCCGAGCAGGCGCCACTGGCGCGCGCCACCTTCGGGGCGCCATTGCGCCTGCATTAGTTGCGGCGGCCGGCGCGACTCAGGAGTCGCCGGCCAGCAGGCCGAAGGCGTCCACTTGCGCGGGGTCGACCTCGATGCTGTTCTCGTCCACGGCCTGGAAGTGGAAGCGCTCGATGAACTCGCGCGTGGCCGGGCGGGTCGAGCGGATGACGCGATCCTCGCCCAGGTCATAGCCTTCGAAGTAATACAGGCGCACCACGGGACCCGCGGGGGTGGCCGGCGATGGGGACGGCATGGGCGGCCTCCTGTGCGTGATGGACTGCCGCCAGTGTCGGCGCACGGCGCTGAATCGACTCTGCACAGGCGGCCATGGCGGCCGTGGGCCGCCGTCGCAGCGGCGCTAGCATCGAAGGGACCGCCGATACCCCTCGGCCGCCACAGGAGATTCGCGATGAGCAAGGTGTCCTCGTCCCTCGCCGAACTGGTGGAACTGCTCAACGACGGCATAGCCTTCTACCAGGATGCCGCCGCAAAGGTCAGCGACCCCTCGCTGTCCGAACTCATGCTCAAGATGAGCCACCTGAAGAAGGCGATCGCCGCCGACCTCAACGCCGAAATCGCGATCGAGGGCGATTCGCCCCGCGAGCATGGCAGCTGGTTCGGATCCATGCGCCAGACCTACGCCGACCTGCGCGCGCGCTTTGGCGAGACCGACGACGCGCAGGAGCTGATCGCCCGGCTCGAAGCCCACGAGGACCAGCTGATGTCCGCTTTCCGCGAGGCGACCCTGGCCGATTCCTCAGCGCGCGTGCGCGACCTGGCGCTGAACTACTTCCCGGAGATCGAGGCCATGCATGCGCGCATGCGCGACCTCAAGCAGGGTGGCGCCGCGCGCGGCGGCGACCGCACCGTCTAGCGCACCTTCTGGCGCCCCTGCGCGCGGGCCCTTCGGCAGGGCGCGACGCTGTTGCTATCATCGGCGCACGCGTCCGCCGGGGGTCCCATGGTTTTCACCGCAGCGCTCATGCGCCGGCACCCGTCGGCGTTCCTGTTGGCCGCGCAGTTGCTCAGCCTGGTGCTCTATCCGAGCATGGACGACAGCGACAGCGGCCGCCTGTTGTTCGGCGCGGTCGGCGTGGTGGTGGCCGCGCTCGCCTTGTGGGTGGTCAATCGCAGCCCCTCCGTCAACTGGATCGCCTGGGCCCTGGCGGTGCCCGCGGTATCGCTGACGGTGGCCTCGATCGTGTTTCGCCAGCCCGAATGGATCGTGCTGTCGGCGATGTTCGAGTCGGCCCTGTACTTCTACGTCGCCGGCTCGCTGATCGCGTACATGTTGCAGGACCACGAAGTCAGCAGCGACGAAATGTTCGCGGCCGGCGCCACCTTCACCCTGATCGCCTGGGGCTTCGCCTACGCCTTCTACGTCTGCCAGGACTGGTATCCGGACAGTTTCGTCGGGCTGGTCGATCCCGGCCAGCCGCGCAGCTGGATGGAATTGCTGTTCCTCAGCTTCACCACGCTCTCGGGCGTCGGCATCGGCGACATCCTGCCCCTGCGTGCGCCGGCGCGCGCACTGGTGATGCTCGAGCAGTTCGTCGGCGTGGGCTACATCGCGGCCCTGGTGTCGCGCCTGATCGGACTGACCATCCACCGGCCGAAGCGCTGACATGGGCACGATCGAATTCCATCTCGAGGACGGGCGCGAGTATGTCGAGCTCAACCAGTTGCTCAAGCTCTGCGGCTTGGTGGGCAGCGGCGGTGAAGGCAAGCACGTCGTGGCGAGCGGCGCCGTGGTCGTGGACGGCCAGGTCGAACTGCGGCGCACCTGCAAGATCCGCGCAGGCCAGCAGGTGCAGGTCGACGGCCGGTTGATCCGCGTGCTGGCGCCGGTTGCCGGCGGTTAAATCGTCGGGCCCGCGGCGGGCGGATGATCGGCTCGCGGGCAAGTGCCCGCATTCCGGAGAAACGCCATGCCACGCGGCGAGAAGTCCGCCTATACCGACAAGCAGAAGCGCCAGGCCGAGCACATCGAGGACAGCGAGAAGGCGCGCGGCAAGTCCGCCGACAGCGCCGAACGCATCGCCTGGGCCACCGTCAACAAGCAGGACGGCGGCGGCAAGAAGTCCGGCTCGGGCCGCAAATCCGACAAGTGAGGCGCGGCGCCACGGCCGCCGGGGGCGGCGGCCGTGGCAGAATGCGCGCATGACAACCGATACCCCACCCGACCGCCTGTCGCTGGATCCGCGCAGCCGCTTCCATGACCCCGCCGTGCTCGAGCGCGGCATCGGCATCCGCTTCAAGGGCGAGGAACGACACAACGTCGAGGAGTACTGCATCTCCGAAGGCTGGGTGCGCCTGCCCGTCGGGCGATCGCTCGACCGCCGCGGCAACGCCATGACGATGAAGGTTATGGGCCCGGTCGAGGCCTGGTTCCTCGACACGGCCACGGGCGACGGCTCCGCAGAGTAAGGCGGATTTCAAACCGCGGTCATGGCCCCGTCCACCGCCAGCGCCTGGCCGGTGAGGAAGCCGCAGGCATCCGAGCACAGCCACAGCACGGCGGCCACCACGTCTTCTACCTCGCCCAGGCGACCGATGGGGTGCAGGCCCACCAGCGCCGCTTCCCAGGACGGATCGCGCTCGAGCGCACGCTCGAGCATCGGCGTGCGGATCACGCCCGGGCAGACCGCATTCACGCGGATGCCCTTCTTGCCGTACTCGGCCGCCGCGCTGCGCGTCAAACCGACCACCGCGTGCTTGCTGGCCGCGTAGATGGCGTGCCGCGGCGCGCCCACCAGCCCGGCAACGGAGGCCGTGTTGACGATGGCGCCGGCGCCCTGCGCGAGCATCTGCCGCAGTTCGTGCTTCATGCAAAGCCACACGCCCTTCACGTTCACCGCCATCATCCGGTCGAACAGCGCTTCATCCGAATCGGCCAGGCGCTGGGTTTCTTCCTCGATGCCGGCGTTGTTGAAGGCACAGTCGAGGCGGCCATAGCGATCGACCGCTGCGGCGACCAGCGCCTCCACCTCGGCCGCCTTGCCGACGTCGCAGTGCACGAAAACGGCCTCGCCGCCGGCCTGGCGAATGACATCGGCAACGTCCTCGCCGACCTCTGAAACGTCTGCCAGCACGACCTTCGCGCCCTGCAGCCCGAAGGCCACCGCCACGCCCCGTCCGATCCCGCTGGCGGCGCCGGTGACCAACACCACCTTGCCTTCGAACCCGAGTCCTGGCTGCACGCGACGCTCCGGCGGAATGATGGAAGCCGATCATACCGCCGGCGCGCCGCCGCAATCAGTGCGCCTTGCCCATGGCCTCCTCGCGCACCGTGGCCGAGAGCCAGCCGCGCACCAGTTCCAGGTGCCGTTCCTCGTTGGCGAGCGCCTGCCCGAAGCGTTGCTGCAACTCGTCCAGGCCAAAGCCCTCGCACAGTTCGATCAGCAACTCCCAGGAGGCGTTGTCGGTCAGCTCCGCGGTCAGCAGCGTCTGCAGCGCGCCGGCCATCGACGTGCGTGGATCCGACATCGCCTGCCACAGGCCCATGCCCTGCACGCCGGCCAGGTCGGCACAGGGCGTCTGGGTCGTGGGGTCACCGCCCAGTTGTTCGATCGCCTCCACTACCAGGGCAAAATGCTGCGCCTCTTCGTTGCGGATCTGCTGCACGCTTTCCAGGTCCATGCCCGGGGGCAAACCGGTGGTCGTACCCGCCATGCGCACCAGCAGCGCGTCGTACAGGCGCGTGCCGCTGCGCTCGAAGGCGGCGCGCTCGCCGAGTTTGTCGAGCAGCACCGGCATGCGTTGTCCGGAAAGTGCCTTGATGACCGCGCCGAACACCCCGCTGATGCTCGCCGGCGGTGGCACGCTGCCGGTGGGCCCGGCCTCGGCGCGGTACTGGCGGCGCAAGGCGTCGGCATCGGGGTCGGCGGCCGGCACTACCGTCTGCAACTCGGGGATTTCCAGCATCTCGTCGGCCTCCGTGGGCGAGGCCTTCAAGCCCGTGCGATTGCGGCCCATGCTGACTTCATTCTTCATGATCTGTACTCCTTGTCTCGTTGCGGAGGGCTACTGCAGCCGGGCCGCCTGGTTGAGTTCGGTACCGGGCCGCCAGCCGTAGCCGGTGGCGATCGCCTCCGTGGGCGAGCCTTCCGAGTTGAGGTAGTCCCGATAGGCCTGCGATTCCGGCCCTTCCTCGGACTGGTCGACGAAATCCTCGCCGCGGGCGCGCAGGTCGACTTCGGCCACCAGGGTCTCGCGCACGAAGTCGCGCTGGCTGGCGAAGGGGATCGGGTCGGGCAGGCTTTCGGGCAGCAACTCCATCGGATCGCGGCGTTCGACCTGCTTGAACAGGTCCATCACGAAGCTCAGCTGGCCCATCTCGTAGTCGAGGAAACGCTCCCACAGGGCCTTGATGCGCGGATTGGATTCCTGCTGCACGCAGCCGTAGTAGTTGTAGACCTCGGTGAGCTCGTGCATCAGCCACTGCTCCATCCAGGTCTGGTTGGGGTCGATGATGGACTCGTACTGGGTGACGTGCTGTTCCTCGATCGACGCGATCTCCGCATACAGCAGGCGCGCGACCGGGTCGGCGAACAGCGGCCCGATGTTCATGTAGTAGTTGTGGGTCTGCTGCTCGCCCGCCATGATCGTGAGCGCATGCAGCTTGGACAACGGGTCGGCGGCCTTCGCGTCCATCGGCCGGCGCAGGTCGTCCTGCGGCGCGCGGTGCTCCACCGCGGTCGGACGCCCCGGCAGGATGTCGGTGTAGCACTGCAGGATGTTGTTGGCATCCTTGCCCTCGAGCCGATCGAGCATCGCCGAATAGCGATACATGTGGTCGAAGTCTTCGAGCAGGCCAAAACGATAGGTCTGCGCCAGGTAGGGATCCGGCTCGCGCTGGGCGACGGCCGCCGTCACCTCGATGGCCACCTGCTCGTAGGCGATGGTGGTTTCCAGCGGCGAATGGTCGGCGCCGATCAGCCAGTTGATCGCGGTCGCCTGGTGGTGCTCGACCCGCCGCACTTGCGCCAGCGGCAGGCGCAGGTCCTGGTTCATTCGCGCGGCGGCGTGCTGGAAGCGCAGCGCCTCCAGCTCCAGTCCATTGAGCAGGATGATGCGCACGCGCGTGAAGGCGTCGTCGTCCAGCTTGCTGATGGGGGCTTGCACCAACTCACGCCAGGTGAAGCGTTGGCGCTCGAGCGGGCAGCCGGTGATATCGGTCAGGCTCAGTGACATCCTTGTTCTCCCGTTGCCGGCGCGGCCTCATGCCCCGCCTCGGGGACCACCATGCAAACCGGGTGCCAGCTCCTGGGAAGCGGGTAGCGGCGACAAGACCCGCGGGACCCCTGCCATTAGTTTAGACAATATGGTCTAGACAAACGTTTCTAGGTGGCCTAGCCTGTGCCCATCGCAGGAGCACCGACGTCATGGCCAAGACCCCGCCCGCCCCCAAACCGACCGCCGCCGAGCTCGACCTGCTGCGCCTGCTGTGGCCGCTGGGCCGGGCGACCGTCAAGCAGGTGCACGAGGCCGCGCAGTGCGAGAAACCCGACGCCACCTATGCCAACGTCCTGCGGCTGATGCAGATCATGCACGGCAAGGGCCTGCTGCTACGCGACGAGAGCGAGCGCTCGCACGTCTATGCGCCGGCGCAGGCGGCCGAATCCACGCGCCGCGGCCTGCTGAGCGAACTCATCCACAAGGCCTACGCGGGCTCCGGCAAGGAACTCGTGCTCGCTGCGCTGCGCGGCGGCCACGTCAGCGCCGCCGAGCGTCGCGAGATCCAGCGCTTCCTCGACGGAGACGACGCATGAGCCCGCTGCTTTCAACGCTCGTTCCGGCGCTCGGCTGGGCGCTGGTGGACTTCCTCTGGCAGGGCGTACTGGTCGGCGTGGCCGCCTACGCGGTGCTGGCGATGCTCCGCGATGCGCGGCCTCAAGCGCGGTATGCCGTGTTGCTGGCGGCGCTGCTGGCCTGCGTGCTGCTTCCGGCTGCCGCCGTGCTGCGCGCCGTGTCGGGCACCGACGGCGCGACCGAAACCGCGTTCGCCGCGGGTGCTTCGGTTTCACCGATCCTGTTCGACACAGGCGCTTCGGGCGGCGCCGACTGGCGCGTCACGGTACAGGCCTACCTGCCGCGGCTGGTTTCGATCTGGTCGCTCGGTGCGGCGCTGTTGGCCTTGCGCTTCGCACTGGGCCTGGCCTGGGTCGGTCGCCTGCGCAGCGGCGGACAGGCCCCCGGGTTCGCCTGGCAGGCGCGACTGGAACGCATTGCGGCCGCCGTTGGCCTCGCGAATCCGCCGGCGCTTCGCCTCGTGGAAGGCCTCGAAGGGCCGGCCGTCGCGGGCTGGTGGCGCCCGGTGGTGCTGATGCCCGCCGCGCTCCTCGCCCGCATGCCCGCGGACCTGCTCGAAGCCCTGCTCGCACACGAACTCGCGCATGTGCGGCGTCACGACTACCTGGTCAACCTGCTGCAGGGCGCGGTCGAAGCCCTGCTGTTCTACCACCCGGTCGTGTGGTGGCTGTCGCGGCGGCTGCGCATCGAGCGCGAGCAGGTCGCCGACGACCTCGCCCTGCGCGCGATCGCCGACCCGCGCCAACTCGCACGGGCGCTGCAATGCCTCGACCAGTTGCAAGCCGAAGCCGCGAACGATCGCGCGGCCCATCCCCACCTCGCCATCGCCGCCCATGGAGGCCAGCTCATGAATCGCATCCGTCGTCTCGTTCGCCCCCGCCCTGTCGGCCTGCACTGGACCGCGGGCCTTCCGCTCGTCGCCATCGGCGTGCTCGGCCTGGCGGTGTATGCGCAGGCCGCACCTCGCGCGGCGATAGCGCCGTCGCCGGCTGCGTCCGCCGCGGCAGCCCCGGTCGCGGTGGCCGCACCCGTCGCGCCTGTCGCAGGCGTCGCATCCGCCGCATCGGTCGCGCCCGTCGCACCTGTCGCACCCGTGACCCCGGCGACTCCGGTTGCCCGCGCCCCGCACGCTCCTGCGGCGCCGACCGCAGCGCCCGCCGCAGCGCCCGCCCCGGCGGCGGCGCCGACGGCCGTGAGGGCATCGCGGGCAACCGACACCCGGGCCGACGACGATCGCCACCGCTGGGCCTGGCACGACGGCGAAGCCTATGCGCTGGTGCGCGAAGGCCAGGAGGCGATGCTGCTGTCGGGCGACATGGAGGACATGGCCGCGGTGAAGCGCACCCGCAACCATCTGCGCGGCGACTTCCTCTGGTTCCGCCGCGACGGCCAGCCCTATGTGGTGCAGGATCCGGCGCTGCTGGGCGCGGCGCGCCAGGCCTGGGCGCCGGCGGAAGCCCAGGGCCGCAAGCTCGAGGCGCTGTCGGCGAAGATGCAGCCGCATGCCGCGCGCCTCGAGCAGCTCGGCAAGCAGATGGAAGCCGCGCATGCGAAGGACGCGCCCGAGCGCGAGCGCCTGCAGGCCCTGGCGCAGAAGATGGAGCCGATCGCACGCCAGCAGCAGGTCATCGCCGAGCGCATGCGCGCGGTCGGCGGTCGCATGGCCGAAGCCGGCAGCGAGAGCGAGCGCGAGCGCCTGTCGGCGCAGATGCAGGCGCTCGCCGAACAGATGCGCCCGCTCAACGAGCAGGCCAGCGTGCTCGGCGGGGAGATGGGCGCGATGGGCGGCAGGATGAGCGCGAGCCACGAACCCCTGCAGGCGATCGGTGAACAGATGCGCGCGGCCTCCGCGCCGATGCAGGAACTCGGCGCGCAGATGAAGGTGCTGGGCGAGGAACAGGGCCGGCTCAGCCGCGCGGCCGACGCCTCGGTCAAGTCGGTGATCGACCGCGCGCTGCGCGAAGGCAAGGCCGAACGCAGCGACCGGATGTCGGCCTACTGAGCCGCGAGCCGCCGGGGCCGGCCCTCAGGCTGCGACCCCGGCCAGCGGTGCGGCAACCTCCGCGAGTGGCGCCTCGGCCTGTTGGCCACGTTGCGCGAGGTCACCTGCCACGGTGCAGGCGACCTCGCGGATGGCCTGCTCGTAGCGGGCGCGATGCGGGCACATCACCTGCATGTAGTCGGCGTCGAAGTTCAGGCGCTCGACCAGGAAATCCACGAAGGCGCGCACCTTCGGCGAGGGCACCGCGCCGCGGGTGAACACCGCGTTGAACTCGAACTGCGGCCCGCTCCAGCCGGCCAGCACCCGCCGCACCTGGCCCGCCTCCACGAAGGGCCGCAACGACACGTCCGCGGCCAGCATCAATCCCTCGCCGCAGAGCAGCGCACCGCGCAATGCGTCGGGATCGTTGGCCATCATCACCGGGTCGATCGCGAAATCCGAGGCGCGCTTGCCGTCGCTGAGGTTCCACAGGTAGCTGCCGTTGCGCCGGTGCTTGAGCATGGCCAGCGCGCGATGATGCTGCAGGTCGTCGGGATGCAGCGGCTCGCCGTGGCGATCCAGGTAGAGCGGACTCGCGAAAACCTGCGTGCCGAACACCGCCAGCCGTCGCGCGGACAGGTTCGAGTCCGGCAAGTTGCCCACGCGCAGGGCGACGTCGATCTCCTTGGAAATCAGGTCCAGCGAGTCGTTGCTGAGCAGCATCTCCACGCGCACTTCCGGATGGCGGGCATGGAACTCGCCCAGCAAGGGCGCGATCCAGGTGATGCCGATCGAATACGGCGCGGTGAGGCGCAGCCAGCCGCGCGGGCCGCCCTGCAACTGGCCGACCGCGCTCTCGGCTTCGTCGAGCTCGCGGGCGATGCGCTGCGA
The DNA here is from genome assembly GCA_946885735.1 of uncultured Gammaproteobacteria bacterium. Next base: position 18,609 of record CAMPGW010000046.1, read on the forward strand.
ATGCTCGAAGTACACGTTGCCGGCCTCGGTCAGGCCGAGCTTGCGGGTCGTGCGCTGCAGCAGCTGCGCACCGAGGCGCTGTTCGAGCTCCTGCACCTTGCGGCTCACCGTGGTCTTGGGCAGGCGCAGCGTGCGGGCCGCGGCGATGAAGCTGCCGTGCTCGACGACCTTCACGAAGATCAGGGTGTCGTTGAGATCGCGAGCCATGGGGGCCTCCAGGGCATTGGTTATCGATTCGGGACAATTATTCCCTCAATTGACGGCTAATCAAGTGCGGCGATTGGTCCTAGATTGGCGACCTGCTCCAACCCGGTCCCCGCCATGTCCATTCCCCGCCTCGCCGCATCCATCTTCGCCAGCCTGCTGGTCGCGTCCCTGGCCGCCCTCGATCCGGCGCCCGCAAAGCCTGGCGTTTCCTTTTCCGATCAAGGCGATGCCGTCGCTGCGCGGTCCCCGGAATCGCCCCGCCGCGCGTGGCTCGCCGACACCGGGCAGCACGGCCCGCACCGGCTCGAGGGTTCGTCCGGCCGCCCCGGCATTGACGTGATCGTCCCATCGACGGGACGGGTTTTCCCGGAGACGGGACAATGACCGCGCCCCTCCTGGTCCTCGACGCCACCTCGCCGATTGGTTCCGCGCTGGTCGCCACCGCCCTGCGCGACGGCCGCGCCGTACTGGCCGCCTCGCTCGATTACGCGGGGCTGCGGGCCTTGAAGGCCGAGCACCGCAAGGCCGACCTGCAGTTGCTGCCCGGCTCGGCCGCCGATCCCGCGGCGGCCGAAGCACTGGTCGCCGAGCTGCGCGAGCTCGACCGCCCGCTCGGCGGCGTGGTGCTCGCCGGTTGCTGCGAGCCCACCCGCGGTCGCCTGCTCGACCAGGACGAAGCCAGCCTGGAAGCGATGCTGCGCGCGGAGCTGCTGCCGCAGTTCGCCGCGGCGCGTGCGCTGGTGCCGCTGCTCGCCGAAGGCGGCCGCAACGGGCGCTACCTGGTGATCGGCGGCCCCGGCGGCGAGCAACCCTGGGCCGGCTATGGCCTGCGCTCCATCGCCACCGCGACCACCCGCATGCTGCTGCGCGTGCTGCACGACGAAGCCCGCGCGATGTCGGTGCGCGTGCAACTGCTCGCCGTGGAGATGCCCGCGCGCACCGACGACAACCAGGCGCGCGCCTGCTCGCACTGGCCGACCGCGCTGGCCATCGCCGAGCGTGCCTATGCGCTGGTGGATCCCACCCGCCTGCGCGAGCCGGCCGAGGCCGTGGTGCGTTTCGCCTGGAACGCCCTGCCCACGCCGCCCGACCGTCGCGCCGTGCACGCCACCGCCAGCACGCCGCGCCTGCTCGACGACACCTGGCTGGCGCTCAAACCCATCCTCGACGCCGCAACCCCGTCTGCCGAAAACAACAACAAGGACTGACCCATGAACCTTCCCCTCGCCCGCCTTCCCGCGATGCTTGCCCTATCCGCCGCCGTGCTGCTGGCGATTGCCAGCCTGGGCTGCGATTCCGACGCCGCACCCGCGGCTGGCGGTCCGCCGCCGGCCGAGGTCAGCGTCGCGCCCGTGCTCGCCAAGAGCGTGCGCGAGTGGGATGAGTTCACCGGTCGCATCAGCGCCGTCGAATCGGTGGAACTGCGTCCGCGCGTATCCGGCTACATCGAACGCGTCGGTTTCCGCGAAGGCCAGGACGTCGAGCGCGGCGACCTGCTGTTCGTGGTCGACCCGCGTCCCTACCGCGCTGCGCTGGCCCAGGCCGAGGCGGAGCTCGAGCGCGCCCGCAGCGCCGCGCGGCTGGCGCAGGCGCAGGGCGCCCGCGCGCAGAGCCTGATCGAGGCGCAGGTGATCTCGCGCGAGGAGTTCGAGTCCCGGCGCGCCGCCAGCGCCCAGGGCGAAGCCGGCGTACGCGGTGCCGAGGCCGCCGTCGCCACCGCCCGCCTCAACCTGCAGTTCACCGAGGTGCGCGCGCCGATTTCCGGCCGCGTCGGTCGCGCGCTCGTCACCGAGGGAAATCTCGCGCAGGCCGACGCCACCCTGCTGGCCACGCTGGTGTCGCTGGATCCGGTGTACGTGGACTTCGAGAGCGACGAGCAGAGCTTCCTGCGCTATGGCGCGCTCGCCCGCGAGGGCTCGCGCGAGAACGGCCGCAATCCGGTGAAGGTCGGCCTGGCCAACGAGGCCGGCTTCCCGCATGCCGGCCAGGTGGATTTCGTGGACAACCAGGTGGATCCGCGCACCGGCACCATCCGCGTGCGCGCCGTGTTGCCCAACCCCGACCGCGTGTTCACCCCGGGCCTGTTCGCCCGCGTGCAGCTCGAGGGCAACCGCGCCTCGCCGGCGCTGCTGGTGGACGACCGCGCGGTGCTGACCGACCAGGACCGCAAGTACGTCTACGTGGTCGGCGCCGACAACCTGGCCGCGCGCCGCGACGTGAGCCTGGGCCGCATGGCCGAGGGCCTGCGCGTGGTCACCGCCGGCCTCAAGCCGGGCGATCGCGTGGTGGTGGACGGCGTGCAGAAGATCTTCTTCCCGGGCATGCCGGTGAAGGCGGCGTCGGTGCCGATGCAACCCGCGCAGCGCGGGGCCGCCGCCGCGGCCGTCGCCGTCGCCACGAAGTAAGGACGCCCCGCCCATGGACTTCTCACGCTTCTTCATCGATCGCCCGATCTTCGCGGCGGTCCTGTCCATCGTGATCTTCGCCGCCGGGCTGATCGCAATCCCCTTGCTGCCGGTCGGCGAGTACCCGGAAGTGGTGCCGCCCTCGGTGGTGGTGCGCACGGTGTATCCGGGCGCCAATCCGAAGGTCATCGCCGAGACCGTCGCCACGCCGCTGGAGGAAGCGATCAACGGCGTCGAGGACATGATGTACTTCAAGTCCGTCGCCGGTTCCGACGGCGTGCTGCAGATGACCGTGACCTTCGAGCCGGGCACCGATGCGGACGAAGCCGCGGTACGCGTGCAGAACCGCGTCAGCCAGGCGCTGGCGCGCCTGCCCGAGGACGTGCGCCGCCAGGGCGTGACCACGCAGAAGCAGTCGCCGGTCTTCCTGATGGTGGTGCACCTGGTCTCGCCCGACGGCAAGTACGACACCCTGTACCTGCGCAACTACATGCGCCTGCACGTGAAGGACGCGCTGGCGCGCATTCCCGGCGTGGGCGATGCCCAGGCCTTCGGCGGCGGCGACTATGCGATGCGCCTGTGGCTGGACCCGGACAAGATCGCCGCCCGCGGCCTGACCGCCGGCGACGTGCTGCGCGCGGTGCGCGAGCAGAACATCCAGGTCTCCGCCGGCCAGCTCGGCGCCGAGCCGATGCCCAACGGCAGCGACTTCCTCACCCTGATCAATGCGAAAGGCCGACTCGCCAGCACGGAGGAATTCGGCAACATCGTGCTCGAGAGCGGCGAGCACGGCGAGATCGTGCGCCTGCGCGACGTCGCCCGCATCGAGCTGGCGGCGGGCGATTACACGCTGCGCTCGCGCCTGGACGGCATGAACGCGGCCGCCGTCGGCGTGTTCCAGGCGCCGGGCGCGAACGCGCTGCAGATCCGCGACCAGGTCATCGCCCGCATGGACGAGCTCTCGGCGCGCTTCCCGCCCGGCGTCGAATACCGGACCGTCTACGACACCACCATCTTCGTGCGCGACTCCATCAAGTCGGTGGTCACCACGCTGCTGGAGGCGGTGCTGCTGGTGGTGCTGGTGGTGATCCTGTTCCTGCAGACCTGGCGTGCCTCGATCATCCCGCTGATCGCGGTGCCGGTCTCGGTGGTCGGCACCTTCGCCGCGCTGTACGTGC
>CAMPGW010000047.1 GCA_946885735.1 uncultured Gammaproteobacteria bacterium
GCACGTCCTGGTCGATGTAGCTGCCGTCGGTGCTGGCGAAGTACTTCTGCTCGTTCACCAGGAACAGGGTCGAGTTGACGAAGTCGGCGCCGGCGCCGATCGCCGCGGCGTTCACGCTCAGCAGCAGGTCGGCCTTGTCCTTGATCGGCACGGCCATGGCGTTCTTGGTCAACGGGGTCTTCCAGCTCACCTCGCCCAGGCCGGGCGTCGGCGCCAGCACCACCGGCGCGGTCTGGGTCTTCGAGTTGGCCTTGGCGATGGCGACGGCTTGGCGCGCCGCGGCGGCGACGCTGGCGCTGTCGAGCGCGGAGGTCGCGGCGAAGCCCCAGGTGCCGTTGGCGATCACCCGGATGCCCACGCCCAGCGACTCGGTGTTGACCACGTTCTGGACCTTGTTCTCGCGGGTGACCACGAACTGGTTCAGGTAGCGGCCGACGCGGACGTCGCAGTAGCTGGCGCCGGCGTCGCGGGCCGCGTTGAGCGCGGTGTCGGCGATCGACTTCTTCAGCCGCACGTCCATGGTGGTCGCCAAGGTCTCGGCGGCGACCGCCTTGCCGAAGCCGGGCAGCATCAATCCGGCGAGGCCGAAGCCGGTGTACTGCATGAAATCGCGTCTATCCATCACGATGCTCCACGTGGAGGGCTGGCCGGCCGGGCCGGAAGGGGAAACCGCCTCGGACAGTGACCGTCGCCGCCCGGGCCGGGCAAGTGACTTAGGTCATGGGTGCGGCGCAGCACGCGCTCAGCCGAGGCTGCGCGCGGTGCTGATGACGTTCACGCCATCAAAACGCGCGGTGCTCGAGCCGTGCGAGACGGCGGAGACCTGCCCGGGCTGGCCCTTGCCGTCGAAGAAGCTGCCGCCCATGCGGAAGTCGCGCTCGTCGCAGATGGCCGCGCAGGCGTTCCAGAATTCCGGCGTGCGGATCTGGTAGGCCGCGTCCTCCACCAGTCGCGTCACCTTGCCCTGCTTGATCTCGAACACCAGCTGGGCGCCGAACTGGGCGTTGTAGCGCTGCTGGTCGATCGAATAGGAACCGCGACCGAGGAACCAGAGGCCGTCGTCGACACCGGCGATCATCTCCTGCACCGTCAGCGGCGCGGTGCCCGGCTGCAGCGACACGTTCGGCATGCGCTGGAACTGCACGCTCGACCAGGAATCGGCGTACGAGCAGCCGTGCGACTGCTTGTGGCCGAGGATGTGCGCCTGGTCGCGCGTGGCCTGGTAATCCACCAGCACGCCTTCGCGCACCAGGTCCCACTCCCGCGTCGGCACGCCTTCGTCGTCGAAGCCGACCGCGGCCAGGCTGCGCGGCATCGTCTTGTCGGCGACGAAGTTGACGCGCTCGTTGCCGTAGCGGAAGCCCGCCTCGCGCTTGTCGAGCGTGGCGAAGCTGGTGCCGGCGTAGTTGGCCTCGTAGCCGAGCACGCGGTCGAGCTCGAGCGGGTGGCCGACGTTCTCGTGGATGGTCAGGAACAGGTGGCTGGGATCGAGCACGAGGTCGCGCTTGCCCGGCGAGACCGAGGGCGCGGTCAGCTTCTCGCACGCCTGCTTCGCCGCCGCCACGGCGTCGGCGACCATGTCGTAGGCGTGGCGATAGGCGATGACGCCGCCCGGCAACTCGACGCGGCCGGACGGATGCGGATCGAGGAACTCGTAACCCATGCCCATCGGCGAGGACAGGCCGTCACGGGTGCGGAACTTGCCCGTCGCCTTGTCCACCGCCGTCACCGTGAAGGGCGCCCAGATCCGGTGCACGTCCTGGTCCAGGTAACTGCCGTCGGTGGAGGCGAAGTACTTCTGCTCGTTGACCACGAACATCCGCGCCGCGGCGAAGCTGGCGCCGGCCTGCAGCGCGGCCGAGTTCACCGACAGCAGCAGGTCGATCTTGTCCTTCACCGGCACCGCCATCGCATTCTTCGACAGCGGCGTGCGCCATTCGCGCTCGCCCAGCGCAGGTGTCGGCGCCAGCTGCACGGGCGTGGCCTGGAAGGCGGCGTTCGCCTTCGCGATCGCCACCGCCTGCCGCGCCGCCGCCGCGACGCCGTCGTGCGACAAATCCTTGGTGGCCGCGAAGCCCCAGGTGCCGCGCGCCAGCACGCGAATGCCGATGCCCAGCGATTCATTGCTGGTCACGCTCTGCACCTTGTCCTCGCGGGTGATCAGCGCCTGGTTGAGGTAGCGACCGATGCGCACGTCGCAGTAGCTCGCGCCGGCGGCGCGCGCCGCTTCCAGCGCGACGTCGGCCAAGGCCTTCTTCACGCCGCGGTCGAGCGTGGAGACCAGTTCCTCGGCGGCGATCGCGCGGCCGAAGGGCGGCAGCGCCAGGCCGGCGAGCGCCAGCCCACCCAGCTGCATGAATTCACGGCGTTGCATCGCACGATCCCCGTTTCAGGCCAGTGGCGCCGATTGTCCGGCATCGGTCCGCGCCGCGCCAAGTGCTTATCGTCGAGCGGCGATGGCCTAGTAACGCAGGTTTTCGCGCTTGAGCTCGGCGAGCAGGTTCATGGATTCGCCCTGGCCAACTCGGCGTCGAGCATCGCCACCATGTCGCGATGCCGCTTCAGCAGCCTGCGGTTCTGCCCGGCCACGACAGAGGACAGCTGGCGCAGGTGCGACACGGCGTTGATGAAGGTCGGGTCCCTGCACAGGGCAGGAAAATCGAACTCAGCCTCGTCCGACCGCAACTGCCCGCCGGAGCCGGCGTCCTCGTCCAACAGGGAGGTTTTCCTTGCGTCCACGTACCACTGCGGAGCGCTCCTGCGCGCGACGATGAAGCCCAGGACCTGGGTCGTGCGCTCCTGTTCCTGGATGACGTCGGACAGCGCCCGACGCAGCGCGACGCTGCGGATGATGCCCAGCCGCCCGGTGGAACCCAGCTCGTCGATCGTGCCGCGGGTCATCATCGGCGGCTCGATCCTGCCCAGCAAGGAGAGTGCGCTGGCGAATTCGGCGCGCTGGCCCGCGTCCAGGACACAGGGACCCAGGCGGTCCAGCACCAGCGTGGCCTTGCGGGACTGCGATTCCATGAATTCGACGCCGCCCTCGGCGGCCGAGGCCGACCGCGTGAAGTCCTCGCGCAGGCGCTCGAGGTACTGGCGCTCCAGGCTGCGTTCGCGGCGCGCCTCGTTCCAGTTCGACACCTGCAGGCCGATGAACACGCCGAGCACGACGATGACCAGTTCGATGAACACGCCGGTCCAGTGCTGCTGCCGCAGGTGCTCGGCCAGGCGGCGCAGGATCATCGCGATCTGCCGCCCGCCACGGGCGACACGAAGCCGATGGCCGTGGCCATCGAGTCGTGCGGTCGGGGCGACTGCGTCGAGCGACGAGCGACCATGGTTCCCCCGGGCGCGCCTCCCCAGGCGCGCCGCAGGGCCTACCTTAAATCAAAACCTGAACGGGCGCTCAGGCTTCCCGATAGTTGTCCTGCATCGGGTAGGTGCGCGCGTAGGCCGCGAAGGCAAGCGCCGCCACGAAGGCGAACGCGGCGAAGAAGAACATCAGGAAGGCGTTCTCGCTGTAGCCGGTCTGGGCGATCTGCGCGGTCACCGCCTCATTGCGCACCGCGGCGTTGGTGATCAGCACCCACAGGCTGCCGAAAGTGCTGGTCAGGTACCACAGCGCCATGATCACGCCCTTCATCGACTGCACCGCCTGGCTGTAGGCGAACTCCAGCGCGGTGGCCGACACCAGCACTTCGGCGAAGGTCAGGATCAGGTAGGGCCAGACCTGGCTCGAAAGCGGCACGGCCTGGCCGCCGTCGATGCGCAGCTGCAGCAGGCCGGCAAGGATCCAGGCCAGGCCGGCGATGGCGATGCCCCAGCCCATCCGGCGCAACGCGGTCGGCTCGAAGCCCCAACGCCGCAGCGCCGGGTACAGCACCAGGTTGTTGAAGGGAATGATCGCCATCACCATGATCGGGTTGAGCGCCTGCATCTGCCCGGCGGTCTGCACGATGCCGCTCGGCCACCACCAGGCGTCGTGCGGGATCACCATCGACTGGCCCTGCAGCACCCAGGTCGACGCCTTTTGATCGAAGAGCGACCAGAACGGCGTGACCAGCGCGAACACGATGATGATGCGCAGCACCGCGCGCACCGAGTCCACCGCCGCGTCCGGATGCGCGCCGCGGGCGCGCTCGAGCTGCATCGAGGTGCCGAGGCCGCCGAAGGCGATCAACGCGCCCAGCGCCAGGCAGGCGGTGATGACGAAGCCGAAATCCGAAGGCCAGAACGCCGGCTTGAACACCCAGGCCAGCAGCATCGCCACCGCCAGCACCACGCCGCCGATCGCCACCCAGTAGCCCGGGCGACCCTGCCCCGGCGCCTGCGCCTTCAGCGCGGTGCGGGCGACGTTGTAGAACGAATGCGGGTCCTGGCCGCGGGTCGGCGGCACCCGCACGTACTTGCGCCGGCCCATCCAGAACAGCAGCGTGGCGATGCCCATCAGGATGCCGGGGATACCGAAGGCCACCGCCGGCCCATAGTTGCGCAGGAACAGCGGCATCAGCAGCGAGGCGAAGAAGCTGCCGAAGTTGATAACCCAGTAGAAGGCGTCGAACACGACTTTGGCCAACGCCTTGTTGTCGCGGGTGAACTGGTCGCCGACGAAGCTGACCACCAATGGCTTGATGCCGCCGGAGCCGAGCGCGATCAGGAACAGGCCGGTGTAGAAGCCGTTCTTGTTGTCGTCGAACATCGCAAGGCAGGCATGGCCCGCGCAGTAGATCAACGAGAACCACAACACCGTGTCGTACTTGCCGAAGAAGCGGTCCGCCAGCCAGCCGCCGAGCAGCGGGAAGAAGTACACGCCGATCACGAAGCTGTGGAAGACGTCCTTGGCCGCGCCCTCGCGCATCTCCGCCGGCAGGTAGGCCAGGATCACGCTCGAGACCAGGAACTGCACCAGGATGTTGCGCATCCCGTAGAAGCTGAACCGCTCGCAGGCCTCGTTGCCGATGATGTAGGGAACCTGCGGCGGCAGCTTGCCGCGCGGGTTGGTGGCGGGGGTCGTCGCGTTCATGGAGTCCGGCCGGGCGGGGAAGGCCAGACAATGCCAGCGCTAGGCCATCACTTCAACCGCAGCGCGCCACCCGGGCGCGAATCAGCCAAACAACTCGGCCAAGTGCCTTGGCAGTCGTGCGCCCGGCAGACGACGGGCCTCCTTGGCGATGTTCATCTGCATCGCCACTTCGGACACCTCGAGCAGCGATGGGTCGATCGGCCGCTTTTGCGACTCGAAGAACCACCCGAGCACCTGGCGCAGGTGCCATACCGACTGCGAGCCTTCATGGACGGCGACGGGAAACGTGGCGATGTTGCTGACCATCAGCTTGCGGATGTTCTGGCGGGAACATCCGAGCAAGTCGGCGACGTCGGTGAGCCCGACGAAGTCCGGGGACGCCTCCACCAGTTCTGCGCCGGGCACCGCCCGACGAACGGCCAGCATCGCCGAAGCCACGGCCTCCCGCGCGGACCGCGCCTCACGCGCGAACTCCAGCGCGATGCGGCCGGGTTGGCCGATACCAATCGTCGCGTCGTCGCAACCCGCCTTCGCCAGGGCCTCGACGAACCCGGCCGGATCGGCGCTCGCGTCAGGCAGTCGAAACTTCAGGGTGAATTCGTACTCATTCATCGCCGGTGCGCTCCGGTGGCGCGTCGTTGTCGCGTGCGCAGTTGTCCACTACGCGGCGTAGTTGCCTGGCATGGTTGTCTTCCCGAGAGTGTACGGACACCCGCGCGGTTGTCAAGTGACAACCTTAGCGCCGGATGACGCCTCGAGCGTCCGTTCCGTAGCGTCACCGAATTCTCGGCGGCGTCCCGTCGGAAAGCTCAGGTCGTCAGCGTATGAAAATGCCGCCGGAACGGCACCGCATCCTCGTCCACCGGCGCATCCAGCTCGCGGGCATACCGATGCCCCGCATACACCGCATGCGCGATCAGCCCCGGCGCCTCGGCGTCGCCGATCGCGCGCACCGTGGCGATGCCGGCATCGGCCCACTCGGCCTCGCGTTCGCGCAGGTCGAGCAGCAGCTGTTCGTTCGGCAGCCGCGAGGTCACCAGAACCAGCGCCGCGCACTCCAGGTCCAGCAGTGCGCCCGACCAGATGTTTTCGACCCGCAGCACGGCGCCGTCGTAGGCGACCAGGTCGTGCGAAACGCGCTGGCCGATGCCGAGCCCGTGCAGGCGCCGCTGCACGTGGCGGTATTCCAGGGTGTTGGCGCTCCAGGACCCGACCATGTCGTCCGCGGTGACGATCGCCACCGCGCGGCCGCGCGCATGCAGGGCCTCGGCGATGACGGTGCCCAGGTAGAAACCATCATCGTCGAAGATGACCACCGGACCCGGCGCCGCCGTCGCGTCGAAGCTGCCGTCCATCACGTCGTCCGGCGTGAACACATTCGCCGTGCCGAGCCCGGGAATGGGCAAGCCATTGCTGCGCCCGAACCCATCGCGCCGCCAATGGCTGCCGGTGGCGAGCACAACGTGCTGCGCGCCGATCTCGAACACGTCCTGCGCCGACAGCGCGTTGCCGCGATAGACCTCGACGTTGGAGAGCTTGGCGATCTGCCCGACGCGCCAGTCGCGCACACGCCCCCATTCCGACAAACCGGGCAGCCGGGCCTCGCGACTGACGCGGCCGCCGAGTTCGGCGGAGGCCTCCGCCAGCATCACCTCATAACCGCGCTGGCCGAGCGCCCGCGCCGCTTCCAGCCCTGCCGGCCCCGCGCCTACCACCAGCACGCGCGCGTCCGAAGCCTTCGACGCGATGCGTTCCGGGTGCCAGCCCTTGCGCCACTCCTCGCCCATGGTCGGGTTCTGCGTGCAGCGGATCGGCGTGATGGTCATGTCGCCGGTGACGCAGATGTTGCAGCCGATGCACTCGCGGATATCGTCCGCGCGGCCTTCCTCGATCTTGCGCGGCAGGTACGGGTCGGCGATGGACGGCCGCGCCGCGCCGATGATGTCGAGTACGCCCCGCTTGAGCTGCGAGATCATCGTGTCGGGCGAAGTGAAGCGGCCGACGCCGACCACCGGCTTGCTGGTCGTGCGCTTGACGAAGTCGATGAAGGGTTCCTGCGCACCCTCGGGCGCGAAGCGCGAGGGCAGCGAATCGTTGTACCAGGCCGCGACGTTGACGTCCCACAGGTCCGGCAGCTCGGCCAGCATGCCGACGATGTCGCGGGCCTCGGCGAGTTCCACGCCGGCCGGCCCGAGCGATTCCTCGGTGGCGAAGCGCAGGGCCACCGCGCAGGTATCGCCCACCGCGTCCTTCGTATCCTCGAGTACCTCGCGCAACAGGCGCACGCGGTTCTCCAGCGAGCCGCCGTACTCGTCCAGGCGCTGGTTGCGGCGGCGCTGCAGGAAGTGCATCGCCAGGCTCAGGTCGTGCGCGGCGTACACGTAGATCACGTCGAAGCCGGCCCGACGCGCGCGCAGGGCCGCGGCGCGGTGCCAGCGCCGGTAGTCGGCGATGTCGCGCCTGGTCATCGCCCGCGCCTGGTTCGGGTAGCCGTACTTGCTCGGCTGGTGCGAGGGCGCCAGCAGCACCTCGCGCGAATACAGGTTGGAGGCGGTCGGGCCGTTGTGGGTCAGCTCGATCGCGGCGAGCGCGCCGTGCGCGTGCACCTTCTCGCACATCAGCGCCAGCGCGGGAATGTCGTGGTCGTCCCACAGCCGCGCCTCCACATACGGCGAGACGTCGCCACTCGGATGGATCTCGCATTCCTCGGTCGACACCACCGCCCAGCCGCCCTCGGCCTTCACCTCGCGCATCGCGGCGTGCGACTGCGGCATCGCATGGCCCATGCCGTTGCAGTGCGGGACCTGGAAGAAGCGGTTCTTCGCGGTGACGGGGCCGAGCCGGATCGGCTCGAACAGGGGATCGTAGCGGGGATCGCGGGACATGGCGGCAGGATACCGGGTTCCCCGCCGCTTGCCGCGGGATTGGCGGGGCGCGGCGGCGGGTGCAAACTGCATCCATCCGAGTGCGGAGGCAGCCATGCAGGGATTCCCGCCGGGCGAGTTCCTGATGGAACCCGGCTTCATGCATTTCAACACCGGCACCACCGGCGCCTCGCCGCGCGCGGTGATCGAAGCCACCGTCGAGGCGATGCGGCGCTTCGAAAGCAATCCACCCAGCCAGGCCTACCGCGCCGCCGGCGGAACGCTGCTGCAGGAGGCCGAAACGGCGCGCGCGCGCATCGCCGCCTTCCTCGGCGCCACACCCGACGAGCTGCTGCTCACCCACGGCACCAGCAACGCGATGAACACCATCGCCCAATCGCTGGAGCTGCAACCCGGCGACCGCGTGCTGACCACCAGCCTCGAACACGAGGGCGGCCTGCTGTGCTGGCGCTGGCTGGCCGAGCGCCGCGGCATCGAACTCGACGTGGTGCCCCTCGACCCCGACGACATCGACCCGCGCGTGATCCTCGACAAGGTCGCCGCGGCGATCACCTCGCGCACCCGCGTGCTCAGCGTCAGCCACGTACTGGCCTGGACCGGCCTGGTGATGCCGATCGCCGAACTCTGCGCGCTGGCACGCGAGCGCGGCGTGCTCAGCGTCATCGACGGCGCGCAGGCGGTCGGGCAGATCCCGGTGGACGTGGCAGCCCTGGGTTGCGACGCCTACGCCGGCAGCGGCCACAAGTGGCTGCTCGGTCCGAAGGGCACCGGCATGCTGGTGATCCGTGCCGACGCCTCGCAGCGCATCGCGCCGATCCCGTGGATGCAGGGCAAGCGCCGGCTCAACGTGGATGCGATGGGCATCTTCCCGCTGCCGCAGGTGATCGGCCTGGGCGCCGCCGTCGCGCGCGTGGAAGGCGAGGGCCTCGCGCGTGTCGCCGCGCACGGCCAGAGACTGCGCAACCGCCTGCACGCGGAACTGGCGACCCTGCCCGGCGCGCAGGTGGTCGGCCCGACCCCCGGTCCGCTGGCCTGCGGCCTGGTCGCCTGCCGCCTGCCCGCCGCGGTGGACGTCAACGCGGTGCGCGCCCACCTGTTGGCGCGCGAGGGCATCGCCATCCGCGCCATCGACCCGAAGGTGTTCCACGGCATCCGCATCAGCACCCACGTCTACAACGACGATGCGCAGGTGGACGCGCTGCTCGCGGCGCTGCGGCGGGAGATCGGAGGCGCCTAGGCCCCGGGCCGGCATGGCAGAATGCCGCGGTCCCCGTTCCGCCCGATTCTCCCTTTCGACAAAGGATCCTCCGTGCGCTGTCTTCGCCTGACCCTGCTCTTCGCTTCGCTTCCCGTGCTGCTCGGCGCCTCCGCCGCCGAGGACGCCAACCGCATCATCGACATCGCCCACAACCGCGGCCAGGTGCTGCAGATCGTGTCGCACCTCACCGACCGCATCGGCGGGCGCATGACCAACTCCCCGGCGATGCGTGAAGCCGAGCGCTGGACCCAGGCGCAGTTCCGCCAGTGGGGTCTGTCCAACGTGCATGCCGAGGGCTTCGAGTTCGGGCCCGGCTGGTGGATCGAATCCTCGAGCCTGCGCATGACCGCGCCGCGGCCGCAGATGCTGCGCGCCATTCCGATTGCCTGGACGCCGGCCACCAACGGCCCGATCAGCGCCGAGATCGTGGTCGCGCCGATGAGCGAGGAGAAGCACTTCGACGCCTGGCGCGGCAAGCTCGCCGGCAAGATCGTGCTGGTGACGCTGCCGCGCGCCCCCACCGACGCGAGCAAGGTGCCGTTCCTGCGCCTGACCGACAAGGAGATCGGCGAACTCGACACCTACGAGGCGCCGGACCACGACCCGCAGTCGCTCAAGCCGCGCAGCAAGCGCCGCGCCTTCGCGCTCAAGCTCGACGCCTTCCTCAAGGCCGAGGGCGCGCTGGCCTGGGCGCGCATGTCCTACCGCCCCAACGGCCTGCTGCACGGCGAGGGCTACACCCACAAGACCGGGCAGACGCCGCAGGTGCCCGCCGTCGAGATCGCGCAGGAGGATTACCGTCGTCTCGCGCGCCTGGCCAAGGTCGGCCCGGTGCGCGTCGAGCTCGACAGCAAGGTGCATTTCGACACCAGCAACACCGAGGCCAACAACGTGTTCGCCGACATCCCGGGCAGCGACTCGTCCGCGGGCTACGTGATGGCCGGCGCCCACCTCGACAGCTGGGTCGCCGCCGATGGCGCGGTGGACAATGCCGCCGGCAGCGCGGTGATCATGGAAGCCGCGCGCATCCTCGCCACGATGGGCGTGAAGCCGCGCCGCACCATCCGCTTCGCGCTGTGGTCGGGCGAGGAGCAGGGCCTGTACGGTTCCTACGCATATGCCGAGCGGCACCTGGCCTCGCGGCCGGCGGTGACCGACCCGGACCTGCTCGCCGGCGGCCCCGGCACCACCAGCCGGGTGGCCTTCCCGATCACGCGCAAGCCCGGCTTCAAGGACCTGACCCTGTACCTCAACGTCGACAACGGCGGCGGCAAGCTGCGCGGCCTGCACGCCGAGGGCAACGTCGCCGCGGTGCCGCTGCTGCGCAACTGGCTCGCACCTTACGATGCGTTGGGCGCCAGCGCGGTGGTGGCCGGCAACACCGGCGGCACCGACCACGTGCCCTTCGTGCGCATGGGCCTGCCGGCGTATCAGTTCATCCAGGACCCGCTCGACTACAACTCCACCACCCACCACTCCAGCGTGGACAGCTACGACCACCTGCGCGCGAACGACTTGCGCCAGGCCTCGGCGGTGCTGGCCGGCGTGCTGCTGGCGGCGGCAAACGCGGACAAGACGGTGCCGGCGAACGTGTTGCCGATCCTGCCCGAGGACAGCGATCCGTTCCGCTACAAGGATCCGAACGAGGACTGAGCGGGAAACTCCGCGCTAGCGCAGGTCCGGCGCTCCGTGCCGGGCCCATAGCCGCACGAGTCCTTCGTCCTCGACGAGGCGGGCGTACGGCGGCAGCGCGCGCAGGCTGGCGCCGCGGCGGCTGAAGAGGAAGGCCATGAAGTCGGAATCGTCGCCGTCGACCTTGAGGCGCGCCAGCTCGAGCGCTTCGGCGCCCTGTCCAAGCTGCACCAGCGTCAATGGCAACAGGCCGGGCACCGTCTCCTGCCCGGCCGCCCAATCGCGGATCAGGCGCACCGCCCGCTCGCGTTCCTGCGCACTGCCGTAGAGTCCCGCGGGCACCACGGTCGCGGCCTCGGCCGGCAGCATGCGCAGCAGGTTCCAGTTCCCGGACACCCACAGTCGCGTCGCCTCGGCCCGGTCACCGCGGGCGGCGGCCAGCTCGGCCAGTTCGCGGTCGGCGAACACCAGTCCGGTGGCCTGCGCGCGCTTGAGGTACTGCTCGGCGGTATCGAGGTCGCCGTCGAACAACGCGGCCACGCCGCGCCAGCGCATCAGGTTCGGCACCATCGGGTCCACGGCCAGCGCGTGCTCCAGGCGCTCCACGCCGGCGTCGTGGTAACCGGAGCGCAACAGCGCCAGCCCGTACCAGAAGTTGGTGGTGATGTCGTCCGCGTCCAGCCGCAGGGCCTGCTCGAATTCCTGGCGCGCGGCGATGTGGTCGGCCTTGCCCTGGCTGGAGGCCAGGCCCATCACGGCCCAGGGCTCGGCCAGTGTGGGATCGAGTGCGATCGCCTTCTTCGCGGTGGCGCGGACCTGGTCCAGCATGGAGGACGCGCTGGTGCCGATGTAGGTCGGCAGGATGACGTACACCGCGGCCAGCCTGGCCCAGGCGCGGGCGTAGTCCGGATCGCGCCGGGTTGCTTCCTCCAGCATCCGCGCCGCCTCGGGCATGCGCTCGGCGTCGCGGTGGTCGAAGATCGAGGTCGCCTTCAGGTACAGGCCGTAGGCCTCCATGTCCCGCGTCGCCACCGGCACCAGCCGCTGGCCGTCCTCCAGCACCAGCTTCAGCTGCGTGGTGATCGCGCGGGCGATGTTTTCCTGCAACCCGAACACGTCGCGCAGGTCGCCGTCGTAGGTTTCCGACCACAGGTGGCTGCCGTCGCTGGCCTGGATCAGCTGCGCGGTGATGCGCACGCGCTCGCCCTGCTTGCGCACCGAGCCCTCGAGGATGTGCGCCACGCCGAGCGCGCGACCGATGGCGCGCAGGTCCTCGTTGCGGCCCTTGTACTGGAAGGACGAGGTGCGGCCGGCGACCTTCAGGCCCTTCACCTGCGCGAGCGCGTTGAGGATTTCCTCGGCCATGCCGTCGCTGAAATAGGCCTGGTCCTGGGTCGGACTGAGGTCGGCGAAGGGCAACACCGCGATGGACTGGCGGCCGAGTGCGGGGGCTGCTGCCTCGGCCGGGGGAACGACTGCGGCTTGCGCGGGCGGCGCCGCGACCATCGCATCACGCTTCGGCGCCAGCACGAACTTGTCCAGCGCGAAGTAGCCCAGCGCCAGCAACAGCACCACGATGATCAGCCGGTCCATTCGCCGCGCCGTCTGCGGCGCGATCGATGCCTCGGCGGGCACCGCCTCGTCGCGCTTCAGGCCCTCGGG
Source organism: uncultured Gammaproteobacteria bacterium (assembly GCA_946885735.1). The sequence goes on from CAMPGW010000047.1 coordinate 12,461, forward strand.
CGTGAGCTCGAAGATCCAGGCGAAGGCCAGCGCCGGCAGGAAGCCGATCGCCAGCACCAGCACCAGGCTGCGTGCCACCCAATCCGGCGCGCCGAACATCGGCAGCAGCGTGCCCGCGACCTGCACGATGAGCCACGACCCGACCAGGTACAGGCCGGCCATGCGGATGACGTTGCGGCGTTTGAGTTCGTGGATGAGCGGCACGGCGTCCGTTCCCCGCGGAGGTGCGCAGGGCAGAGCATGCCAGAAATCACGCGGGCGGGCCGCTCAGCGCGGATGCTGCAACGGCCCCGTTGCGATGGCCAGGTTCTCAAGCGGCGATGTCATGCTCCTCTCCTATGACCCATAGCTTTGGCTGTGCCATGACGCGCTTCAGGAACGCGCCCCCGGTTTTTCGCCCGCGCGCCAGGTCGGCCTGCGTGTAAATGCTCGGGTTCACCGTTCGACCCAGGTGGCGGCTCGCGTCCTCCAGCAGCGGGTACACATCTGCATACGACAACGAGTCCGACACCACCAGCAGGTCAATATCGCTGTCGCTGCTGTCAGCCTTCTTCGCGACCGAGCCGAAGACGAATGCCAGCTGGATCGCCTGCGCGATCGGAGCGAGCGCCACGCGCAAGGGCTCGGCAGGCCCGACGGTCTTTCGCACGAGCGAACACAGCTCGGCGAAGACCGGCGACTGCGCATCAGCCTGGTAGTGCTTCTGCGTGCCGACGCGCCGCGACGCCACCAGTCCCGCGGCTTCCAGGCGTGCCAGCTCGCGTTGCACGGCCCCGGTGCCGCCTCCCGCCAGGGCAATCACCTGGCTCGCGAAGAAGCTCCGTTCGGGCTGGCCGAACAACAGGCCGAGCACCCGTTGCTGGGTGGTCGTGAAAAGCGCGGAGGCGATGCCGCTGCCACGGGGGGCACGAGGCGGACGAGAGGTGCGGCTGGTGAGTTTCTTTCCCATAATGGGTATTTTCATACCCATTTTGGGATTAGTCGAGATGCCTGGCTTGAATATCCAGGAGCGCCTTCAAGTCCGGGTCCCGAAATACGAACCGGGTCTTCGGATCGGCGTAGAGCCGCTTCAGGTCAATGGGCTCGGGGTACCAGAAGCTGTCGTCGCCGATGCTGCTGGCTTGCTGCAACCAGTGCGCGGCCTTGTCCGACTCGCCCACCAGCAGGTAGGCATAGCCGAGCCAGGAAGGAGGCCCGATTTCGCCCCGGGCAGCGACCGGCTCCAGGCGTTCGAGCAATTGCAGTGCGCGCTCACGCTTGCCCTCGAAAATGGCCGCCCAAGCATCGAGAAACAGGTAGTAGTGGTCCGGGGCCTGCGTGAGGCGACGGGCCTTGGCGATCACCGCGTGCATCTCGTCGAAACGCTTGAGCTCGCCGTAGGACCACACCATCGAGAAGTAGGGGCGAAAGAGCTCCGGCGCCAGGGCATTGCCCGCGGTCAGGTGCGGGATGGCGCGATCGAATTCGCCAAACACCGCGTGGGCAATGCCGACCTCCCAGTTGTGCACCGGCGATAGCGGATTGAGCTCGAGTGCCCGGCGTTCGAGCTCGAGGGCTCGCCCCCGGTCGAGCACCTGCACGTAGAAATCGCCCGCCATGTTGACGACCTCGCCGTCGTTGGGCGCCAGCGCCAGCGCGCGGGTGAAGCCGGCTTCCGCCTCCTCCCAGCGATGCCGCTTCATCGCGCCGTAGGCGAGCAAGGCATGGGCGGCGGCATTGTCGGCGTCCAGCGCGAGCGCACGCCGGGCAGCCTCGGCAGAGGCATCGAACAGCGCGTCGCGCTCGCGCGCCACGTAGCGCTTGTAGCTCGGCATGAAGACCAGCGTGCGCGCCAGGCCGACCAGCGAGGGCACGTAGTCCGGGTCGAGGGCCAGCGCCGCCTCGAACTGGCGACGGGCCGCCTCCAGGTTCTCGCTGCCGCGCTTGAAGAAATTCGATTGCGCCTGCAGGTGCAGGTTGTAGGCGGCCACGCTGGTGGTGGAACTGGCGCGTGGCTGCTGGTCGCCCAACAGGTTGGCCTTCATGGCGTCGAGCACGGCCCGCGAGATCTCGTCCTGCACCTTGAAGATGTCGCTCAGCTCGCGATCGTAGGTCTGCGACCAGACATGGAACCCGTCACGGGCCTGGATCAGCTGCGCGGTGATGCGCACGTTGGTGTCGGACTTGCGCACGCTGCCTTCGAGCACGTAGGCCACGCCGAGCTGCCGGCCGATCTCCCGCAGGTCCTGGTCCTTGCCCTTGAAGGAGAACGAGGAGGTGCGCCCGGCCACGCGCAGGTTCTTCAGTTGGGCCAGCTGGTTGAGGATCTCCTCGGAGATGCCGTCGGCGAAGTATTCGTTCTCCTTGTCGCTGGACATGTTGACGAAGGGCAGCACGGCGACGGACTTGATGGCCGGCGCGGGCGACGCAGGCGCGGGCACCGCGGGCCCGGGCGCGGCGACCGCCGGTGCCGCAGCGGGCTCGCCGCCGTGGACCTTCCACACCGCGAACGCGCCGAGCGCCAGCAGCGCGACCGCGCCGCCGACCAGCCACGGTCCTTTCGCGAAGCGCCCCTGCCCGGCCGGTGCGCTGACCGGCATCGGGACCGTCGCTGGCGCACCGGCCAGCAGTGCGTCGATCTCCTGCACGACCGCAGCGCCCGAGCGGGGCCGGTCGGCCGGCAGTTTGGCCATCATGCGGTCGAGCAGCGGCTGCGCCTTTGCAAGGCCAGGAGGCAGACGCGGAATCTCCGCCGTCAGGTGCTGCATGCCCACCGCCCAGCCGTCGCTGCCCGTATACGGAAGCTTGCCGGTCAGCAGCTGGTAAAGCATCACGCCGAGGCTGTACAGGTCGGCGCGGCCGTCGAGTTTTTCGCCGCGCAGCTGCTCCGGGCTCATGTATTGCGGGGTGCCGACCGTGCTGCCCTCGCGGGTGAGCACGGTGTTCGACTCCATCGCCCGGGCGATGCCAAAGTCCGACAGCATGCAGGTGCCGTCGGCGCGGCAGAGAATGTTCTCCGGCTTGATGTCGCGATGGACCACGCCCTGGGAATGCGCATGGTCGAGCGCGGTGGCGATCTGCCGGACCACGCCCAGTGCCGCGTTGAGCTCGTGCCCCGCCCCGACCACGGGCATGGCGGTGCCGCCGGGCTCGTACTCCATGGCGATGTAGGCCAGGTCGCCGTGGGTGCCGACGTCGTAGATCGGCACGATGTGCGGATGGTGCAGCTTGGCTGCGGTGCGCGCCTCGCGCAGGAAGCGCTCGCGCGCGTCGGCGTCCTGGGCCAGCTGCGGCGCCAGCACCTTCAGCGCCACCTCGCGGCCGAGCGACTGCTGCTCGGCCAGGTAGACCGACGCCATCCCGCCCTGGCCGATCTGGCGTAGCAGCGTGTAGCCCGGGATCTCGATCACAAGGGGCGCCGATGATGAGCGTGCGGCGAGATTACCGCATCAGGAAACCACGCGCTGCCTGCCGCTAGTAGGACAGGCGATCGAACTCGCCCATGTTCTCCAGCAGCAGGTAGACGCTCTGCTCCACCGCCTCGCGGGTCTGCGCCCGCGAGAGCTGCCGCATGGAATCGACAATGGCGATCCACCAGCGCATGTGGCTGGCGCTGAGCTGCGCGGCCACCGGGATCATGTCGCGGACCAGGGCAAGCGCCTCGACGCTCTCGCGCTTGAGCGAGGTCATGCTGCGCAGGCTCATGCGGTTGTCGCGCAGCTCGCGCATGAAGCGCTCCACGCTGTCGAGGTCCTGTTCCAGCGCGCGGGTCTGCGTCGGTTCCGCATTCGGCGCCAGGAAGGCGATGTCCAGGTTCGACAGGATGCCGCGCAGCGAGCCGCGCAGGCTCAGCCACAACTCGCGGCGGCGGGCGCGCTCGCGCGAGTTCTGGATCAGCGACAACAGGCCGACCAGGAAGAAGCCCTCGAGGGTGAAGCCGATCAGCTCCGGCACCAGGTTGTCGTGGAAGGGGCCGGACAGGTCGGTGGCGAGGAAGTAGATCGTCAGCGCGACGCCCGACAATCCGAAGATCGCCATGGGCGTGACCAGCAGGGCGCGCTTAGTCTGCATCGTGCCCCGCCGCGTCCGCGTCGCGGGCCATCGCCAGGATCACCCGGGAAATCTTCTTCGCCTCCGCCAGGCTCAGGTCCAGCGGCAGGTTCTGCACGTAGACGGTGCGGTCCTCGCGCAAGGGCACGGCCACCAGATCGGTCGGCAACTCGCTGGCCGCCAGGGTGATTTCCTCCAGCGCCTTCTGCTCGCGGGCGAGTTCCTTGTCGGAGGCGGCATGGCGCTTCTCCTTGCGCAGGCCGTCGCCGCCGATCGAGGAAAAGCCCTGCGGATTGTCCAGCCAGGCGAAGTAGTCGGTCAGCGCGGCCTGCGCGCGCTTGTTGTAAACCGCCACCACTTCCGGGCGGATGCTGCTGTCCTGCAGCTTGTGCAGGCGCTGGCACAGGCGGTCGACATCAATGCGGCGGATGTCGGCGCGCTCGCGCTCGTCGAGCTCGACGAAGAGTTGCTCCACCGCGCTCAGCCGGCTCTTGGCGACCGCGGGATTGATCAGGCCCTTCACGGCCCCGTCCCGCAGGAAGGCCATCAACCGGTCCGGCGTGTAGTCGTTCGATGCCATGCCGCCAGTCCCCGCGCGCGCCTCGTGGCGTGCGGGAAAGGATACACCGCGGCTTGCATCGGCCGAAGCCGACAGTGGCCCGGCCGAACGGTGGCAGCCGTCCGGCCGGCCTGCTGAACTCCGCTTACGGAAGCAGGACGGAATCCACCACGTGGATCACGCCGTTGCTCTGGTAGACGTCGCCGATGGTGACGGTGCTGGTGCCGCCCTTGGCGTCGGTCAGCACCAGCGACTTGCCCTGCGCGGTGACGGTGAGCGGATCGCCCTTGACGGTGGTCAGGGTGGCGCTGCCGCCGCCGTCCTTCACCTGCTTCGACAGCGCCTTGGCGTCGAGCCGGCCGGCGACCACGTGGTAGGTCAGGATGCCGGTGAGCGCGGCCTTGTTCTCCGGCTTGACGAGGGTCTCCACCGTGCCCGCGGGCAGCTTGGCGAAGGCGGCGTCGGTCGGCGCGAACACCGTGAACGGGCCGGGGCTCTTCAGCGTCTCGACCAGGCCGGCGGCCTTGACCGCCGCAACGAGGGTGGTGTGGTCCTTCGAGTTGACGGCGTTGTCGACGATGTCACGACTTTGGTACATCGCCGCGCCGCCGACGGTCGGATTCTTCGGGCCGCCGCCGGCGAGCGCGGTGGTGCCGAGGGTGAGCGAGAGCAGGAGGGCGGACGCGAGGGGAAGGGGCTTCATGGGGGGAGTCCTCTGGGGATCGCGCCGGGGTGGCGCGAGGTGAGCTCTACCCTATCTCCGAATGTGTGGAGCAACGGTGAGCGCAATGTGTGCGACGCGTGCACAAGACGAATTCACCTGGGCGGGCTTCCGTTCGCCGCGGCCCACTCAACCACGCATCAATTTCGAAATCGATTGGTTAGATGCGCCTGATGCTCAACGTCGGTGGCGCCCGTAAGCGCAAGGCGCTTGCACTCAAGCCTGCCCACGCAGAACTGCACCCTATTCTCCGAAAGCGAGTCGTCTCGAAAGGACCTGATATGTCCCACGAGACCATCCAGTCCGAACACACCGTTCGGAATGGCCGTCTTGAACTCAGCATCACCCGTAAATACAACCGCGGAGTGCACCAGGTCTGACGGTAGGAATTCCAAGATCTTCCTCACCTCCGTTGAATGCTTGTAGTTCTGCCGGAGTGGGTTCTGGAACGTGTTTTTTACCTTGTAGATGACCTGAGTCCACTTGGCGGATTTATCGCTAGCGAAGATACAGCCTGTGTAATGCTTTGACTCGATAACGAAAACCCCACGGCGACTCAGAAGGATGTGGTCGACTTGGGTGGTGCCAGCTTCGCAAGGAATAGTGACATTGTTCAGAAGATGAGCGCCCTGGCTACCGAACTCATCCATAAGTCGGTGGCGCACCGCACGCTCCCCGGTGGTTTCGGCAGCCAAACGTCGCCACCACCCGAAGCCAGCTCCGCCCAGGAATGCGAGCACCACGATAAGGAACGTCTCCACTGGGGAGCCCTTTAGCCATCTTCCGGCTTAAGCGTTTCTGGCCACAGAAAATATGAACCGAACTTCGCACTTTTTCGCCACTCGCCGCCCGCTCCCTTGCCCTTCTCCGTGATGAAGGGTTTTCCGCCCTTAAGCTCGAGAAACCCGCCCACCACCAGCTTTTCCGTCAGCTCCGCAGTCTTTACACCCAACTTTACTGCCAGTTTTGAAGTCGTCAGCTTTCCGGCAGTTTCTTCGCTTTCATCATTTCTTAGGGCTGCTGCAGAACTCGCCTCAGTTGCTCCGACGTCCCCAACGACGCGCTCCATGGAAATTCTTACTTCGTCGCTAATGCGAATAATCCGCTGTGCCTCTTCGTAGGCGTCGCGATAGAGATCGCCGTCCTCACCTCGTCGGATGAGTATGCCCATCTCGTTGTTGTTTACCTGGCTAAACTCATACAAGTTCAGGCTGGTAATAATGCACAGCTCTTCGTTTAGATAGCACTTCGCGTGCAGATTCTTACAAAAGCTCGTACGGATGTAAGTCAACTCCTTGAGCCAGCTGATTTCTTGAGGCTGCAACTCGCTCTTGCCGTACACCATCCTGACGTCAATCTTCAGGCGGTTCTTGTCTGCCAGCAACTCTTTCATTCGATCGTTGAGCTTTAGGTATGGGCTAATAAGGATCAAACGATCCTTTGCGTCCTTGATGAGCTCCTCGAGGAAATAGTTCGTAGCGCTTGTGTTCAAGAACTTCGCCATGCGGTCCTCCGTCCAGTGCCCGAGAGACTACCCGTCCCAGGGGCTCCATGGCCAGACCGCGTCCCTGTCTCGTATCGGAGAACCCCCGGTCCAAGCCATCGTGATCAGCTATCCTGGCGCATGGCTGAGTTCTACTACTATGGCGCCCCGATCGCAGACTTTGTCGCCGACGACCCGGAGCGGATCGTTGGTCGACTGGTGCTTGCCTCAGGTTTCGACACACGCTCTGAGCAAGCCTCGGCCTGGTATAGCCAGGTCCTTCACTTGCAGCCTGTACTAGACGGCGTACAGGGACATATCTATTTTGAGTTTACCGTTCCGAGAATCGGGGCGCGGATAGACGTGGTGGTCGTTCTTCCTTCGGTGATTCTGGTACTTGAGTTCAAGGTTGGTGAGGCCGAGTTCTTGGCCGCGGACAAACGACAGGCGTGGGACTACGCCCTTGACCTGAAGTATTTTCATCTTGGAAGCCGCAGCGCGACCATCGTTCCTGTGCTGGTTGCAACCGATGCGCGGCAGCTCTCCTTCCACATTTCGGAACCCGACCCGGATGGCGTCTTTCGGCCAATCCACTGCGGGTGTGACAGCCTTGCTGCCGTCTTCCAGGCTTTTGCTAACTCAACGGCCGGCGATCTTGACGGAGACAATTGGGCTCACCAGCCCTATTCGCCGTCTCCGACCATTATCGAGGCCGCTCGGGCGTTGTATGCCAACCACTCGGTTGATGCGATCGCTCGCCACGGCTCTGATGCTCAGAACCTTGGCGAGACTACCGCCCAAATTGATCGCCTAATCCAAGATTCGATGCGGCACGGCGGAAAGAGCATCGTGTTCGTAACTGGAGTCCCCGGAGCAGGCAAGACATTAGTGGGGCTGGACGCCGCAAACAAGCGCCGCGATGCCGACAATTCGACACATGCGGTATTCCTCTCAGGAAACGGGCCATTGGTGGAGGTGCTAAAAGAGGCATTGGTCAGGGATGAGGTCCGACGGAGCGTCGGCGCCGGACAAGTCGCACGGAAGGGAGAAGTGAGGCGGAAGGTCAAGTCGTTTATCCAGAATGTTCACCATTTTCGAGACGCAGGGATTATCGAGGTTGATCGGCCTCCCGCTGACCATGTAGTCATTTTCGATGAAGCACAGCGGGCTTGGAATGCCGCAATGACTAACGACTTCCTGAAGCGGAAGAAGGGCATAACTCATGTCTCAGGATCCGAGCCCGAGCTTCTGCTGTCGTACGTGGACCGTCACCCAGATTGGGCAGTAGTGATATGTCTGGTGGGAAATGGCCAAGAGATCAACCGGGGGGAAGCAGGCATTTCGACGTGGCTGGCGGCTGTTCGTGACCGATTTCCAACCTGGAACGTGTTCGTCTCAGCTCAGCTGCGCAACGCGGACGAAGCAGCTTCCGGCATTCTCGACGAGCTCAAGAGCAGGCAGTCCGTGACTGACCTTCCAACCCTGCATCTTTCTACTTCGATGAGGTCTTTCAGGGCGCAGAACGTGTCGTCTTTCGTGAGCGCAGCGCTGGATCTCGAAGTTGAGTCCGCAGCCGGTCTGTTTGCGGGAATATCGAATAGGTACCCCGTCGTCCTTACCCGAGACCTCGGTTTGGCCAAACGCTGGCTTCGTTTGCGCGCGCGTGGCTCGGAAAAGTTGGGACTAGTCGCTACCTCAGGCGCAATGCGGCTCAAACCACATGCGATTGACGTCCGCGTCGAGGTCAACCCCGTGCATTGGTTCCTGAACGACTCGAGCGACATTCGATCCAGTTCTTTTCTCGAGGACGCGGCCACAGAATTTCAGGTGCAAGGGCTTGAGTTGGACTGGGCGTGCGTGAATTGGGACGCTGATCTTCGTCTGGTCGCAGGCCAGTGGGATTTCCGCCAGTTCGTGGGGTCGAAGTGGAATCGAGTCAAAGATCGGGATCGGCAGCGCTACCTTAAGAATGCCTACCGCGTGCTGCTAACCCGAGCCCGACAAGGCATGGCGATATTTGTATCGCCAGGCGACCCCAACGACCCGACTCGCCTCCCAGAATTCTACGATTCGACTTTTTGTTATTTGAGAAGTCTAGGACTTCCGGTGCTTGAGTTTGGCGAAAGCCGACTTTAGTCCCGCGTTTCGGGGGCGCTCAGAAGACCTGAGCGAATTGAATCCCACACCGGATCCACCCCCACCACCCCCACCGACAGCGCGAGATCACGCTCGGCCACCACCAGGCCGATCAGCGCCCAGGCATCGGCCACGGAGCGTGCGTCGGCTGCCGCTGTATCCGTCTCGCCGAGATCCTCGATGCCGGCCTGGAAGAATTCACTGCCGCCCTCGCGCCTCTGGCGGAACACCTCGCCCAGATAGGCGTAGCGGCGCGGCGTGCCGGACCG